>JBAZRW010000001.1:0-300000 GCA_041662785.1 Bdellovibrionales bacterium | reverse complement strand
AAAATGAAAAATCGTGAAGGGCGTTGTGGCCGCCGTGGCGATTAGCGAGGTGAAAACGATATCCTTTAAATGCCGCCCCAAGAAAGAAAGACGGTGAGGGGAAGGCGTGGTCTCGCTTTTTCTTTCTGCAAGGCTCCAGCCATCTTTAAGAAGCACATCCAATTGTTTTTCATAAACGGCAACCATGGCCAGCACGGCGGCAAAGGACATCTGAAAGCTTGCGCCCATGGCGGCGCTGGGCGTTACCAGCATGATAGCGATGGCGGCCAGCGCAACAAGGCGTAGACTGAGCGCCTTGCGGTCCATAATGATGGCCAACATAATCAGCGCGGTTGTAAGGGCTGAGCGAACCGTGGGCGCATCCGCACCAACCAAAAGGGTATAGAGGCTTGTCGCAATAATGGCTGCGCCTGCCGCCCACTTTTTGATGGAAAAGCGCAGGGCGACCCATGGGAATAAGGCCAACAGAAAGCGCAAGGGAATATAGACCAATAGCGCCATCATGCTAACGTGTACGCCGGAAATGGAAAGCAGATGGGACAGGCCTGACGCACGCATCGCTTGCATGGTGTCTTGATCGATGGCGGTTTGACTGCCCGATAATAAGGCCGCCGTCATGGCCTTTTCTTTGACTTGTTCCGGTGCATTCAGGCGCTCATAGGTCATCAGGATCAAGGCGCGTCGCGCCTTTTCAAACATCAAATAAAAGCCATCCCAAAAAAAGTGGATGGGGTAACGGGAGTCCCTTTCGCGAAGTTCGACATAGGATAATCCCGTTGCGCCGATCTGCTTGAAAAAGGCCTGCCGCCTGAAGTCATAGCCATCCGGAAGCGCGGGATCGGCGGGCGGCCAAAGGGGCCCCCACAGATTAACGCGGCTTCCAGCTTCGGGTAAATCGGCAAAAGGTGTTCGAACCTTGACGCGGACAAGGCGTGGACGATCCTCCCTTGGCAGGTCTTTGATGGAAGGGGATTGCAGCGTTAGGCGAGAGCCTTCGGGCAGCGCCTCGGCGCGGATCAAGGTTCCTGTCACTGACGTAGGCTCCAGTTTCACGTCAAGAAGGGGCTTCTTGATCAGGCTGGTTTCAAACTGCGCGGCGTTAAAGCCCAAGGAAAAGGCCAGCAAACAGGCCAAAACAGGTGTTGTGAAAAAGAAGCGCCGAAAGAACAGAAAACCCAGCAGAAAAAGCGGCGAGGCAAGGCAGGCGGAGAAAGCGGGTTCAAAAGGCAGGGCGAAATAAACGGCAATCCCGCTGGCCATAAAGACGGGGATCCATAAAAACCAGCGTTCGCGGTCGTCTAAAAAGGATTGAAATGGGTTCACAAGGAGACTCAGATAAGGTATTAGATTGCTGGAAATATAAACAATTTTTGTACGGTTGTCTTGCCCATGTCTGTTGTTGTTCGCTTTGCCCCTTCGCCCACCGGATTCCTTCATATCGGGGGGGCTCGCACCGCGCTTTTCAATTGGCTTTACGCGCGTCACACGGGAGGCAAGTTCCTGATGCGGGTGGAAGACACCGACCGCCAACGCTCAACGCCTGAATCCGTTCAAACCATTCTGGATGGCATGACGTGGCTGGGCATGGATTGGGACAACAACGATCCTTCGTTGAACCATGGAAAGCATTATTATTCCCAGTTTGATATGGCCTCCCGCCATAGGGAGGTTGCGCAGCAAATGCTGGCGAACGGAACGGCTTATTACTGTTATGCCTCGCCGCAAGAGCTTGATGCGATGCGTACCGAGCAAAAGGAAAAGGGTCTGCCGCAAAAATATGATGGCCGTTGGCGTGACCGCCCTGCCAGCGATGCGCCCGAAGGCGTGAAGCCCGTGATCCGCTTGAAAGCGCCGCAAACGGGCGAGACGGTCGTTGACGACAAAGTGCTGGGGCATGTCACCGTTCAAAACGCGCAGCTTGACGATATGATTTTGCTCCGCGCTGATGGCTCGCCGACTTATATGTTGGCCGTTGTCGTGGATGATCACGATATGGGCATCACGCACGTTATCCGCGGCGATGACCATTTTACCAACACGTTCCGGCAGGTTCAGATTTATAAGGCGATGGGGTGGGATGTCCCGACCTTCGCGCATTTGCCGATGATTTTGGGGCCGGATGGGGCCAAGCTTTCCAAGCGGCACGGCGCGCCTGCCGTGTCGGACTATCGTGATCGTGGCTATTTGCCCGAAGCGATCCGTAATTACCTGCTTCGCCTTTGCTGGGGGCATGGTGATGACGAGATCATCTCGACCAAGCAGGCGATTGAATGGTTTGATTTCGATGGTGTCGGGCGCTCGCCTGCGCGGTTTGACTTCGCCAAGCTTAATCATTTGAACGCGCACTATATCGGCCAGATGGAGGACGCAAGGCTCGCGGCCTTAACGCTGCCTTTCTTGGAAATGAAATTAGGTCGAGCGGTGGGCGAGAGCGAGCAAGCCTTGTTAGAAAAAGCCTTGCCCGACATCAAGCCGCGCGTTCAGCTTTTGACCGAGATTGCCGAGGCCGCGCAGTTTTATTTTGACGTTTTAGAGCCTGACGAAAAAGCTTTGAAAATCCTGACGCCGGAAGCCAAGGCCCTTTTGGTCGCACTGGCTGAGCGGATCGAGGCGTTGGAGCCATTTACGCATGATGCTCTTGAGGGGGCGTTCCGCGCTTATGCTGAAGAAAATGGCCTGAAACTGGGCGCTGTGGCCCAGCCCTTGCGGGCGGCCCTGACGGGACGGGGGGTGTCGCCCCCCATCTTTACGGCAGCAGCCCTCTTAGGGAAGAGCGAGGTCCTAAGGCGCATAGGGCTCGTTAATTAAAATTTGATACTTTTGGCGTTATTTCGTGAAATACTTTCACAAAACGTGCTATTGGTTTCCTCAGGTTTTTTCCCTTATTTGAAAACAGGTTAGCAGGAAAGCTGAAATGACTACTGATTCGTCGTCACCACCCTTTGTTGAAACAGCGGCTCAAGGAGCCGAGGCGCAGGGTTCTGCGGAAACGCCCTTGCCTTCTGGCCCCTCATGGCTTGATCAAGACGAAACGCTTCGTCTTTTGTGGAATGACAACAAAACGCCTGAGGCTATCGCGGATGAGCTTGGCCGTTCGGTCGCCGCGATTATGACGCGGGCGGCGCGTTTGGGTCTTCCACGGCGCTCGGCTCCGGGACGTAAGCGGGGTTATAAAAGAACGGATGCCCCACGGCGGATTGTGACGAAAGCCCCACGGGTTAAAGTTGTTGTCCCCACGGATTTGGGCGGCGGTGATACTTATGCACCACCGCAAATTTCGATGCGTGTTTGTTTGATGTGTTTAAACAAGTTTCAATCATTGGGGCGGTTTAATCGCATCTGTCAAAGCTGTAAGGGCTCGGCGGAATATGCAACGGGAAGTAGCACGCCAGACTTTACGTTTCGTGTGACCAGTTAAAGAACGCCTTTGGTAAAGGACGCGCATGTCGTTGTCTTTCGGGCAAGAAGGGTTGTAAGGGGGTTCAATGTCGTTATCGGATGCTGTTTCGACGGTTCTATCGCGCAATGTGTTTTATCGTGATGGCTACAGGCTGCTTGTCCGCATCAGCCTTGTTCAAAGCCTGTCTATCGTGCTGCTGATTGCCGCCATTATTGCGATGCTTCTCTCGATGGAAACGCGCCGCATTTATTTTGCCACGACCTCTGATGGCCGCATCATCAACATTGTGCCGCTTAACGAGCCTTATCGCTCGCGTGGCGATGTTGTGGCGTGGGCGGCGGGTCGTGCGCAAGAGGTCATGCGTTTTGGGTACAACGATTTCCGCCAAAGGCTTCAGGCTTCTTCTACGAATTTTACGGCGACTGGGTGGGAAAGCTTCACAAAGGCGATGCGTGAGGCGCGTATCCTTGAGGCTATTGAGGCGCGGAAGCTGACGGTTTCGATGCAGATCGAAGCCGCACCTGAAGTTAAAAAGGCGTTGGACAACCAAGGCGTTTATACGTGGTATCTCCAGTTTCCTGTTTCCATCAAATTCGATGGTCAAGAAACGCCCGCCCCCATACAGGCCACGCTTGTCCTTCAGATTGTGCGTGTTTCGACGCTGCAAAGCCCGGAGGGCATCAGCATTGAGCAGTGGATCGCCGTTCCAAGGAGCTAATCGTGGCTGAATCTTCCCTTCCTCCTTTGCCAGAAGAGCCGCCTGCGAAGGACGCTTCCTCAAAGGTGTCTGTTGGTCTTGGGTTAAAGCACGCGCCTTGGCTTACAAGGATAACGGGGTTTCTTCGGGATGACCCGCTTACAGAAAAAGACCCCGTTGAGCCAAAAGCCGAACGCATCCGGTTCAAAAAGATAATATCACGCGTGCAAAGGCACATGTATATTGTCTTGGGCCTCGTTTTTCTTAATGTTCTTTTGGCGCCTCTTTTGCGCCCGACCTACCAATATATTCGTCTTGCTGACGATAAAAAAGAGACACCTATGTTTTCTTTGTTGGAGCCCAATCAGACAGACCAAGCGGTTCTATCGTGGGCCGCGACGGGCATCACAGAAATCATGACGTTTGGGTTCGGCGACTTCGATCAACGTATTCTGGCCCAACGCAAACGGTTTACGGATCAGGGCTGGCAAAGCTTTCTTGATGCCCTGATAGAGCAGAAAATGCGCGAGGGCTTCAAAATGCGCCAACTGGTTCTCACAACCGTTCCCACGGACGCGCCCGTCATTGTCTCTAAAGGCATGGAAGAGGATGATGAGTATAACGGAGAGGAAAAGACCTACAAATGGGTTGTCGAAATGCCCGTCATCATGACTTACACGACGAATAATAATGTTTCATCGGCTAATAAGGGTATTGTTCGGTTGACGATCGTCAGGGTGTCTGGAAAACAAAATCCTACAGGGATTGGTATTAAAGCTTGGAAGTTCATGTAGAAACGCCCCAATAGGATGGGGCGGTGCGAAAAGGGGACGAGCGTTGGTTTTTACCGAGACAAAAGAGCCACAGTATGTGGGCCAACAAATAAAATTCATAAACTTTATATTAACACTGATTTGGTGAGAATGCGCTAAGGAGAGTTTGAATGATTTACACTGATTCGGGGATGTCCTTTGTTTTGTAAAACCGGACGTATTTCACAGGCGTCAACCATGCAAAGTGTGGCTGGGGGGCTTGTTCTTCTCGTTGTCTTAAGCGCCTCCTCTTGGGCGCAAGACAAGGTTCCACCCTCTTTGTCGGCATCGGTTCGCGCCGCGCTGGCTTCGGCAGAAGGGGCCGCCAAAGGCACGAATAAAGAAGAGAAGAGCGCAGAAAAGTCTTCTTTGACAACAGATGGCATTGATTTGCCCGGAATGCCTCCCCTAAGCGAGGGGGTAACCGATCAGTTGAATCTTGAGCAGCAGGCCGAAGAGGCGGCAGCGCGCGCCGCAGAAGAACAGACAAAAAGAGAAGAAGAACATAATCGCAAGTCCTATGGCCGTGCGACGCAAGGACTTTTGCCTTTATCGCCCGATCAGGTTCGTGATTTCATGCAAAAGCTGGAATCGACACAAGAGGCAGCCCTTCCGCCTCACACAGGCACGCCCAAGGGTGAGGTTAAGGTCGTCGGCATTTCATTGGATCCCAGTGGCGAACCGCCGCAAATCAATTTGGCAGCGGGTTATGTGACGACGATTGATATTATTGACATGACCGGCGAGCCATGGCCCATCCTTGATGTTGGTGTCGGTGGGAATTTCGAGGTAACGCCAACACAGGCAGGATCACACGTTGTCCGTGTTGTGCCTTTGACGCGTTTTGGAACGGGTAATCTGTCCATTTTACTCAAAGGGCTGTCGACGCCGATTATTTTCCGCCTATCGTCTGGTGGGCCAACTTTCCATATGCGTTTTGATGCGCGGGTTCCAAGCCTTGGGCCGAATGCCAAGTCTCCTTTGATAGAACATCGTCACAAAGGCCCCGTTGCAGGCGACGAAATGCTTTCTATGATTCTTGAAAACGCGCCTCCTGCCAATGCCCAAAGGCTTAAAGTTGGCGGCGTGGATGCAAGAACCATGGCGTGGCAGGTCGGCGAGCGCGTTTATGTTCGGACGCCGCTGGCTCTCTTGTCTCCGGCGTGGAATGCCAGTGCCGCATCGTCGGATGGAATGACGGTTTATGAAATTGGGAACGCCCCTGTTCTCTTAATGTCGGATAATGGTGCCATGATAAGAGCGCGCCTCATGCGGGAAGACGGCCATGACAAATAACACGGATGAGTTTGATCAGGATCAATTTGACCCAATGGATTCTCACGAATCCTTTGGGGGTTCTGCGGAGGCTAAAAAGGGCTTTTTCGAAACAGTCAAGAATAAGCCCATTGTCAAATTGCTCGTTATTATGGGTTTTGTTGGTGTAGCTCTGGCGGGGGCTTTGGGTTCTTTTTCCAGTAAGCCAGAGGCGACCCCATCCCAATTAGCGAAACCGCCCTCTCTTAATGAAGCGCCGGGTGGCTCCGCCACGCCGTTCTTTATCGAGCAAAATGATAAGGCCAATGCGCAGCGTGTTGGCAGGGCACTGACGGAAGGCGGAAGCGCGATGCCAACGCCCACGGGGCATGATGTTTCCGATCTAACGGACAAGAGAAAAGACCCATTGGTCGAGTTTAAGGCCGAGACCGAACGTCTTAAGCAAGAAATGGCCGCCCAACAAAAACAAAACAATCAACAACTCCAGCTTATGCAGCAGCAAATGCAGATGAACCAGCGCGGTGGCAATGCCGCTGACGATGAGTCTTTGGCCAAGGCCATGCAAAAACAAATGCAGCAATTGATGGAGAGTTGGACACCCTCCCATGCAAAGATTGTTGCAGGGGCAGTGCCTCCGGCCACAGAGGCGCTCCTTCAAAAAGAGCAGTCCATGAAATCGGAGAACATGACTTCTTCGGGCGTGGTCAATCCTGCTGACGTCAAAAAGGCTATCGTTTCGGCAGGAACGGTCAACTATGCCCAGCTTTTGACTGAGGCAAACTCAGATGTTCCGGGGCCCATTCTGGCGCAGATATTGTCTGGGCCTCTTTCTGGGGGAAGGGCGATTGGAAAATTTCAGGTTATGAATAACTACTTGGTTCTGACCTTTAATTTAGTTACCTACAAGGGCAAAGAGTATGCGATTGATGCGCTGGCTCTTGATCCTGACACAACCCTGGGTGGCATGGCGACTGAAGTCGATCATCGTTACTTTATACGTGTGCTTCTTCCTGCAGCGGGTGCTTTTGCGTCGGCTTTTGGCAAGGCTTTAGCCGAGACGCCTACTGAAACAACGGTTAGCAATGGGACCGTTATTTCGAATCAAACCCAAAAAGGGTCAAAAGAGGCTTTGTATGCTGGCCTTGGAGAGGTTGGGACTACGGTGTCCGAATTCTTTAAGAACGAAGCCAATAACACCAAAACGCTTGTCCGCGTTGCTGTGGGAACACCGATGGGCCTGTTCTTCTTGAAAGCTGTTTCGGAAAACGACCCAAGGCGGGGGACTGGTTATGGGGGCTCAGGCGAGCTTACGGGGGAGCAGCTCTTGCGGGGCTATCAGCAAAAGGGCGTTATGGGAAGCGCGCCTTCGGGGGCTAATGGGGCCTATTATCCACCTTCCGAATCCTACGGCGGCGGGCAATCTTACAATCAAACCCAGCAAAACATGCCTTCAGGAGGGAAGCTTACCCCCTCCCAAATCCAATTGCTCAACTCGTTTTCGCGGGGATACTAAGGGGTAGCGCCGCCTGTTCTTTGTGATGGGGGGCTTGACGGGTTGACCTGTTGTTGGCCTCTTATTGGGGCGCGGAACATAAAATAGCTTCAATCTAACCATAGAATGGGCTACCTTGTTTTCCTGTTTTTAAGAGGGGCTCCTTTTCTTACCTGACGGGTGACGAAACTGGGGATTAAAGGTTTTGGGTGGCTCTGCCAGCTTGCGTGACTATCGTATGAAAGGGATCTGTTATGACGGATAAACCAACAGAAACAGGCGAAGACTTGTCCCCTCAAGAGGACACATTTTCTTCCGAGGATTCCACCACAGAGGCGTGGCAGGATGCCCTTCCCCCTGAGGACGATTTTCATGATCAGGATGATGGACAAGAAGAAGTCCTTGATGAAATGATAGAGGAATCCTCCCAACAAGAGGCGGGTGGTGCCCCTAAGCGTGGCCGAGGCGTTCTTTTGGGAGTCTTAGGGGTCGGTGCGCTCATCATCGGGGGCATGGCTTACTTTCAGTTTGGGACTTCGTCCAAGGATGAGGGGCTAAAGCTTCTGCCCGTTTCAAATGTCATGAATATAAAAGAAATTCGTAATGTCCCGTCGCCTAAGGAGAATCTTGCGGCTCAGAAAGAAAAGCCCCTTGAGGCTACAGGCAAGGTTGATATGACGGCCCTTTTCCATCAAGCCCAGAAGAAGGTGGAGAGTGGCGGGACGATGGCGCTACCCGTTAAGGAGGGAGAAAAAGTCCCGACGGAAAAGCCAGAATCTGTCGAAAAGAACAGCGAAATTCTATCATCGAGCGACAATGGTGTCGCCCCCCCCCTACCGCCCGCTCCGGCCCTTCCTTCTGTGACAAAGGACGTTCAAGAGGCTAAGGCTGAAACCCTTCCTGTCAAAAAAGAAGAGATTAAGGCCTTAGAGCAGAAAAGCGAGACCTTGCCCCAAGTTGCTTGGGAAGCTCGCTTAAACGATATGACTGCCAAGATGGAAGCGCTAAAGGGGGATTTAGATCGTTCTTTGCAGCAAAACGCGCAACTTGTTTCGCAAATGGAGACTTTAAAGAAAGGCGCGGGATCGTCGCAGGAAGCAACGTTGCGTGAGCAGGTTTCTCAGCTTGAGCAAAAACTGGCCTTGAAAGATAAAAAGCAGAAAAAAGGACAGCCTGTTTCGGAAGAAAAAGGTGAAACCGCGTTGGTTCAGGCCAACTCTGTGTCCCTTGTGGAAGAGGGACTTTCAAGCCGTGAGCCCATGGCTTCGGTAGAGGAGGTAAAGAAAAAAGAAAAAGCCGCCACCTCTAAATCTCACGCCAAGAAGACCGCGAAGAAAAAAGCGGCCAAGACAAAGCCGGCACTACCCTCTGCCTCTGCCCCTTCTTGGGTTTTGCGGGCGGCGACGCCGGATGCGGCTTGGGTTTCCTTGGGCAAGGAAAGTCAGGAATTGCGCCGCGTGGCCGTGGGTGAAAGCCTTCAGGGCCTTGGAAAAATCAAGGAAATCCGCCAAAAGGGCGAACAATGGGAAGTTGTTGGCGAAAAGGGAACGCTCCCCTGAGGTCCTTTCATAAGGCTATAAAAAAGGGGGGGCGTGACCCCCCTTTTTTATGGTGAAATTAAACAGGTTTTTAATTGTTTACGTCACAATGGGTATGAGAGAATGAATCGCGGAGCGCTGTTTTTAAAGAACGTGCGCGGGGGTGGTGTCCCTCTCTTTTGTCTTGGAACAAAAACATGGGTTTGAAAATGGATAAAAAATATTTAGAGGAACGCTGGTTTCTTCCTTTGTTTGTTGTAACGCTGTTTTCTCCCAGCATAGCGTGGGCGGCGGATGCCGATACGTTGGGGGCCCTTCTTTGTAATGCGAAGACGGCAGGGACGTCCTATCCATATATTCTTAATGCCACGGCCTATATTGCGGGGGCCTTTGCCGCTGTGCGCGCCTTCCTTTTGTTTAAAAAACACGCTGAAAATCCAAGCCAATCCCAGATTGTCTCGGGAATAGCCCATGCCGTAGGGGCAGGCTTTCTCCTCTCTCTTCCTACATTCGCCGGTGTTATTCAACGCTCTGTTATGGGCAGTGTTTCTGGAAGCTGGGAATCAGGCTGTGCGGGGGGGGCTGTTGGCGCGGCTAGCTCGCTTGATGTCATGATGCAGAACCTTGTGAAAAACATTCACGGGCCTATGTTTAAGTTGATTGCCATGATCAGCGTGATTGTGGGGCTGACGTTTATCGTCAGGGGGCTTCTTGCGGGCGTAAAGACGGGAACAGATCCGCGCGCCTCAAGCCCCAAGACCATCATAGTCAATTTGGTAATCGGGGCCGTCCTGATTTCGATTGGAAGCGTTTTGCCGGACATTCTTAAAACGCTTTTTGGGACAGGCGATGTTAGCAACATGAGCAGTTTTTCCGGCATAGCTTGGTCAAAATTTGTTGGATCGGGCGTGGACACAACGGCGGCCGATAATACGGTGAAGGCGATTTTGGCTTTTATTCAAATCATCGGGGGGATTGCTTTCCTTCGGGGCTGGTTGATTGTTAAATCGGCGGTTGAGGGTGGTGGGCAGGCGACGATTCCCCAAGGGGTCACCCATATTGTCGGCGGCGCGATGGCCGTTAACATCGATGTCATGCTTAAAATCATCGACAAGACGTTCGGAACGGGGATCATTAATTAGAGAGGCTAATTAAGCCCTTATTAAGATTTCCGCAGGACAATTAGGAAAGAGCGGCAATCTTCCGGAAGTGGTGAAACCAATTAGGAAGCTGTTGATATCGAAAGTATGTTGCTGTAGGCTTTCTTTGCGATCAAAGAAAAAATGCAGCAAGAAAACCCCTCCTACCAAGAGGGCCAAGGCAACTTTTTATAACCAGGAGGAAGCGATGAAAAAAAGTGTATTGATGAACGAAATGTTTAAGTGGGGCGTATTAACGGCGATCATTGCTGTGGCGCTCCCTGATTTGGCGTCTGCACAGAGTGGTGTAAACGCGTTGATTACGGACGCAGCCAAAGAGCAATTGCCAGTGTTTCCTTATATCTTAAGTGCTGTTTGCTATGTTGGCGGAGCTTTTATGATGGTTTCCGGTGCGTTGAGCCTTAAAAAACATGCGGAAAACCCCACAAGCGAGCCTATGTCTAAGGGCATTGCGCGCCTAGTGACGGGCGGTGCCATAACAGCCGTGCCAACGATAACGGCTGTTCTTCAGAAGTCCGTTATGGGGAACACTACTGGGGAGGCGGAATTTACGAAATTTACGACGACCTTTTAGTCGGTTGCTTCCTTGACCTTTCTATCCCTTTCTCTTGGCGTTGGGCAACGGCCTGACGCCAAGGGGGCGGTTTCAAAGAACAGTATTCCGTCCAAGAGTCAGTTTGAAAAAACGCTTGGGCGCGATTCTTTTTCTTGCCGTTGCTGCGGGTTCGTTTCCAAAAAATATCAGCGCGTGCTGCCCATGGGCGCTCTTTCTTCGGGAAAGGGCGGCGGGGATGATTTTGCGACGGTCTGTTCCTTTTGTGAGCTGACGGCAACGCTTGATCGTGCGGGGCAGACGGCGGCGGGCTATCTGATTTGGCTTCCTGAATTATCGCAAGGTGATCTCAACCATGTGGCGCATGCGCTGTATATTGCGCGTGAAAGCTCTTCTCCCGAATTATCCAAAGCGGCGTCTCGCACGCTTGACGTTTTGACGGCAAGGCGGGCGGAGGCCAAGAAGCGGCTGGGAACCGATGACCCTTTGATTTTTGCCACAGCCCTTTTAGAACAAGTTGATCCAGAAAAGCATGCTGCACGAATGGCGAGAATGGAGGGGCTTCGGTTTTTGCCGCTTGATCGTTATTTTGTTCCTGTACGGGGCAAAGAAACCGATGTCTTTCCGCAAATGCTGGCCTATTGGGCTTCTGCCGAAGGACCTTATGGCAAACTGCCTGTCGAGCAATGGACAAAGTTGTTCGAGGATGTGACGGCGAAGGCAAGCGCGTAAAGCCAACGGCCATAATGATTGCCCTATGGGCGACAAACACTCAACGTCTTCCCTCCTTCTTTCGTCATCCCGCACCCCTCTACGCCCCTTGGGCTTCGCGGGGCAGGCGAAGCGATGCGTTAGCATCGCGAAGATGCGGGACCCAGGGGGCTGGGGACGATGCCGTGGTTATTGCGGCAAGAAAAAAGCTTTCAGCTGGGTCCCGCATCTTCGTCCCGCTATACGCGGGACTTCGTGCGGGATGACGAAGCATGGGGGAGGAGGCATTTCCCATAAAAAACCCCTTGGATTTCTCCAAGGGGTTTTTCTTTGCCTTAGGGGCAATGCGTGGAACGGGGGTTTAGAACCCGCCCATGCCGCCCATGCCGCCCATGTCGCCACCATGATCATGGCCTCCAGCAGCGCCCTTTTTCTCAGGCTTGTCGGCGATCATGGCTTCTGTGGTGATGAGGAGGCCGGCCACTGAGGCCGCGTTCTCCAAAGCCACACGAACGACCTTGACGGGATCGATGATGCCTTCCTTGATCAGATTGCAGTAAACGCCCTTTTGAGCATCAAAGCCGTGGTTCTTGTCGTCCTGATCCAAAAGGCGTCCGACAACGACCGAGCCATCAAGGCCGGCATTGTCAACGATCTGACGGATAGGGGCTTCAAGAGCCTTACGCACGATGTCAACGCCGCGACGTTGATCGTCGTTGGCAACCTTGACTTTTTCAATCGCGCGAATGGCGTAGAGAAGAGCCGCGCCACCGCCTGCGATGATGCCTTCTTCCTTGGCCGCCTTGGTCGCGTGAACGGCATCGTCAACGCGATCCTTGCGTTCCTTGACTTCGACTTCCGTCGCGCCGCCGACGCGGATCACGGCAACGCCGCCTGCCAGTTTGGCCAGACGTTCTTGCAGTTTTTCCTTGTCGTAATCAGAGGTCGAAAGCTCGATCTGCTGACGGATCTGGGCGCAACGCGCTTCGATGTCTTTCTTCTTGCCAGCGCCATCGACGATGGTCGTGTTGTCCTTGTCGATGCGAATCTTCTTGGCTGTGCCGAGCATTGAAAGCGTCACGTTCTCAAGCTTGATGCCAAGGTCTTCCGAGATGACTTGACCGCTGGTCAAAATCGCCATGTCTTCCAGCATCGCCTTGCGACGATCCCCAAATCCCGGCGCCTTGACAGCGGCGACCTTCAGCCCACCACGAAGCTTGTTGACAACCAGCGTGGCCAAAGCCTCGCCTTCAACTTCTTCGGCGATGATCAGAAGGGGACGACCCGACTGAACAACGGCTTCCAAAACGGGCAGCAAGGGCTGCAAGCCAGCCAGCTTCTTTTCGTGGAACAGGATGTAGGGGTTCTCCATTTCGCAGATCATCTTTTCCGCGTTGGTCACGAAATAGGGAGACAGATAGCCGCGATCGAACTGCATGCCTTCGACGACATCCAGCTCAGTTTCTAGGCTCTTGTTCTCTTCGATAGAGATAGGCGATTCATGACCGACCTTTTCCATCGCTGAGGCGATCATGTCGCCGATTTCCTTGTCGCCGTTGGCCGAGATCGTGCCGACTTGGGCAATCTCGGTCTTGCTGGCAACTTTTTTTGAACGAAGCGCGAGGTCTTCGATGACTTTTTCAACGGCGGCGTCGATGCCGCGCTTCAGATCCATCGGGTTCATGCCCGCCGCAACGGCTTTAACGCCTTCACGAGCCATGGCGCGAGCCAGAACGGTCGCTGTCGTTGTGCCGTCACCGGCGCGGTCAACCGTCTTGCTGGCGACTTCGCGCACCATTTGGGCGCCCATGTTTTCAAAGTTGTCCGCAAGCTCGATTTCCTTGGCAACCGTCACGCCGTCCTTGGTCACGCGGGGCGCGCCATAGCTCTTTTGAATGACGACGTTGCGACCCTTGGGGCCGAGTGTGCAGGCGACCGCGTCGGCCAGCACATCGATGCCGCGCATCATGCTGTCGCGGGCTTTTACGCCAAAACGAATTTCTTTAGCAGCCATTGTTGTGTTCCTCTTCAGTTGATTTTAAAGGATTCAGGATTCGGGATTCAGGATTCAGAAAACGAGCATCGCAGCGGGATTATTTCCCTGAATGCCGAACCCTGAATCCTGAATGCTATTTCTTGCAGCCGCACTTGCCTTTGCCGGATGCGCACTTATCGATCACGCCCATAATGTCGGACTCTTTCATGATGATCAGCTCTTCGCCATTGATTTTGACTTCAGTGCCTGACCATTTGCCAAAGAGAATGCAATCACCCGCCTTAACGTCCAAAGCGACAATCTTGCCTTGTTCATCGCGCGCGCCCGGGCCAACGGCGACAACTTCGCCTTCCATGGGCTTTTCCTTGGCTGTGTCGGGGATAATGATGCCGCCAGCGGTCTTGGCTTCGCCTTCAAGGCGACGAACCACGACGCGGTCATGCAGAGGACGGAATTTCATCGGTCTTGCTCCTTACTAAGTTGTTGTCCAAGGCAAAAGCCTTAGGGTGTTTATTCTCTTTTGTTTTTCTTGTTCCGATGCCGAAACAGAAAAAGAAATCAGAAACCAAGCCGATTAACCGGTTTGTTTCTGACTGGACTCATGTAAGCGCTTTGAGGGGGGGATTCAAGGTTTGTTAATAAATATTTTATCATTGGACTCCCCACCGTGAAACGGGCAGCTAGACAGCATACATTAACCATAACGTAGGATCGTTCCGCCTACATGGGGGACAAGTCCACCGTAGAATGCCCCGCATTTGCGTTTGGAGGGGGTCTGGACGCGTTATTTCGGGGGCTCGGCTAGGGTGGTAGCGCAGGAACTTTCCAAGCACTCTAGGACGTTTCTATCGCGTCACTTCTGTTTGCCTGAGCGCCTCCCCCAAAACCATGGCGGCGGCAAGGGCGACGTTCAGGGAGCGAAGCCCCTCTTCCATGGGGATCGTAACCCGTGCATCGACGGCGTTATGAATGTCTTCGGGGACGCCTGCGCTTTCCCTCCCGACCATCAGGACATCGTCGGGCTTAAAGGCAAAATCGGTATAGGGAACGGCGGCTTTGGTGGTCAGCAGGACAAGGCGGCGGGCGCCTTTTGCCGCCAGAAAAGTCCCCCAGTCCCGATGCCGTTCGTAATTGATATGATCGATATAGTCCATTGCTACGCGACGCAGCCGCTTATCATCCCAGATAAAGCCGCATGGCTCGATAATATCAAGGCCAACGCCAAGGCACGCCCCAAGCCGCAGCATAGAGCCTGTATTGGTTGGCATATCGGGTTGATAAAGGGCGAGGCGAAGAGAGGTGGACATTAGCTTTTAATCCGGTAAAACTGAACGGAAGGCCAGCTTAACGGAGTGGACAGGCTATGAAAACGAAAGATTTTCAGGAAAAAAACATGCTCAAAACAGTTCAAGAGTTGGTAAATGGTAAAAAAAACAAACGGGATCCCCGCTTTCGCGGGGATGACGATAGAGGGCTAAACTTAAACACATATCCTGTCATTCCCGCGAAAGCGGGGATCCCGTTTTCTTTTGATTTTCTTGCCCCATTATCCCAACTCTTGAAGGAAAAAGGCAGCAATCTCTTTTTGACCCAGCTACCGATGGTTGCGCTGGTTCTTTATGGACTGATCGCCACGGTGGGGCTTCTCTTTGGTGGCGCATGGGGGGGGCTTGGAATAGGGGGCGCTTTGCTACTGGCGCTCCTTTACGGGGTGGGCAACAAGGCCTTCCCCGCGCCGGACGGGCTTGCCGCGCTCTTTGTTCTCTTTATGCTCTCGGCGGCGCTTTTGTCGTGTTTCCAGTCCCTGATGCCCCAAGGGTCGTGGCAGGAAACGCTGAAATTGGCGACGATCCTTCTTCCCCTGCTTTTTTTGTTGTCGCCCGCCCTTCAAACGCGCTGCCGTCTGCCAGAGCGTTGGCTTTTTCTTTTAGTCCTCCTTCTGACGCTTGGTTTTTGGGCGCATAATGGCTGGCTGTTTCTTCTTTTTGAAACAGTGGGGGAGGAATCGCGGGCGGCGACCAAGCTTAATCGCGGCTTTTCTTATGGTGTCCTGTTAGTTTGGCCTGTTTTGGCGGCCTTGTGGGAGAAGAAGGATCAGAAAAAGGAGAAAAGGGGTCTTCTGGCGTTGCTATTATTGGCGATAGGGCTGGGGCTGGTGCTAACGCGCTCCCGTGCTTCGCAAGCGGGGGAGGTTCTGGCGGTTGGCACGTTCGCCTTCGCTTGGGTTATCCCTAAAGTGACGATGGGGTTGTTGGGGCTGGTTGGGGCGGGGTCGTTGTCGTGGCCCATGGTGGCTCAATACGCCTTTACCCATTGGCATGACAGGGTTCTGGCTTTGCCCCCTTCATGGCTTCATCGCGTTGAAATATGGGACTATTTATCCTATCGGATTATGGAAAAGCCCTTTTTCGGGTGGGGCATCGGGCAGACGCGGAATCTTGATTGGCATGTGCCTCATGGGGATCGTTACGTTCACGCCACACAAAGCGCGGCGCATCCGCATAATGCGGTTGTGCAGCTGTGGGTTGAGCTTGGGGCATGGGGGCTTGGGCTTTATCTTTTCCTGTTTTTCTTGGCGCTTTATGGCGTTGTCCGATTGCGCGCGCCTCTTCGCCCCTTTGCCTTGGCGGCGATAGCCTTCGCCTATGCCTTGTTGATGTCGGCCTATAACTTTTGGACGGATTCTTTATGGGCGGCGCTGGCGCTGACGGTTTTTGCCTTTGCCGTCTTGCCCCCCAGAAAAGACGGGAAATTAAGGGATCATTAAGCCAAAACGCTGATGATAGAAGGAAGGAAACTATAAAAAATTCTAGCCAAAGACCCCTAGAGGGTCGTAGTTTCTTTTAAGCGTTTTTGGTTTAGGGTGGGATGGATTCATGTACCGTGTCGTGACGTTCTTATGCCTGATGGTTATGGGGTGCGCCGCGCCGTCTTTTGCGGTGGTGGACGTGTCTTCCTTGGCTCCCCTAAAAGAATGGGTCGGCGTTTTTTCCTTTGAGGCCAAAGACGGCAAAAGTTTCTGGACAGATCCCCTCTTGCAAAAGGAAGCGCATAAGGCGCTGGACCAAGCCCACTTTGATGGTCTTTTTGATAACCTTGCCAAGCAAGTCACAGCCCCCCTTGAACAAAGGGGCGATATTCTTTTCGCGTTTGCGTGTAAGGAGCATGCCTGCAACAGCGACAATGCGCGCCTTTATATCGATTTAAAGAAAAATACGGTTTCTGTGTGCTGGCATAGCGACGCCCTGCCTTCGGATTTGTGGTTTGCTTCGGACAAGAAACCGCAAGAGATAGGCCAAGGCAGTTGTGAAAAAGCCAAAGATTTTGAACTTTACGGACTTTATGAGAAAGAATAGCGGGCAATGACAGGGCCAACTCTTTATCATAGGCTTTTTTCAGGTGCGGCGGCTCTTATGGTCGCGAGCGTGCTGGCTTTTTGCTTTATGGTGTTGGGGCAGACGGAGATTTTTGCCGCCACGCCATCAACCCATTATCATGATACGCAAAATCGTTGGAGCAAGGATGTTGCCCAAAGCAAGATGACGGTTGCGCAGGCTGAAGAGCTGATGAAGATGAATGGACTTGTGTCTGCCATTGATGCCAATGGCGGTGGGTACGTTAAAGAACTTAAGGCGATGGCGATCCATGAAGCCGATGGCCGCTTATCGGCAGTTAATGAAGGGTCTTTGGCTTATTGTGCCTTTCAAATTTACCACACCAACATTCCTTCCTATGCGCAGAGCGCAGGGATGTCGGAAAAGGCTTATATTCAGTCCTTGCTCACGGATCCCAATACTTGCGCGAAGGCGGGATATTCGGTTTTAAGCGGTTTGATTGCCAGCAGTGGTTATGAGGGGGGCATTTGCCGTTATGGCGGGCAAATTACGGAGTATAAGGAAACCGGTAGCTGCTCCGTTGTGCGGGAGCTGAAAATTATCATTGGTCTTTTGGACGGCACATTAACGCAAGAAGTTGTGACGGATAAGAAATCGACGGATTATGGGAACGTCATTATCAAGGACGGCTCTGGGGAAATTGTGACAACCTTGAATTGCCAAGACCGCTCGCGATCATTGGCGCTTGCCCTTCGCAAGGCGAATGATGCGTACATAACGACGGCGTTTGAAGCGGCAGAGGACGAGGCGGTCCGCCTGACGGAGCGTGACAGCGGGCGCGGGGGGCAATCGCATGATTTTGCTCCGGCTGGCAGCTGGCTTTTCGAAAAAGGAACGCCGCTTAAGGAAGTGCGTGGCAAGATTTTTGATACCTATTGTTTGAAGGTCTATTTTGACTATTTTAATGCTTTGCGGGCTATGGTGACCCACGGGCAGCTGATTGAGAGCCTGATCATAGTGGAGGTCGTTGACAAACTTATGAACCTTGCTTGTGAGTATGCCATCGACGTGGCCACGCAGTTTATCGATGGCATGTTAAATAAATTTTGTCTGGCGATACCGTCCCTGAACATTGGGCTGACTATTTCTGGCGGTGGTGGCGGGTCTTGCAACGGGGTTTCCTTGGGCAACCTTTTGGCGGTGGGCTATGGGCAGCTTGATGCGAGCGCGGTTGAGAAGGGTCTTGTTTCTTGGCCCAAGGGCGTTGGCTTGCCGCCCGTCAGTGGAATGTCAACGGGGCGGCCCGATACGCCGCCGCTCTTACTGGATTTGAGACGACAATGATGAAAACAAGAGAAAGAGGTGTCCTATGACCCAACGCTGCATACAAAAGACTTTTCAAAAAGCCCTTGTCCCTGTTTTTATGGCGCTGTTTTTTGTCATCGCCAGCGCGGGCATTTCGCCCACAGCAACAGCGTTCAATGTGACGGAGTGGGGGGGGAAGGAAAAGCTTTCCGATAACTTGCCCCCTTGTCCTGATGAGGAAATGGCAGGGCGAATGGCGCAGGCCGCGGGCGCACATATGGCGGCCAAACAATCGACGATGCAGGATGCTTATGATGCGTCGATTGCCAACGATAAGAAATACCCGAAAAAATATGTGCGGGGAAAAATTATGGAGACCTATTGTTTAAAATTCTATCTGGACTATTTTGGCTCTATTAGTGCCATGCTTTCTGGGTTTTCGATAATAGAGGCGGCGGTTGCGGCGTTGGTAGAAGAAGTTATTAAAGAGGCGGGGGAGTGGGTCTGCGACTATGTTCGAAACGCGGCGACGGAGTTTCTGAATTCCTTTTGTATCCCGCTTCCAACCTTTAGTTTCTCGGCGAAATTGCCGTCTTCCTCTCATTCGACATGCAGTGGGATGTCTTTGAACGATGCCATCCAAGTCAATCCGGGCACGCCGTTGCAGACGGTCTATCCTTTGTCGGAAGTGTATCAATCACGTCCGATGTCGCGCTGGCTGGGAAATGAACTAAACGGGCGCTTTTAAGCGGAGATGGCTTTGATGGGCAAGCACAGACCATGGCGGGGCGTTATGAAGCGGTGGATTCTGTGCTTGCTTGCCCTTTTTATGCTGCAGACGGCGGTTGTTCCCGCCCCCGCACGGGCTGGGGCCTATGTTACTTTTGTCGTGGGTGTGTCGGAGTTTACCACAACCATATGGTCATGGGGCAAGCTTGCGGTGGAGTGGGCCAGTAATCTGAAGATTGTCAAAGCTCTTATAGATGTGTTGGTTGCCATGTCCGACTTGTTCAAAATCCTTTTCGAAAATTCGGAAAAAAGGCTTGGTTTTGATACGCGGGCCATGTTGTACGGCGATATGGTTGCCGCCAAGGTCGAAGAAAAAATGGCGCAAGCGCGCGTTGATGCGGGGGCGCTTGATACATTTCTGGGAGTCTCTGTCGGCGCGGCCATGCAGGGGGCTGTCCCCAAAAACCACTATTTGTGCAAAAAACTCTTAGCCCTTCAGGCAGGGGCGACAACGCAGGATTTTGAAAAAGAAGTTTCGCGTATGGCCGCGGAAGCCATCAGCAACCGCTATCGTTGCCCGACCTGCGATGGCAGAGGGCCTGATTACAGAGGGAAAGAGTCGGCGCGGCGGTGTGATCAGGGTTATGGCAATGTCTTGATTGATGGGGCCAAAACAACCTGTGAAAAAAAGCTGGATGAGAGTGGTGGAAGTCTGGCTGATGCGGATATCGCGCCGATTGACGGTAGGCAGATTTATGAAATGCCCCTCATGAGTCAGTACACTTATGAGAATAATGCTTTTCTTTTTGAAGAGGCGACTGTTTATGTTCCTACCCCCGATTCAGATCGGCAGCGTCTGTGGGTTGCGGCGTGGGATAATATCTTTTTACTGGCAGGGCCGCGCCCCACGCCGCTGCATGGCAAGGCCATGAACACCCCCGTTGGCAAAGTGCAGCGCTCTCTGTTTAATCATTGCGTTGCCAGCCAGAACGCTCTTGTGAAACAATGCACGGATTTATTGGCGTATTATACGCGCCCAAATTGCAATCAGATACAAGCGGCTACTTTGCCGCCGTGGGCTTATGTACAAGAAACAGATTTATGCAAGGACCAGCAACAGAAATGTCTGGCGGCGAAGGGGATTATCGATTTAGAGCCGTTTGATAAGTGTGAAAAAGGGCTTAGTCCTTATGAGGAGGATAAGATTGATCAGCTCCTTTGCAAAAGCAATCAACATTATGTCGATATGGTTCATGCGGGCGCGACTTATGAAAAACTAACGGCTTCCAGTGACTTTTGCGAGATGGCTTGGTCAAGATGGCGGGTAAGCGTGGATAAAAAACACGCCAATTGCACGGCGGCTGTTAATGGTATGCAAACCCTAGATTCCTGTTGGGCGGCGGTTGATGCGGTTGGCGGCGGGCATGCGGCGCTTGAGGACGGGCGGTCGGGAGTGTCTTCTGACGTTGTGCGCACTTCTAAAGTGGCGCGGGCTGACAAATTTTATAAAGCCAAATGGCAAGGAGGGCGTGATCAAAAAGAGACAAGAGCAGTAGGGGCAGCAGAGAGCGATCTGTCGCCGCAAACGGTTAATCCGTGAGCCGGCCGATGGGGGAAGAATGAAAATATCAACGATTTTCTTAAGACTAGCCTTTGTAATGGTTCTTGCCTTGGGTTCGGGGTTGATGAATGTCGGGGTCAGCTCTGATACGGGGGGGCTTGTTATAACGGGGCCTCGTGAGAGCGTTGCTGACACGGCTGTTATGAATATACCCAAATTTCTTTTCAATCTAATAGAAACGGCTATAGAAAAAGGAAAGGCGGCGCTGGAGCTATCCAATATAAAAGAGATTCTTGATGGCGTTGTTAGCCTCTATAATCTTTTCGCCGATAAGTTTAAAAAGCTTTCCGAGGCTTATGACATCACGATGAAGAAGAAACTGGCGGCGATGCACCTTTATGCGGCGACTGAGATTGCCATAACGCAAGCAAAAATTGACGCCGCGACGAATAATGCGAGGTTGGTGGAGGTGTTGAACTCTCTTCCCTCAGCGCTTCCGCCTAAAAACGAGTATTTGTGTAAGAAAGTCTTGGCCTACCAAATTGCGACCACAACGCAGGGTTTTGAAAAGGAAGGTTCGCGTATGGCGGCGGAAGCGATCAGTGGCCGTTATCGTTGCCCGACGTGCGATGGCAAGGGGTCGGATTTTGTGGGAAAAGAACAGGCACGGCGATGCAACAAGGGGTATGGCAATGCCATTGATGGCGCGGGCGATTTCTGCAAGGACAGCACAGCAAGTGGAAAGAGTTTGGCGGATGCCGATATTTCGCCGATTGATGGCAGCCAGATTTACCAGATGCCACAAATGGATACTCAATCTTATAAGAACGATTTAACGGGGGAAAGTCTGACCGTTAGCGTTCCTGCGCCCCAAAACGAACAACAACAATTATGGGTCGCGGCTTGGGATAATATTTTCTTGCTGGCGGGGCCGCGTCCAACGCCACGGTCTGGCAAGGGGATGAAAACGCCTGTGGGCAAGGTTCAACGCGCCATGTTTAACCACTGTGTTGCCAGTGAAAATGCGCTGGTGAAGCAATGTACGGATTTATTGATGTATTATACGCGCCCCAATTGCGCTGAGTCTGCTAAATTGTGTGAAACGCAACAACAAGAATGTTTGGCCGCTACAGGGTTTCTTGATTTGGCCCCCTATCAAGAATGTGGCAAGGATGTCGCGCTTTCTAAGTGGCAGGGCTTAAGCCCTTATGAGGCCGAGGAAATCAATCAACGCCTGTGTAAGAGTGAGCAAAACAACAACAATCTTCTTCAGGCGGGCTCAAAACACAAGGATCTGCTTTTAGACACGGCCGATCTTTGCGACTTATCGGGGCAGTCGTGGAAAGAGTCTGTCGCGCAGAAACACGAAAATTGCCATGCGGCGACGCAGGCGATGCAAAAGCTTCAAACTTGTTGGGAAGCTGTTGGAGAATGAGAGAGATGTGAGGGCAAGGCAACGCAAGGGTTGCCCGCCATAGTGGCCTTAAAAAGGCAGGAGGAATGATGATGCGCACGATCAAAAAGACCATGCTGGTTCTTTCATTAGCACTTTGTTTATTGACGGGGGGAAGCCTTGTGGCTCCCGCGCCAGCCCATGCGGGGGTCCTTGAGAGGATCATTGATTTTCTTAATTTTCCTGCAACTGTGGCAGAATGGACCGCCCGCCTAGCTGCGATGGGTAAGAAGATCGCTGTGCTTGGCCAGATTATATCTGTTATTTCCAACATCTATACCTTGATTACCGATGGCTTTGGGATCATGACGGACTTGGTCAAGAACGACGGCAGGCTTAATGCTTTGGGACAAGAAGGGCTTGCTCTCACCAAGCAGCGGCTTACACAGATTGAAATGGATACTGCCGCGGCCGACGCCAAGCTGGCGGCAGACCTTAAGTTTGTGGCAGATTACGCCGCGCCCAAAAATGAATATTTGTGTAAGGCAACACTAATTCATCAATTGGCCGCGACGACTGAGGATTTTGAGCGTGGCATTTCAAGGCTGGCTCTTAAGGCCATTGAAAGCATGTATCGCGGCCCGATTGATGATGGTAGTGGGCCTATGTACGCCTTTGATGAAGAAACCTTGCGGTGTTCGGCAGGGTTCGGAAACCCTGTTGTAGATGGCTATGATTCTTCTTGTAGCGGCTTGGCCACCACAACGGTTGGGGAAGACACGAAGCGGAGCTTTATTGATGATGATTTGACGCCCTTTTCGATGGATGGGGCCATTCCTCTTGAAGTGTCGTCTTTTACGTCTAAGGCGATTACGCTTCCCGATGGGAAGGAAATAACAGTTAGCGTTCCCGACCCTATAAATGACAACCAAAGGATGTGGATTGCGGGTCTTTACTATTGTTTCCAGTTGGCAGGGCCACGCCCTACGCCTGCTTGGGGCGAGGATAAGATGACGAGACCCCAAGGCCTTGTGGAGCGGGCGCGCTTCGATCATGCGCTGGCCATGCAGAGCGCGATGGTCAAGCCTTGCACGGATTTGTTAGCCTATTATACGCGGCCGAATTTGGATGATTCGGCTTCGAAAGCGCTGATTGACAAGCAACAGAAGAGCTGCGTTTCAGCGAAGGGCTATATTGATGGTCACGACCTAGAGGTAAAATTTAGCAATTGCTTGTCGCCTGATTTTCGAGGATTAAGCGCCTATCAGGCAGAACTTTTAAGCCATTCGATGTGTAAAAGCGAGCATCACCATATCTCCTTGATTCAAGCGGGGGCAACGCAGCCTGAGCTCATTAATGAAACCATCAAATGCTCGGCGGCATGGAACACGTGGCAGGCCAAGGTTGCGGCCAAGCAAGGGGCTTTGGTTGATGCTGTCACGGGGATTCAGGGAACAAAAAGCAATTGGATGGGAATTGGCGGGACGGTTGCGGGTTTAACGCGGGCGGAAGAGGGCGCGGCGCATCGTGTTGTCAAAGACGTGACGCCAAAGGCGAGGCCCATAGTGCCGCAAGAAATCAAAGCCGAAAGATTTCCGCCCCTTCCTCAAACGGGAATCCCTTTTGCGCCGGATGAGATGGCGTGGCCTATGGCTGTGTCTCAATAAAGGAAAACAGAGATGAGCTTCTGGCATAAAACAAAGGATCCCTCGCAAGGGGAAGGGAAGAAAGCGGGGTCGCTGCGAAAGGTCGGCGGTCACTTGTTTATAGTGTTGATGACTCTGTTTTTTCTTTCCGGTGTCTTTTGGACGCCGCAGAGCGCTTTTGCTTTAACGGACGGGCAGGAAGTTGAGAGTTTTGTCGAAAATGCCTTTACTAAACTAAGTACTTATCAGGAAATAAGTAACTGGCTGGAAGAAAATAAAGCGTGGATATCCATCACGAACGGCGTTACGAAAATGATGAATCTTTTTAGAGACCTGATGCGGAATTTTAGGGTAGAGCATGGACAAGCGACCATCAAACTCTTAACGGCGCAGCAGCTTCAGGCGAGGACAACCATAGAGGCAACGCAAGCCATGCTTGATGCGGGGGTTCGTAATCAGGTCGAAGGGCAAGAAATAAAGCATTTGGCGGAGCATGTGATGCCTCCGGCGGCAGAGCAATTTTTGTGCAATCTTATTCTGGCGCGGCAGGCTGTGCCTGTCATGACGGAGTTTGCGCGGATTATATCCAAGACGGTAGCCAAGGGAATCGATGTCCGTTATCGCAGTAAAGGCAGCGATGGAAACGGCCCCCAATACGCGATGGATGCGTGGAACATCAAATGCGGCAAGTATGGCGAGAACAGGCCTAAAACAGGCAACGCTATCGATGGCGTGCCTGAAGCTTGCCGCGCACCAGTAACGGCTCCAACCATTGGTTACGCCGATGGCGATGTGAGTATAGACACGTTGAGCCGAGAAAAGGTTTATACCGTACCGCCGATTAAAGATGTCGACCTGATGATTAACGGAAAACTAGAAACGGTTAAAGACTTTTTCCCTGAGGAAGGCAATGAGGCGCACAAGCAATGGCTGATGGCGCGGCAATACTGTTACAATCTGGCGGGGCCACGTCTCACCCCCCCGCGTGATGAAGACTTAGACAGACCCGCAGGAAAGGCCAAATTTGTCCAGTTTCTAAGTTGCCTGTCGCGCCAAAGTGCCTTTGTTAAAACGTGCGCGGATCGTTTGGGCAAATTGACGCGCCCCGATTGTTCCAATGATGATTTTAAGGAATTTTGTGACGCCTCTGTGCAGGCTTGCGATGCGGCGCGTGAGGCTCAGATCGTTTTGCCCCCTGACTTTAACAATTGTAAAGACGGTTTAAGTCTTTATCAGGCGGAATATCTTTCCAGTGTTCTTTGTGGCTCGACGCGGCGGATTCAAGCCGATACCCATGGCGGTGTGCAGGACCCCAAAAAAGTCAGCACGCTGTTGATGTGCCAAATCATGAGGGAATCGTTAAAAAAACAATGGCAAAACGAAGACAAAGTCTTTACACGGGCGCAGCAAGGAATGCAGAACATGAAGGGTTGCTGGGAATAACGGAGGAAAAGAATAAGAATTTAGTAACTTTTTAGGCACGCTTCGTTAACCAAAGCGGCGGCATAATGGACGCCTTAAAGCGAACGGGGACTGTTAAGACGCGTGAGGGTCGTGTATGGTAAGGAGTCACGGCGAGCCGTTGTCCAACACAAAAAACATTTTCAAATGGAAGAGTCATGGTCGATTCAACATCAAGTGAGTCCGCGAAAGACGCTGGGGCGCATCTTCAGATGATGCTGGCTGCTTTTCGTCAGGTTGGCATGCCTCTTTTGCAGGCGCTGGTTGATGTCTCTGGTAGTAGCGGAGAGGTTATAAGCGCTGAGGACGAAGGCGCGAAAACGAAACGCATGGGGGACTTGGTTGAGTGCGCTGTTCTTTTAAGCCGTGAAATGGCTAAAGAGATTGGAGCCGACGAAGGCGATCTTGCCCCTTCTGTGCGGTGGAACTTGGCTGGATCGGCCAGTCAGGTTGTTGCGGCCAGCTATCAGGCGACAGGCCAGCTTATGTCTGCTGAGGACATCACGCGACTTGTACGCATCGCCTCGGCGCTTCAAGAGAAATTTAAAAACCAGATTCCGGCAGGAGGAGAAACGGTTCCCAACACGGTGGCCACCTTTCGCGCCAAGATGATGGAAGGGTTCGTCCCTGTGATTGGGGCTGTTGCCCAATATGCCTTTGGTCGCGCCGAGCATGACTTGCTGGCGGAGGTTTCAGAAAGGCTTGTCAAAACAGCGGATCAAGTTACGCGAACGCTCGCGGCATCTGGCTCGTCTCCTGAGCAGTGGCGTCTTTTGTGTTGGACTATTTTGCGGGCAGCGGGACAGATTTATACGGAAAGCCATTATGCCGAGGCGGATCGCTTGAACGCGATGGCTCCCGATGTGCAGGCCGCTTACTTTGCGCAGCATGGATCAACGGTTCCGATGACGCAGGTTTGGCAGGCCTTTAATCAACGCATGGCGATGCTCGCGACCTTGTCGACCTATTTAGAGGTTCCGCCATCCGCTCATTTGGAAGAGCAGGGGTGGTGAGATGATCACCGCCCAAGCCCTTGCCGCTTGTATGATGCTAGCCGCCCAGACGTATCAGGTTCCACCTGCTGTGATGGTTGGCATTATGCATGTTGAGGGAGGGCGCGTTGGGCAGCAGGTCGGGCCTAACGTCAATGGAACCTATGATCTTGGTCCTATGCAGGTGAACACAAGATGGGTGCCTCAATTGTCTCGTGCTTGGGGTGTGGATCAGAAGGTGGCACATCGGATTGTGCGCGATGATGGGTGCGTGAATGTTAGGGTTGCCGCTTGGATTTTAGGGCAAAAAATCAAGGAAGCGGGCTCTCTTTACGGGGGCATTGCCTATTACCATTCGGCGACCCCAGGGATTGGCCCCCGCTATGCCTCTAAGGTTATTGCGGTGATGGAGCGCAAGGGGTTGATCAAACGGGGCTATGCAAAATCGAAGAATCAGGCTTATTATGCACAGCGCTGATTCTCTCATGGTTCCTTCCATGCGAGTTCTAAACCAATCCAAGTAAGCGGGAGGCCAAAGCCGATGACAAGAACCCATTTCTTGAAAATAATTTTTGGTAGTATTGCCATTTTGATCGGCAGCGCTTCTCTTGGGTTTGCACAAACAACCCCCGCGCTGACGGACGTTGGGGTCACGGCGGCTCCTCTTTTTAATGTCAACGCGCATGCCCCCGATGTTAACACAACGCCTGTTTTGGCGAACCTCGTGAAGAGCGGCGGGAAGCTGTATTTTATTGGTGAGCGCTCTGGCATGCCGGGATGGTTTATCATTAAGGATGGGCAGGTCCAGATCATTTATCTGTCGCCAGATCGTCAAACGGCGCTGATCGGAGGCATGTTTTCGGTGCAGGGAGAGAATGTCACGACCCCTCAAATCAGTGCGTTGGTTGAAAAGAACGCTGAAGTGAAAGCGCTGCTGTCAGGATCGGCGCAGCAGCAACGAGAGGTTTATAATGCCGGTGCGCCTGATGGGGCTGGGTCTGTTCCGGCGGGCGAACAAAGCGCTGAACCTGCCTCTAAGAACGGGCAGGGCATAAACGGGATGCCTTCTGCTTCTTTGTCCCCTGGGGAACGCCTCATGCAGGATCTTAAAGCGGCGGCGGGCGTGACGGTGGGACAGAATGAGTCTGCCGAATTGATCATGGTCGTGGCGCCAGGTTGCCCCAATTGCAAGAGAACATGGCTGGAATTGCGTGATTCTGTTAAGGCCAACAAGATTCAGGTGCGCTTAATCCCCGTTTATAATAGTACGGGCGGCGAAGAAATTCGTGTCGCGGCCCAGCTGCTTAAAACACCCAACCCGCTTGACGCTTGGAATCGTTATGTCGATGGCGATCAGACGGCCTTGGCAGGAGAGCCGGATGATATGGCGCGGCGTGCCGTGATCGCTAATCTTAATCTTGTCGCGAAGTGGAACATTCAGGGTTACCCGTATTTAGTGTATCGGGGCAAGGATGGGCGGATCAAGATTGTGCAAGGAAAACCTGAGCGCATGGCGGCGGTGTTGACGGATTTAAGCCGCTAACAGAGGGTTTTATATGGGCTTTTTAAGTAAACCGCCCCCTTCTTCTCGGGGGAAGACAAACCTTCCCTCCCTTAATGTGAGGGGACGTGGGGTGGTTCAGTCCTTTCTCTCTCATCAAAAGGGAAAAGAAGAGAAAATCCCGAATGCCTCATTGGTGTATGGGATATCTTCTGCCGCCTTGTTGTCTTTTTCCCTTTATCATTTGTTTACCGGCCTGTGGTTTACTGCGTTCTTGTTATTCGTAGTGGCGTTGATTGTGTTTGGTTTTTCTCTCTATTTTCTCCGCTACTCGGGGTAAGTGATTCGCGTGTGTGTTGTGTCATTGGTATGGCCTGATGATACAGGAAAAGGGGCGATCCTTCGCTGAGAGAAGGGTCATAGGCGTTATCTTTATAATGGTGGAAGTAATGACGATAATAAGAACCATTCCGATGATGGCCTTGCTAGGGGCTGGTGTTCTTGTGGCGGGATGTGGCGTGACGACGACAAGCATGACGCCTGTTGCCACGGAGCCCGATGTCGTGAGCGTGCGCTTGGCGCAGGCCGCAGAAAAGGCCTCGAAGGCGTTGGACACGCTTTCTGGCATTGAACAATATCGTGAGCCGCAGCTTCCTGCGCCCGATGATTTTTCTTCTGCGCCACCAGCGCTAACGCAGCTTATTTCGATTCAATGGTCGGGGCCTATCGACCAAATTCTTCAAACCTTAGCCTCACGCGCCAGCATGAGCTACAAGGTTGTGGGAAGCCCGTCGGGCGTTCCGCTTCTTGTCAACCTTGACGTTTATCAAAAGCCGTTGATTGAGGCTCTTCATGATCTTGGCCTTCAAGCGGGTCGTCGGGCCGATGTTTCGGTCAATAGCAACAATAACTCGATAGAGATTCGTTATGCCCCTGTTGACAGAATCTGATTTCCCCAAAAGAGGGTGGCTCTTTTTAGGCCCTCTTTTTGTGGTAACACTCTTAGCGTTGGGCGTTTCTGGGGCGTGTGCGCAACAGAACATGACGACGGAAGCTTCGCCCCCGCCACCAGTCCTGAAAGATCTTCAGGATCAAATGGGCAGCGAAGATTCTGGAAAAGAAGAGGTTATGGGGCTTCAGATTCGGAATGATGCCCTGCGTGAGGCCGCGCTTTCCTATGGTGCGCGTGGGGGGCTAGCTTACCGTACCTTTGAAATCCAAAGACGCCTTGTTGAGCATGAGGTAAGCCTTTCCAAGATTTTTAATTTTACGCGTTTGTTGATCAATGCGCCCTCTGGTCTTTTGATTGAGCCCCCCATTGTTAGCGAAGCGCAACGTGCCGTTCTTGTAAATGGCGGCGGCCAAGAGGCCGCTGTTTCGGATCGCGTTTTGAGAATTAACAAGGCGGCACGCATTGTGACAGCCCCACGCAATTGGCGTTTGTATTTAGAGCGTGATTGGGGAACTGTTGAGGCTCCCCCTGGACTTTTGCTTCCTCGCAGTGATGAAGAACGCAAGCAATGGAAAGCCTTGGTGCAAGAGGGTTGGAATGCGGGCGTCGCGCAAGCCGAAGAGACGTTTGAGGCCGACCTTGACCGCATGACCAATGATTATGTCGGCATGATCCACTATCGTGAGCTGTTGGTACAAGGAATGATCTCCCCCCCCTATGCGATGCATGAAGATCGCGGCGTAACAGGCGGCGGTTCGGAAATGAGGGTGGGTGATCGTGGTGTTTCGATTACTGGACCTTCTGTTCTTATTCCTCGGAGCGACAAGTGGACAACGGCTCCCCGCTAAATCTAAGCGCAGAAGATTTTCAGGTTCGACTCGCGGCGGGTTGGACGAATGAACCGTTGCGCCTTCAAGAAGAACACGTTGATGATCTTTTGTTGTGGTGCGTCCATAGCCGCGCCACCGATGTCAGCATTCAGACGGATCGGCCCATTGTTATCGAGGTGGATGGGGTTTTGTACCCGATAACGCAACGGGCTATGGACTCGGCGGATATGGCCAATATCCTTATGCGTATTTACGGGCCTGAAGCGCTCGCCAAATTGGCCTCTGGTGTTGATTTGGACCTCTCATATGAGGTTAGGCCTGAACGCCTAACGCGTTATCGGTTCCGCACCAACATCACGGCGATTTTAAGTCGTGGTCGTGATTCGGTTCAAATTACTCTTCGCAGCCTGCCCGGTTTGCCGCCAAGTATGGTCGATTTGGGGATAGAAGAGCCCATTATGCGGAACTGGTCGCCGCGTCAGGGCCTTATTTTAGTAACGGGTCCGACGGGAAGTGGTAAAACGACGCTTTTGGCGTCTGGTTGCCGGATGCTAATTGAGAGAGAACAAGGCTCTGGCAAGCTTCTGACCTATGAAGCCCCTATTGAATATGTTTATGACAGTATCACGGGGCCACGTTCTCTAGTGGCCCAGTCTGAAGTGCCGCGCCATATTCCAACCTTTGCGGCGGGTGTTCGCAATGCCTTGCGCCGCAAGCCTAACATTATTTTGGTTGGTGAAGCGCGAGACAGGGAAACGATGTCGGCGGCGATTGAAGCGGGCCAAACGGGCCACTTGGTTTTCTCAACGGTTCACACCGTGGGCGTCGCGGCAACGGTAAGGCGTATTATCAGCGTTTTTGAGCCAGCGGAGCGCAGTGAGCGTGCCTTTGCGTTGATGGAAACGTTGCGCATGGTTGTGACGCAAGCGCTGGTTCCCAAAGTGGGCGGCGGACGCATTGGCTTAAGGGAATATCTTGTTTTCGACGATAACATTCGCGAACAACTTTTGGATATGTCCATCGACAAATGGACGCTGGAAACCCAGCGTTTTCTGGTTCGTTATGGACAAACGATGCAGCAAGCCGCTAACAGGGCCTTCAAACAAGGCCTGATCGATCGCAGAACCTATTTGGTTTTGACAAAGGGCTACACAATTGATGAAAAAGATTATGACCCCTCTTTTGCTGACCCGACAGAGACGGAGCCTCATCAGGATATTGAGGCTTTGCTCGATGACGATACGACCATGATTTAATTAAAGGGGGAGGCTTCTGTGCCCCTGAAGGGAATAAAAGAATGGATATCCATTGGAGAAACACACAAAAGCCCGTTCGCTTTCTTTTTCTTGATGCGCGCGCCTTTTTGGGCATCATTCTTTTTCTTGTTCATGCCAGAACGTGGGTATTCGTTCTTGTTTGTTTTTATGTGTTTATGTTTTGGATGTTTGAAAAACGGGGGCTGTCTTTTGAATCGGCGGTGCGAGCGATTCGTTGTTGGCTTTTGGGGCGTCGTCGTCCGGCCAACAGCCGCCGAGCGATTCGTCGCATGGTTGATTTTTCCTGATCTCTTGATGGCCCCTTCGCTTCGATCGGGGAATAAGGCCCTCTCTTTTTATTGGGATGTTGTCCCTTTAGGCGTAGCGCTTAAGGCGTGTAACCGAATCATTTCGTTGAAAAATTTATGCGGGCCGCTTCGGGACAGGGAGAGAGTCTCTTTAATCCTCTTTTGATTCTGAGGATCAGGGTGTGTCATAAACTACACACTTGTTTGGGGAATAAGTGGGGTTTGATTCGTCATTGGTTGCTCTCTTCGTCTTCCTCACTTACACTTTCCAACGAATCGCCTTCGCTCGAAAAAGGGCATAGAAATGCAAAAAAACAATCGTCGTCATACCGTTCTTTTCTTCGGTTCCGTCTCCTTGATAGCGGGCTCTTTGCTGGTGGCAACGCCAGCCAGTGCAGGGTTCAAGTGGGTATCCTCTGATGAGGTTCAGAGCACCAATGTTTCTGTGGCCCCGCAGGGCTCACAAGCAGTGGGCGCTCCCTCGTCTTTTGGCGCACCCGATACGGTCATTATTGAGTCAGCGCCCATCGCGCCGCCCAAAGCCGTTTCGTCCATGAGTAAGGACCTTTCTGTGTTTACCAAGGATGGGTCTGCCCCGCCTCAGGGCGAAGCGGTTGTCAAAGGGTTTGCCGATCGTGTGCCGCTCTCTGTGGCCTTGCGCCAGATTTTACCGCCTGAGATTGGGTTTTCCGTTGCGCAAGATGTCAGTTTAGGGACTCTTGTTTCTTGGCGTGGCGGGGCGCCTTGGCGTCAGGTTTTGACGGACATGCTATTGCCCGCTGGTTTAACGATTAGCGAACAGGGGCAGATGGTTCATGTTCTCCATGTCGCGGGAAATCAGGATATAACCTTGGCTCCGAACAAGCCTCTTCCCCCCGTTTCTGAGGCCGGAAAACCCTTGTCTCTATTACCATCAGTCCTGCCTGTTGCTCCGCCCAAGACTGTTGGCGCTGCACCAGCGTCCTTGGCATCGTCATCGGGATATTTGAGTGTACCGTCTTCGGCTCTTTCTTCTGGGAGTCGCGCGCCGCTCGTCATGTCAGATTCCCGTGTTAGTAGTTCTGGGGCTTGGGTGGCGAACAGTGGCGACATGTTGAAAAAGACGCTTGAAACATGGGGCCGCAGCGCCAATGTTGAGGTTAGCTGGCAGGCTGAATATGACTATCCTATTCAGGCGTCAGTTTCGTTGTCGGGAGATTTTGAAGGGGCTGTGCGTAGCCTTTTATCGGGATTTCAAGACGCGAAGCCACAGCCTGTTGGGTATCTCTATAACAACCAATCTGCCGGTCAGACCGTCCTTGTCATCCAAACTCGCGGTAATAACTACAGCGAATAATGAGGCCTAAACATGAGCTTCCGCCGTCTTGCCCTTTTCTTGGTCGTTGTTGCGCTTTTTGGCTGTAATAATGAAAAGAACAGAAACCTGATTGATAGCCGCGTCGAGAAGACCGAGGCTATTGCCAAAGAGGCTGCCACCCCCGCAACGCCCAAAAGCTATAACCCCCTGACGGTTTCGGATAAGGTTTGGTCGGGTAATTCGTCAACGCGTCTTCGTCGTGGCATTCCTTTGCCCAGCAAATACGAAGGATCCTATGGCGTTACGCTTATCTCAAGCGAGGTTCTTTCTCTTAGCGACATCGCTTCGGCCATTGGTGTGCAAACGGGGTTGCCTGTGCGTATTGCTTCTGGTGCGGCGGGCGGTTTAAGCTCTGGCGATAGCGGTACGGGTGCGATGGAAGGCAAGATGACGGTGTCTTATGAGGGGCCTTTGTCGGGTCTTTTGGACTTGGTGTCGGGCAATTTTGGTGTCAGTTGGCGCTATGACGGAAGCGCCATTAAACTATCACGTTTCGAAACGCGCGTGTTTGTTGTTGAAACGTTACCTGGAACGCAGTCGACTAAAGATGGACTTAAAGAAGATACGGGCAGCGGCGGTTCAAGCAGCAGTTCTTCTGCGGCGGGCGGCAGTTATAGCATGAGCGCCAACAACCCCCTGCAGCAATCGTCCGAGATGAGCGTGGAGATGAAGGTGTGGGATGAGTTGAGCCAAACCATCTCCTCCATTTTGGGCGGGGTAGGTTCTGTTTCTCTTTCACCCTCCAGCGGCACGGCTGTCGTGACAACGACGCCAGAGTTGATGCAGGTTGTTGCCAAATTTATGGAAGAAGAAAATCTTCGCTTGTCGCAACAAATCGCTATTAATGTTGAAATCTACACAGTGGCTCTTGCCGACAATACGGATTTCAACGTAGCGTTTACCGCGGCCTTGAAGAAAATCAGTCGGGATTTTGCCGTTAATATCACGCAGGGCGTGTCGGGATTGGGGTCTGCGGCGGCCAGTGATGGCGCTTCCATGTCGATGGCTATTTTGGATCCCAGCAAATCAGGGCACATTACAAGCGTGTTCTCCGCCCTTTCATCTGTCGGGGATGCCACGCGCGTTTCTCAGTTTCCGCTGACGACGTTAAACAATCGAACGGTTTCTCGTCGCATTGGAGAGGATAGGACCTATGTAGCCGCTATATCGAAGACTGTGGGGACGGCGACGACCAGTGAATCCATCACGGTCACGCCGGGAACGGTTCGAGATGGCTTTTCCATGCAGCTGACGCCGCGTCTTCTGCAAGATGGACGCGTTATGTTGCAGTACTCTCTTAGTTTAGTTGACGTTCTTGATATGGTTGATTTCCCGACTGGGGATGCTGGCACTATCCAATTACCCAAAACAGCAAGTCGCGTTTTTGTTCAACAGGCAATGCTCAAGAGTGGCTCAACGCTTATCTTGGGCGGCATTGATGATGAGAAAACAGAGCAAAGATCGAACGGCGTTGGTAATGCCTATAACTATTTCCTTGGTGGCGGTTCGACTAATTCAAAAACAAGAACCATGATGTTTATAGTCATTACCCCCCAAGTTGTGAGCGTCCCGAAAACGGAGCAGCTGTAAATGACAGCAGGCCTTGTTACCATTGGCCGCAAGCAATATGCCAGCGGCCTGTATTGGGAAAACAGCCCAAGCGGACGCATTTCGCAAGCGGCCAAAGAGGCGGCCAAGCAACCGGGCACGCAGGCTGATTATTTTGCCGCGCGCTCAGGCAACAAACAGGGGCGCGTTCCCCAGTTTGGCTTGGTCCAAACTGCCGAAGGGTTTCGGGCGGGAATTCCTTCTTTAGCTGGATGCTTGGCTAATAAGCAGCCGGGTTCTTGGATTGGGGCTTTTCGTTTGCGTGAGGGGACGGCGCTTGTCGTCGTGCGCGATGATCTTATCGTTCCTGATGGCGACCGCTTCTTTCTCGATGAAACCGAAGCGCGTGATCACCTTTATCAGGAAATGGCGATCGGCGGGTTTCAGCGTATCTATGCGCCAGAGCCATGGGGCGTTCCGGGCGCTGATACGATGCCCATCACACTTTTGCTTGATGAAAGTGCCGATGTTCGTCTTCACAGCGTTGTCATGTCTCAACAGACAAAGACAGGCATACTGATTGGGGGCGCCCTTTTGCTCCTTGTCGTCGGGATTGGTTGGTATATTCAGGATCAGAAGGAGCAAGAAGAAGCCCTTCGTCTTCAGCAGCTTGCTGCGATGGAACGCATGAAGGCCGAGGCGGCTCGTTTACTTCCTTTGCAGCAAAAGGTTGAATACCCTCCTCCTGAGCGTACGTGGGAAAAACAACCCAAGCCGCTGGAGGTGATTGCCTCCTGTCAGAAAGCGCTTGAAAAAGTTGCTATTGGCGTTGGCGGTTGGGAAATCACAAGCATGAAGTGCTCGCCGCGCAGTTTGGATATTAGCTGGTCTAGAACAGGCGGTTTCTCCAATCCTCCGCCTAAAACGGTTGTTTCTGTTTCAGGCGAGCAGGCTTCAGGAAGCGTCTCTTTTGATCCATTATCTCCTCGTGGGGATGAGCAATTGGTCAATCCCGATGTTATAACGGGGCGGTACTTAAACCAGAATTGGACCGGAATCTTGCGGCGAGAGCCCGATGATCCGCCGCCGCCGCCGCCGCCTGGTTATAAGGGCGAGTGGAATCCGCCTCCTACCCCATGGGTTAAGCGTTCTTTTACATTTTCTGTTCCAGTATTGCCTTGGACGCTACCGGATTTTTTGACAGATATACCGGGCGTCATAGTGACTTCATTATCCCTTGCCGGAAATGGAGTTGGAAGCAGAAACAGCTGGAAGGTCGAAGGAGTGATTTATGAAAATCGCCGCTAAAACATCTCTTATAGTCATAGCCTTGGCTTTTGGCTTAGTTTCTGGCTTCTCTTCTTTGGCGAGGGCTGAGGATTCGGTTTCTTCGCCGCCGCCAGGCCCATCGACTCAGCAGGAAAAATCTTCCGTCAAAGAGGTTTTGGATTCTATCAAAGTTCCTGAGAGCAGCCAGCCGGTGTCCAGCAAAGAAAAGACATTGGCGGAAGATAAGGGGGATGAGGGCATGACTTCGCCTAAAGTCCCTGACTCTGTAAAAGGTGTCGTCAAGCGCTTGAATACAGCAACAAAAGACGTCACGATTGAGGATCTCAACTCAGCGCGTGAAGCCGTTGTTAAATTGGATGTTTTGATCGATATCGAAAAAAGACTGAATGATTTGACGACGTTGCGTCAGGAACGGGAAGAAAAAGAGAGCACCATTTCTGGGGCTCTTCCTGCGGGTGCCTTTGGAGGCAATGTCCCCCCCCCCTCCTTGTCTCCTTCTGCCTTGGCTCCCGTGCCCGCAGCTATTCCCCCAGTCGTTGTGCTAGAGAAGGACGTTGATGTTACAAAAATTATGGGGGCATCAGGGCGCTATGTAGCCTCGATTAAAACGGTTGATGGGGAAGAGAGGCGGGTTAAGGCGGGGGATAAATTACCTGATGGATCCGTTATTGATTCTGTTTCTCGTAATGGGGTAACCGTTTTGTCACCCAGTAAGAAAAGAACCACAATTCAGGTCAAAGACATCAGCGCTGTTTTTGGCGGGCGGTAAAGGATTTGTTGACGAACCGATGCTTATACTTTGTCGTGTTGCGTTAGCCCTGCCGTAAGGAGTGGTGACCAATGCCGTTTGTGGGGCGTGATCACAGGATCGGTTTAACTCGTGCTGGATATTCTTGAAGAAATAAAAGATATGATAAGCACCGCGTTTCAAGGAAAAACGGGGAAGGGACGCTTGTCTGAAATTCCTGCCTCGACATTGACCAACGTTGCCCCCCCGACAATCAGAGCTAAAGCACGAACTTCAGGCGGGATGACGCAGTCTGCCAGTGCCTCTGAAAAAGCCACCACGTCGCCCTCCTCCAAAGAAAAAGGCAAACAAGGAATTGATTCAGGAGAGCTGACGGACCTTGAGCCAGAAAAAGCGGGCGCGATGATTGAACGGCCTGCAGAAATAACAATTGAAGACGAACGCAGCCTTGCGATTGCGGGCGGCTTAGAGTTTTCTGGCGATGTTCTGACGGTCGAGGGGGGTAAGCTCAAGATACCCGATGAAGCACGCAACTTGTGTGCTTTGTTTGAAAACGGGATGTGGCTTGTTAGTGCCTCGCACCGCTTGTCTCCGTTGGTGACGTCGGTTGCGCAGATGGCAGCGCGTCATGGCTATCAGATTAATGCGGCTCGCTATGTAACCCCCAACATCATTCGTCAAGCCTATCTGTATGCCGATAGAAAATCGTCTGTTTCAAGGCTGGATGATAATGCCGTACGCCGCCGCATCGTCGACACCTTGCAAAAAGCAGTTGAGGCTGGCGCCAATGACGTCCACATAGAGGCTAGTGAAGGACGTACGCGCATCGAGTTTCGCATTGATGGCGCTTTGCGCCTGTGGGAGACGTGGACGCAAAAAGAAGGCGAATTGATGCTGTCGTCCGTTTATTCCCACTCGGTGGGGCAGTCGGGCGCAACAGCGAACTGGCAAGAGCCGCAAGCGGCCATGTTGACTTCTACGTCCACGGGGCCTGATGCGCTGGCTTTGCCTAAAGGCGTGATCTCGGTTCGTTGCCAGTGGGTTCCGTTGTCGGATGGTGGGCGTTATTTGGATATGCGCCTTCAATATGACTCGGCGCATTTGTTCGGCGAAAACTTTATTATGGCCGACGTAGACTCTCTTGGTTTTTCACAAGAACAACTTAAGGTCGTCCAAAGCCTCCGGCAAGCGCCCGGGGGTATGCGCGTGTTTGCGGGGCCCGTCAACCAAGGCAAGACGACAACCTTGCGTGTGACGCTTAATCGCCGCATGGCGGAAACCAACATGCAGTTGAACTGTTTGTTGGTGGAGGATCCTCCTGAAGGCGGTATCGTCGGGGCGCGTCAGGTCGGCGTTTCTTCTTCGGTTAAAGATGAGCAGCGCGAAAAGTCTTTTGTTGAGATCATGCGTTGTGCCCTGCGTCTTGACCCTGACATTGTCATGCTCGGTGAGGTTCGTGATATTCAAACGGCCAAGTTTGCCTTTCGCTTATCCTTGACGGGGCGTCAAGTTTACACGACGACGCACGTTTATGCAGCGCTCGCGGTTCCGCAGCGTTTGCGTGATATTGGTATGGAGCCATACCTTGTCTATGATCACCATTTACTGCGCGGCATGTTTTGCCAGCGGTTATTGCGCGGCATGTGCTCTCATTGTCGCATTCCCTTGGCCGAGGCGCCGACTGAACTTGGCCCGCACTATAAGGAACTTGCGCGGCGCGTTCGCGCTGGCCTTGCCATCATGGACTCCTCGCGCAAGGGGGGAAGCGTAGGCGTTTATGATCGTTTGTCAGAGCCAGACATGCGGCAGGTTTATGTTGCTAATCCGGAAGGGTGCTCCCATTGTTTCCGCGGCAGGGCGGGAAGAACGATTTGCGCCGAAGTGATCGAAACCGACCAAAAAATTATGGAACTTCTTCAAGACAATCGCATGGAAGAGGCGCGAGATTATTGGCTGTCGCCGACAGGAATGAATGGTGTTACCATGCTGTGGCACTCCTTGGAGAAAATTAGGCGCGGAGAAGTTTCTCCCGACGATGCCGAATTTGAGGTTGGGATTATGGCCAGCGAGAAAGAACTGATCGAAGTTGAACAAAGACTTGGGGTGATGCCATGAGTTTTGATGAAATATCGTTTGATACAGAGGCTATCAGCCGCCGGTGGGCGCAGCTTCAGTTCAAAAACAATCGCAAGCAGCGGTTTCGTGTTTACCGTAAGCTGGAAGGCATGCTCCGCATGAACGAAGCGCTTTCGCGCTCTCTTGACCGTCTTTATCAAAACGCCTCTGAAATGGGAAAACATCCAGACCGCCCAGCGGCCTTGGCTTTGAAGGAATGGTTCTTGAAAGATCGTGCGGGGCTGGGGCTTTCGGATGCTATGGAGGGGTGGATCCCTGATTCAGAGCTTTATATGATCCGTGCTGGTGAAGAATCGGGCACGATGGCTAAAGCCTTCGCGTCAATCCAAACTATTGGGGCAAGGGCGCGCGAGATGAAGGGCGCCGTGACCTATGCTGTGGCGTACCCGGGCTTTATGATCATCTTGGTTTCTTTTGTTTTGTGGATGTTTGGCGTTAATTTGATTCAGAATATGCGTAAAACAGCGCCGCCTAGCGTTATGGCGGCCATGGGCGGCGTGGCCACGGTTTCTGATTTTATTGCCAACTGGGGTATATGGGTTTTGGTGGGGATCGCGGTCACTTGCATGATTATCACGGTGACTTTGCCCATATGGAAAGGGCCTATACGTGCTAAATTCGATATGTGGCCGCCATGGTCGTGGTATCGCGTGTTGCAAGGCAGTGGCTTTTTGCTGGGGCTTTCCGCTCTGTTGGGGTCGCAGGTTCCTTTGAAAAGAGCCTTGGAGATTTTGGAAGACCAAGCTAAGCCGTGGTTGCGTGAGCGTGTGAGTTCGGCACGGCAAGAGGTTTTGCGCGGGCGCAATTTAGGGGAAGCCCTTAGAACGGGGCGCTATAACTTTCCTGATCCGGGGGTTGCCATCGATCTTGAGATTTTGTCGGAGCGGGCTGACGTCGGCAGTGTTATCGAACAAGTAACGGATGAGTGGATCACGGACCAGATTGAAGTTCTTAAAGGACAGGCCGGTGTTACGCGTAATCTTGGGTTGGTCGTTGTGGGCGGCACGATTGCGTGGGCGATGCAATCTGTTTTTGCTGTGGTGACCGAGGTTTCAAAAGGTTCTGGCGGCATGGGCGGCATGTAAAGAAAAGGATGGGGACATGACCAAGAAAAATCGCGGCATGACGTTGACCGAGCTTGCCATTGTTCTGGGGGCTATGGGGCTTGTCATGGGCGGCGTCTGGGCGGTTGTCGGCACGGTTTGGGATGGCTACCGTTTTCAAAAAATGAATCAGCAGATTCAGGCCGTGGCGCGTTCCCTTCAGGATTATTACGGGAATATCGGGGGTGTTTATCAGCCTAGTGGGCATACGGCCTATAGCAATGATACCGACATAACGGCTGTTGTGGATGATGACGATAGACGCCTTATCCCCACAGAAATGCGCCTTAACAAGAATGCTGAGGGGGCAGGACTTCGTCATGCCATGGGTGGCGCGGTTACCGTAGAAAGCGTTAATAACGGTGGTGGCTTTCGTTTAAATATAGAAGGACTCAACGAAGACGCTTGTATCAAGCTTGTTATGCAGTTTCCTGTGCTTATGCCCGAACTGGGCGTGACGCGCATGGAGTCTGGGGGCGGTAATACGGACATTGATCTAAGTAATGTTGTCAGCCCAAGCCCCACGGGGGTTTCCCTTCCTCTGTCTTTGCAAGACGCCACCACGTGGTGCAATACTCCAACCAACAATGAGGTGCGCTTTGAATTCAGGGTCCGTTCATAAACGCGCAGGCTTCAGCCTGATCGAGTTCGCGATTGTTTTGGCCATCATCGGCATTGTTTTAGCGGCGCTGTGGGGTGTCGTCAGCATAGTGCGCGAGAACATCAAGCGTGAAGAGACGGCTGAGCAGATGACGGCAATCGTCAGCAAAATTCGCGACTATTATATGGGGCGCGCTTGTGTTTCGACCAATTTTGATTGTACTGGCTCAGGCGCGGTTTTAACGGAGACCCTGTTTCGGCAAAATCTTTTGTTGCCAGAACAGTTACGGGATCGTACGGCGGTGGTCTTGGTGGCGGATCATCCTTGGGGCGCTAGCGCCGCTGATGGGTCGTCGCTGGCCGGTGGTAGTCTGATTGTTCGTGCCGTGGGCGATGGGCGGGATCCTTCTGGGCTTGGTGCTTTTCAGATTGAACTTCTGGGGCTTAAGGAATCTAGTTGTGTGGCGTTGGCTAGCTCTCTGTCAGGGGCGGGTGCGCCCAAGGGGCTCGTAACGATGACAATTAACGGCACGTCAGTGACCCTTCCTGCCACGCCCGAGGCTGCTGGAGGAGCTTGTACGACCCCTTCAGGGGCGACAAACACAATCATCATGGCCTATCGCCTTCGTCCATAGGACTGAATTCCCGTCATTTTTTAAAAAGAGGGCGACTGCGCCTTTTTTGCGGCGAACTTTTTTCGTTTTGCGCATAATTTTGACATGGGGAAGGGTTCTTATAAGAACCATGACGGCTTGTCCGTCCAACTAATCGAGGGAGAAACTTCATGAAAAAGAAACATCTTATCATCGCTTCCGCTCTTCTTTCCGTTATTATGATCTCTGGCATGGCGCAAGCCAAAACGGAAACAACGCCGGCAACGGCGGCAAAGACGACGCAGGCGGTTGTCGATAAATCGGATCGCCCCATGCGCCCCATGATGCCCAACCTTTCCGAGGCTGGGCAGAAGCTTTTGCAAGAAGCCATGACGAAGGAGCGTGAGTCCGGCAAGGCAACGTTCGAAGAAATGCAAACGAAGCGTGGCGAGATGGAGTCCCTTCTAAAAGCCGCGACGTTTGATAAATCGGACTATCTTGCCAAGGAACAGGAACTCCAAGCGATGCAGGCTAAAATGATGGCGATGCACGCAGAGGCTTTTGCCTCAGCCGCTGCCCAAATGACACCGGAAGATCGGGCTCAATTGGCCAATAGGCCTCACCACCAGATGAAAGGTGGCATGATGCAGGGGGGTAAAGGCGGCATGATGCAAGGCGGCCAAGGCTCGATGATGCCCATGAAGGGAACAGACGGGGCGGCTCAATAACCTTGTAAAAAAGAACTGGCGGCGCTTTTTGTGTTCGCACATCGTCGCCAGTTTCTTAAAAATATGGAGGATAGCATGAAACGGTTTTTGATAGGGTTTGCTTCGGTTCTTGTCGTTGCCGTAGGGCTTTTGGCCATGCCGTCACCGGCCAAGGCCGATGCGTCGTTTTCGTTTTCGGTTAATGATGGGTATCGTCGTCCGCCGATGCGGGTTGAGCATTATGGTCGTCCCCACCATTCTTTTCGTCCGCCTTTTCGTGAGGCGCACTATGCCCCTTATTGGTATGCGCCGCCGCCCCGTCGGATCGTCTATGAAACGACCGTTGTGCAGCCCGTGCGCTATGTGAGTGAAGCGTCTTTGTTGGCGGAGCCCGTTTCTGCCCCTTATTACGATGAGCGGGGGCAACTCTGCCGTGAATATCAAACGATGGGGCGGGTCGGCGGCTATCAAGAAGCTGCCTATGGAACGGCCTGTTTGCAGCCTGATGGGGCGTGGCGTATTGTAGACTAATCCATGGACAAGCCGCTAGAAATAAAAGCGACTCTTCGTAGCCTTTTGCGGGATCGTCGCAAAGCCGCCCATGCTCAAGGAGGGCATGAAGCGGCTTTGGCGCTTCGTGATGTGTTTTTGGCTCATGTTGTTTTGCCGCCCAAGGCCTTGGTGGCGGCCTATAGCCCGTGCGGTTCTGAAATCGATCCGCAGCCCCTTCTTCAAGCCTTAGAGGAAAAAGGCTACGCCGTCTGTCTGCCCTGTCTTCCTAAAAGTGGCGACGCTTTAGTGTTTCGCGCCTATGCGTTAGGGGACCCGTTGCAGAGGGGGGCGCAAAACATTCCTGAGCCGCTTCCCAGTGCCGCCCTTGTTGATCCCGATATTTTTCTTGTCCCGCTTCTTGGCTTTAATCGCGCAGGGCATCGACTGGGACAGGGGGGCGGCTTTTATGATCGCGCCCTCTGCCACGCCCGCACGTTGCGCAAAATAACAGCCCTTGGACTTGCCTATAGCGCGCAAGAGGAGCTTTCCCTGCCCTTAGAGCCTCATGATGAGTGTTTGGACGCTATCGTGACGGAAAGCGATTTTGTCGTTCCTTTGGTTCTATAATTTCGAAACCGATTCAAAAAGCTCTCTGAAAAAGCGAGTCGTATTGGCAACACTTCTCGCTAATGGTTAGCAAAACGTTAATGAAAGCATTGCCCGCCGATTCTCTCCCTTCTACCTTGAACAAAGTGATTCGTTTTTTTGTCAGGGTGCGTTGGTTCATGAGCCTTAGGCCTCTACTCATCTTGTTTGTTTCGACAGGTAATGCGGCGCGTAGCCCCATGGCCGAGGCTTTCTTGAACGCCAAGGGCAGTGAGGCGTATCGTGCGCGAAGCGCGGGCGTGGCTCCTCTTGAGGCGCTGGCCCCTCGCGCCAAGTCCCTTTTAGAGGACGCGGGTCATCAAACGCACAAGCTTTACCCCAAAAAATGGCAGGATTTTTATGCAGCGTCCCATTTGGTGAAGGTTGATATTATTATAACCTTGTCGCAAGAGGCGCATGACCTTTTGCCTACGGATTGGCCGCATGATCCTGTGCGCGCCCATTGGCTTGTGGATGATCCGTTGGCCTGTGAGCGGGCCGATGTGCAGGAATGGAAGTTTCGTAAATGCTATGCAACGCTTGAGGCGCGTGTGGCCACGTTGGTGCGTTGTCGCCCTTCGGCCTCGGCCAGCGAGTGGTTTGTACGGCTTAAGGAAATCGGGATGGTGGTTTAAAGCCTTATCGCGCCGCCAGCGCCGCCGACACTTTCAGGGCGGCGGGACCGATCAAAACAACAAACAGGGGCGGCAGGATGAAAAGAATCATCGGAACCGTCAAAATGGCCGGAAGCGCGGCGGCTTTTTCCTCGGCCTTCATCATCCGATCTTCGCGCATTTCAGCCGACAGGACGCGCAAGGCTTGCGCCAGCGGCGTCCCGTACTTCTCGGTTTGAATAAGCGTGTTCACAAGGGCGATGATGCTGGGCAGGGGGATGCGCTCGGATAACCCGCGCAAAGCTTTGTGACGATCAGGAAGAAAATTCAGCTCAACGCCAGTCAGCGCGAGTTCTTGGGCTAGCTCTGGCGCGGTGGGGGCGATTTCGCGGCTCACGCGGTCAAAGGCGGAGTCAAGGCCAAGACCCGCCTCGGCGCAAATGACAAGAAGGTCCAGCGCATCGGGGGCGGATCTCCGCAGCACGTCCTCGCGTTTCTGGCTCATGTTTTTGACAATGACATCCGGCAAAACCCAGCCGATAAACGCCCCAAAAAAGGGAAGGATGAGGCCGATGGCGGGCGGCAGCGTGACGATTTTGACAATCACGAAAAAGAACACGCAGGTGGCGGCAAGACCGCCCATAAGGGCGAGTTTAGCGAAGAGAAAAACAAACATGGTGTCGCGCGAATGATAGCCTGCGCGGCGAAGTTTAAGCCGCAAACCATCAAGACTTTTGCCTTGCGTAAGCTTAAGCCACTCGACAATTTGTTGCATAAGGCCATGTTTTTGCAAGCTAGCGCGGCGCGAGTTTTTCTTGCGGCGTTCCCCCTCAAACTCGTCGCGTCGTTGGGAAATGGATTTAAGGCGATCGGGCAGGGGGTCGTTGTCGATAAAGGCTGTCCAGACAAGCACCACCACAGCGAAAGCAGCTAGGCCGCACAAACCAGCCAGAAAATCGGGACTATTTAGAAAGAGGCTGATTTGGTTCATGATCGTTAAATCTCAAAGTTGATCATTTGTTTCATGACGAGAACGCCCATACTAAGCCACGTCAAGCCGCCGCCCAGAAGGATTTTGCCTTTTGTTTCCCTCAGCAAAATCATCATGTATTCCGAATTGACCGCCATCAAAAGGCCGAACATCAAAAAGGGTAAGGAGCCGATAATCATGGCCGAGGCGCGGGCTTCCGAGGACATGGCCCTGATTTTTTGCTTTAGCTGCCTGCGTTTGCGCAAAAGCTCGGCCAGATTGCCAAGTGTTTCGGCAAGGTTGCCGCCTGTCTCTCGTTGAATAGCAAGGGCGATAATAAAAAAGCGATATTCGGGCGTATCAAGACGGCCAGCAACCTCCCACATCGCTTCTTCAAGCGAGCGCCCCATACGCACACCATCGCTGATGCGGCTGAACTCAATACCCAAAGGATCGGGCAGCTCTTGGCCGACAGTGGTAATCGTCTCGGTAATAGGCAGGCCAGAGCGAAGGCCACGGCAGATGGTGTCGATGGCTTCGGGGAAGACGCTTAGGAATTTAAGAATGCGTTTCTTGCCCATGCGACCTGTAATCATGTGCGGCAGATAAAGGCCTGCCGCGATGCTCATGAAAAAGGCAACAGGCTTTGACCAATGGGCGATATAGGCAAAAACAAGATAAAAAACCACAACCGCGATAGCATTGATCATCAAGTATTCGCCAAGAGAGATATTCTTGCCGGTGCGCGCCAGACGCTGTCTCATCTTTTCCGGATTGGGAAGGGTTGCCTTGATGATACGGTCGAACAGGGGGATGACGCTATCACTCGTGCGGCGGCGCAAATTACCGGGTGTTTCTTTAAGGCTTTTGGCGGGGGCCGTTCCGCCGACGCGATCCAAGCGCTTCTTAATGGAAGCGGTCGCATTGTCTTGCCAAAAGAGCGCAATTACAACCAAAAGAAGAAGGCCACCACCGACGACCAAAATCAACATAAGGGGGGAGGTCATGACATGGCCTCCAGCAAGTCTTTTTCAAGCCCGTAATAGGCCGCCTTGGGCAAGCAATAAGGGCGAAGCCCGTTGTTTTTAAACTCGACCGTTAGGCGGCCATCGGGCATCTCGCCCGTGACATCACAAACAAACAAATCCTGCATAGAGATAACTTCGCCTTCCATGCCCGTCACTTCGGAAATATGCGTGACGCGCCGCGAGCCGTCGCGCATGCGACTGACCTGAATGATCATATCGACGGCTGACGCAATTTGTTGGCGAATGGCGCGGGGCGCTAGGTTCGCGCCGCCAAGGCCGACCATGTTTTCAAGGCGCATGATGGCCTCGCGCGGACGGTTGGCGTGAACGGTGGAAAGAGAACCGTCATGGCCCGTGTTCATGGCTTGCAGCATGTCGATGGCTTCACCGCCGCGTGTTTCGCCGACAATGATGCGATCAGGACGCATACGTAAAGCGTTCTTCAGCAAATCACGCATCGTAATCTCGCCGTGACCTTCAAGGTTCGCGGGACGCGTTTCCAGTCGAACGACATGCGGCTGCTGCAATTGAAGCTCGGCGGCATCTTCGATAGTTACCACGCGCTCGCCGTGATCAATCATTTGCGACAAAGCATTGAGCAGTGTTGTTTTCCCCGATCCAGTGCCGCCAGAGATCAGGATGTTAAGGCGGCAGCGTCCGACGATGCGCAGTACTTGCGCCATTTGGGGCGAGATGCTGCCAAACTTGACCATCGAATCGAGCGTAATTTTCTTTTTCGAAAATTTGCGGATGGTGATCGAGGGGCCATCGATGGCCAAAGGCGGAATAATGATATTGACGCGGCTGCCATCCATTAAACGCGCATCGCAAAGCGGCGAGCTTTCATCGATGCGGCGGCCAATGGCGGTGACGATGCGCGTGGCGATGGCCAGAACATGCGCGTTATCGCGGAACGTCACATCGGTAAGGGTCAGCTTGCCCTTGCTTTCGCAATAGACTTGCTTGGGCCCGTTGACCATGACTTCCGAAACGCTCTCATCGGCCAGCAAAGGCTCCAAGGGGCCAAGGCCTAGCATGTCGTTGAGAAGTTGCTCGACCAGCTCAAGACGTTCGGCGGCATTAAGCTGCGTTTTGGTTTCAATCAAAAGCTCGCTGATAAGGCCTTTTAAATCGCGCGCCAGATCCTCACGCGCCATCCTTGCGGCGGCAGAGGTATCAATCCTATCAAGAATGAGAGGCTGAAGTTTTAGTTTGGCCTGATCGACACTGGTGCGGCTAGCGGTGCTAATCGCGATGGGCTCCACATGGCGGGGCGGCGGTGGAGGAGGGGGTTCCGCTTCTTGTGCAGGCGGCGCAAAAGACGTTGTCTGCGTTGAGGTCGCTGAGGCCGTCGTCTCTGGTTTGACCAGCTGCCCAAGCAAGGCGTTGCTTAGCACGTTGACGAAGTCACGTTGATCCAGCAGGTTCAGCTCAATCCCTTTCTGGCTTAAATAGGCAAGCGCAAAGTTTTTAATCTCGCGGTTGATTTCCGCGCGGGACATCGCCTCGATTTTTTCTTGGGGAAAGGCCTTTGTCAGCTCGGCAATAATCCGGTCGCGCAAAACAACAAGCGTCCCATCGGCAGCAAGGATCCTAGCTTCTAACTCTCCGTCGGCGGCTGCGGTCATGCCTTGGCATCCTCCTTGGCCGCTGATTTAAAAAGGCCGCCGAAGATCCCGCCGCCTTTTTTGGGCGCGGAGGCCTTGTCTTCTTGCGTCGCCAAAAACGACTTGGCGAGCGTCAGCATGGCTTTGGTCAGGGCGGCGGATGGCGCGATGGCCCCCAGCATTTTACCGGCGTTGTTTGCGGCGGTCATGTTTTTATGATCGTCGGGCAGAACAAAATCAATCTTGGCTTGCGTGCCCTTGGCAAAGGCAGCCTCGTCAACAGCCGAAGGGCGACTGGCGCTGACGCGCGTGGCAACCTGCGTAATTTTGGCGGTGGAGCCGAGGCCTTTCAGCGTGGTGCGAATACGCAAGGTATCGCGAATGCCGACCAACGACATCTCGGTCACCAGCACGACTTCATGCGCGGTCGCCAAGATGCGCTTTTGCGTAGCGATCATATGACGTGGCATATCGACGATCACAACGTTATAGGTGCTCTTTATTTCCTTTAACAACGCGGCGATGGCGGCAGAATCGACATGGATAACGTCTTCGATGGATTCCTCGGCGCTCAGCACGGCAAAGGAAGTGCTTTCGCTGACCATGGCGCCTGCAATCATCAGGCCATCAACGCGTTGGGGTGAACTGACGACATCGCGCAGGCCGTGGCCCGGTTCGATATCAAGCGCCAGTGCGCTTGTCCCGAATTGCAAGTCTAGATCGAGAAGGGCGCTCTTTTGTTTCAGGTCATGGGAAATCAGCCAAGCCGTGTTGGTGGCCACGGTGCTGGCGCCAACGCCGCCACGTACGCCGAGGATGACAACAATGCGGGCTTCCTTGGGCGCGCCATGAGAGCCGCCCTTTTCGCCCTGCGAGGCGGAGAGCATGGTTTGCGTCAGGATTTCGGCTGTGACGGGCTTGACCAGATAATCGCTAAGACCTGCGGCCATCATGCTGCGGTAAAGCGTCACGTCGTTGGCGCTGCCTAGTGCGACAAGGTTGCAGGTAGGGCCGCAAAGGCTTACAAGCCTTGCTGCCAGTTGGATGGGCTGCTCTTGTCCGTCAAAGTCAACAAGCGCCAATTTGGGTGGCGCATCGGATTCTAAAAGCGAGGCAAACAGATCGGGGCCGCCGCGCTTAACGGTGTCGGCAGGAAAACCCTGTTTCTCCGCCCAGTTTTGTACTTGATGGGCGGTCTCGTCATCATTAATAAAGGCCATAAACTCATTATGCATTGGTCACCCACTATCATCCTTTTTTGTCGTTTATTACGGTGTTGTTCCGCCGCTAGAACTGCTGGCAGCGGCTACGGGCGCAGCGGACCAAGCGTCGATAAGCGGCTTTGTTCTTCCAGCGTGATAGCTGCCCACCGAGGCCGCGGCAAAAGTGCCATCGGCGGAGCCCAAGGGTTGTCCTTGAACAAGGTCTTCGGGACGTTCGACTTGCGCGGCAAGATTCTTGGCCTCCGCGCATCCATATTGCGGCGCGTTCTGGTTTTCTAGGGGAGTGTTGGCCGCTTCGCGCCATGAGGCGCATTCAGGCGGAACGGGCACAAGGTGCGACCCATCGGCTGAAAGCATCAGCTTGATGCGCATATCGGGCGCGGGCGTGGCGGCGCATCCCGATAAAAGGACAAGGACGGCAAGTGTTGAGAAGAGATAACGGGACATGATTTTTACTCCACAATAAATCCGCCGGGGCCTTGGGGCGCGGGCGCTTTGGGCTTGGATGGGGCCGGTATGGGCGACGACATCGGCAGGGCCGTATTCTTTGCCGTAACGTTTGTCGCGGGTAGCTCCTGTTCTTGATAAGAAACGGGTGCAACGGGTGCAGCGGAGGGCGCGGGCGACTCTTCGGCAACGGGATTTTCGACCGTTACGGCGCGTGGTGCGCCGCTTAAAGCCCGAGCCGCAGGATCGCTGTTTGTCTCCCTCATGCGGAAGAGACGATCCGTGTCCGATGGCGGCGCAAAGCCGTCGGTCGGTAACGCCAGTTGCTCTTGCGTCGCGGGCTTCACGATATAGGGCGTGATGATAATAACCAGCTCGCTTTCATTGTTTTGAAAGCGCGTCGAGCGGAACAGCGGCCCCAAGACGGGGATGTCGCCCAAGAAGGGATATTTATCGACCGACTGGGTTTGCTGATTATTCAAAAGACCGGCGATGGCAAAGCTTTGGCCACTGTTCAACTCAATCGTTGTTTCGGCGCGACGTGTCGTAAGGCCGGGGACTTGGACCCCACCAAGTGTGATGCCGCCTGCCGCTGAAAGTTGGCTAACTTCGGGCCGGACATGCAGATTGATGCGGCCATCGCCAATGATGGTCGGGGTAAAAGCCAGAGAAACGCCGTATTGTTTCCATTCAATCGTAATGTTTTGATTCTGGGGAACGGGGACGGGAAACTCGCCGCCTGCAAGGAAGCTGGCCGTCTCGCCCGACATGGCTGTCAGGGAGGGTTCGGCCAGAATGGTGACAAGGCCGTTTTTCGCCAACGCGTCGATCATGGCGTTGACGCTATGGTGGCCGTTATTGTAACTCGCGGCGAGAGCATTGTTTACATCGCCATCGCCCATTGAGGTGCGGTTAAAGGAAGTTACCCCAGCGAGAGAGGTGCTAACGACATCAGCGCCCGTCGCAAGGCCAAAGGCAAAACCCCCGACAGTGCCGATGGTTTCCCAATTGATCCCAAAGCGTTTATCCACATCGCGGGATACTTCGGCGAAGCGAACGCGAATTTGAATCTGATTGTTGGCTTTGACGTGGATGCGATTGATAATATCGCCGTCCTTGGGAATGTAGCGCACCGCAACGCGGCGGGCATCCTCAACGGCGGAGGCATCTGAAACGTCGCCCGACAACACGATGCCGTTTGGAATGGATTCAACCTTGATGTTGCTGTTTGGCAGGACGGTGCGAAGCGCATCGCGAAGCGCCGCAAGGTTTTGCGTGACCATCACCGTTTTGTAAACCAGATCATGGCCGTCTCTGTCTGTAATCCGCAGTGTCGTGTGGCCTTCTTTTTTGCCATAGACCATGACGGACGTGGGCGAGAAGACTTGCACATCGGCGATATCGGGGTTCGCGATAAACACGGTGGCGGCGGGGGCATTAAACGTAACGGGCACGCTTTTGTCGATCAGCACCTCCAGCGCCGTCGGTCTTTTCTCGGCGGCGGCTTTGTCCAGCTTTTCGGCCTTGACGGTTTTATCGGGCGTTGCGCCGTGGACGCGCAGGGGGCTTAGCATCAGACCCGCGCATAGCGCTACGATGACCAGCGAGGAAAGAGAGGAAACTTTTGATAAACGCATGGCCGGCTTCCTTATTGTTGGGGAAGGTCAAAGATGGAATCGGTCGTGTCTTTGCCCCGTATGATTTGAATCTTTTGCGTTGCGCCCGAACGGTTGGCGGGACGTTGTAAAACCTTGCTGACGTCGCTGTCCCACGTCAGCGTATCGCTGGCGGGCGGAAGGGGCGGAATGCCTCCTGCCAACGCAGCGGCATCCAGCGCGACATCGGGAACGACAGGTTGCTGCGACGGCATCATGGTCGAGGTGGGGGTTTGATCGGCGGCTTTGTCCGCGGCCGGATCGGTCGCCATGCTTCGCAAGGCCAAGGAAACTGTGCCGATTTGTGTGATCAGCGCCATTGTCTCGGCTTGTTTGGGCGTGACTTCCAGCGTGGCAACTTGCGCGATTTTTGGCTCGGTTACTTGGTCGTTCATCTTTTGATCAAGGGCGAGAACGCGCACATTTTTTATCATCGTTTCGCTGACGCGGCGCTCGTCCGACCCCATATCGCCTTTTCGTCCAATGGTGTGCGTGACGATAATGTCCACATGATCCCCGGGGAAAACAAAGCCCGCTACACCTGCCACGGGCGTGATGGCAATCGATACAGCGCGCATGCCAGCCGTCAGCGCGGCGGCCATAAAGCCTTGCTCGCCGGGCTTAACGGTGCGACCCGTCATGATGGGCTCGCCCGTGCGCATGCCATAGCGCACGACTTGTCCCGTGTAATCCGTGATATTGGCCGCACCCTTGACGGCTTGGCCTGTGACGCCTTCTTCCTTGGGCCAAACTTGCCACTTTAAGTCGGCATCCTTGATCATGGTTCCAGCGGGCAGATCCTTGGCGGCGACAAGGATTTCCTGTGTCGGCGTTGCCTTGGTTTCCACGGCAGCCGTTCCATTGCCTTTTGAAAGCATGTTGCGGGCGACCATAACGGTTCCTCCCGCAATCATCAAAGCGATAAGCAAAAGAAAGATTTTTTTAGCAGGCATGATTATTTCTCCTTAGCCTTTTGCTTGAAGCAAAGCGGGGTTCAGCAAAAGCGCGAGTGTGCAAAGGCCGCCGAGCGCGATGGCGATGCCATAGGGAACGGGTATTTGGGAAAGGTTGGGTTTAGGTGTTTCATCGTGAGAAAGTCGGTGGCGCACAAAGGCCAGACCGGCAAGGCTTAAGGCCAAAAGGCCACCAGAAATAGCGGTAATCGTCAGTAACAGGGCGATGAAGGAAGGGCCTGCCCACAGGCTTGTGACCGACAGGAATTTGATGTCGCCCGCGCCCACCCAGTTCTTCAGAAAAAGGAGATAACCCAACACCAGCGTGACGGCGAAAACCATCAGATTTTTTTCCCAATGGATTGTTATCGGTGCGGCATAAATGTAAAGGGGGAACAAAAGCAAAAGAGCCGCGCACGCCGCATTGGGAATACGATACCGCGCCGCATCGCTTGCGGCGGCAAGGATCATCACGATACCCGCGAGTGCAATGATAAAATGGAATAGCATTTCTGGATTCATAAAGACCCCTTTTGCGCACCACGCGCCCACATGCCAACTATGCGATAGATATGATTAATAGGAGGTGAATCAGTTAATAGGGGGGCGTTGAATTCTTTCTCCTTTTTAGGAGCAGGGGCTAAGTCCTCCCATAAGCAGCCTTGTTCTTTTTCGGGGAGTTCTAAAGCGAGGGGAGAAAAGAGAGGCGCATTCTTCATAGGTGATATATAACACATATCGAGGTATATATCAAATGAAAAGTCACAGCAAGCAGGATATATCTTTGTGTAGCAAAAACAAAGATCCCTTTGTTTTCAATATAAAAAGCCCCATTGGTTAATAATTTTCTTTTGTGTTATGATTTTAACCATGATTCTTTTCGTTAAAACGATCTTAACGAAAAGAATGCTTATGTTCTTTTGGTCTTGAATCCGAAAGGTTTCGGGTTACTTCTGTTTGGTCAGGCGCATGAATCTAAATTTTCTCATTGGGGTCATTACGGCTGTTGCCTGCACGCTCGGCGGCTTTGTCTTTCAGGGTGGCCACCTTGCTGTGTTGGCAGAGGCCGCGCCTATTGAAATTGTTATTATGGGCGGAACGGCGGCGGGCGGCTTTATTATTGGCAACCCCAAGAACGTAAAAAAAGGCGTTGCGAAAGCGATGAAGTTGCTGTTTAAGAAGCCTAAATTTACCAAAGAATCCTATATTGAACTTTTGTCGCTTATGTATCAGATGTTCAAATTGGCGAAGACCAAGGGCATGCTGGCGCTTGAGGCGCATGTTGAAAAGCCTGAGGAAAGCAGCATTTTTCAAGCGTTTCCGGGATTTCTTCAAAATCATCACGCGGTTGAGTTTTTCTGCGATTACCTGCGACTTTTTACCCTCGGCGCGGATAAGCCGTATGAAATCGAAGCGCTGATGGACGAAGAGCTGGAAGTGCATCATGCTGAAAACGAAGCAATATCGGGCGCTGTGCAAACGATTGCCGATGGCATGCCCGCCATTGGTATTGTGGCCGCCGTGCTTGGCGTTATTCATACGATGGGCGCGATTTCTGAGCCGCCAGAGGTTTTGGGGCAACTTATCGGAGGCGCACTCGTGGGAACATTTATGGGTGTGTGGATAGCCTATGGCTTTGTTGGCCCGATGGGCACATTCATTAAAGCGACACAGGAAGCGGAGTCCAAATATCTTCAATGTTTAAAGATTGGCATGCTCGCGCATTTGCAAGGCTTTGCGCCGTCGATTTCAATCGAGTATGCGCGTAAAACCTTGATGACGGATGTTCGTCCCAGCTTTACGGAAGTGGAAGAAGCGACGCAAGCCTTGACCGCGCCATCGTAAGGAAACCTTTGTATGGCCGATCATAACCAGCCCATTATTATTATCAGGAAAAAGAAAAAGGGCGGTCACGGGGGCGGCCATCATGGCGGCGCATGGAAGGTGGCTTATGCCGATTTCGTGACGGCCATGATGTCGTTCTTTTTGCTGCTTTGGCTTTTGAATGTCACAACATCCGATCAGCGCAAAGGCATTGCCGATTATTTTGCGCCGATGTCGATTTCGCATTCGGAAGGCGGTTCGGGTGGCGTGATGGGCGGCAAGTCGATCACGATGCCCGATGGGGCCGAGATTTCGGCTTCCTCCCCTCCGGGGCTTGATGATCGCTCGATGGCGACAGTCGGCAAGGGCGATGAGGGCGAAGAGGACATTTCGGGCAAAAGCGAAAAATCGGCGGAAGGCAAGGCGGCGGGAGAAAAAGCGGCAGCAGCGCAGACCCCTGAAGAAAAACTGGCGCAGGCGCAAGACCAAGTGACCAAGGATGCTGTCGCCTTGGCTGAATCGATGAAGAAAGAGGAATCCCGATTTAAAGCGGCGGCGGACATGTTGAAACAAGCTCTTCTTAACAATCCGGCGATGCAGGATTTGGCGCAGTACCTCATGATCGACCAAACCCCTGAGGGCTTGCGCATTCAAATTATCGATAAAGATAAATTCTCTTTGTTTCCGTCCGGTTCCTCCAGTCCCTTTGAAAAGGGTCGTGATTTGCTCCGTCTTGTCGGGCAGGTTCTTTCGAAATTACCCAATAAGATTTCGGTAACGGGCCATACGGACAGCAACCCTTATCCCTTCGGCTCGCGGCGCGATAACTGGGATCTTTCGACTGATCGTGCGAACGTCTCTCGTACCGAGTTGATGGCGGGGGGCGTGTCCCGTGAGCACATTGCGCGGGTGGTGGGGATGGCGGATCAAGAGCCGTTCGTGCCAGATCCTAAGGATTCGCGCAATCGTCGCATCAGCATTGTTTTGTTAAGGCGGGCGCCACCGCCTACGCTTAATCTTCCCTCTCTTCCTGCGGCTTCTCCTGTAGCCACAACAAAGGAAACACCATGAACGATATTCCTTCTTCCGGCACGATGATGCCGCTTGCCGGTAAAAAAGGTCTTGTGATCGGCATTGCCAACGATAGCTCTATCGCGTGGGGCTGTGGGGAAGCGTTCAGGCGCTTTGGCGCGGATTTGGCTGTAACGTACCTCAACGAGAAAACCAAACAATATGTTGAGCCTTTGGCCGAACGGCTAGAGGCCAAGATTTTCTTGCCGTGCGATGTGCGGGAAGAGGGCGCGTTAGAGGCCGTGTTTGCGGCGATTGAAAAGCAATGGGGGCAGCTGGATTTCGTTTTGCATTCCATCGCTTTTGCCCCGCGTGAGGATTTGCATGGGCGGCTGACGGATTCTTCGCAAGAGGGGTTTAAGGTCGCGATGGACGTGTCATGCCATTCGTTTATTCGAACGGCCAAGCTGGCTGAGCCGCTTATGAAAAACGGCGGTAGCCTTTTCGCCATGAGTTATTACGGCGCAGAAAAAGTCGTTGAACATTACAATCTGATGGGGCCGGTGAAGGCGGCATTGGAAGCCAGCGTACGCTATCTGGCGTATGAATTGGGGGGCAAGGGCATTCGTGTTCACGCGATTTCCCCGGGGCCAATCAAGACTCGTGCGGCCAGCGGCATCGCACATTTTGACGAGTTGATGGAAAAGGCGGCCGAGCGCGCGCCGATGCAGCGTCTTGTCTCGATCGACGATGTTGGCGCGGCAACGGCGTTGCTCGCAACGGATGCCGCTAAGCTGATTACGGGGGAAACCCTGTATATCGATGGCGGCCTTCATATTTTAGGGTAGCCAAGCGGCCTTACGCCGATGTCATAACCGAGCGGGGACGCATTTCTTCGGCTGGCACGGCAGCAAGTGGCCGCACAATCTTTTCCTGCTCCTGTTTTTTCTGCAAGCCAGCAGCGATATTGCGATTAATGTTGATCAGGCTGCCTAGCGCGGCGCGGTTGCCATCGGCCAAGGCGCGAAAAGTCGTCTTGTCCACATAGCGGCTTAGATTTAAAAGAATCCCCTTAATGTCCATCGGCAAAAGATTGTCGGGCTCACACAGACAAACCTGAAGAACGGTCCAAAGCTCTTGGTTATGGCGAAGCGCGGCAAAGAAATCTTCCCGCGAGGAGGTCGGTTCGCGCACAGCCTCAAGACGGCTGGCGCAGCTCAGCAACGCATGGGCTTCGGTTTCGCGGATTGTTTCGTCGCTGCGTTGATGGGTGGTGTAGGCTGAGTAGCTGTTCTGGCTCATTATCAAAACTCCATTTTAGAGAGCCGTTGCCAAAGCGGCATTGGTGGCGGGTTCGGTATTGTCTTGAAGGGGGGGCTTAGCATTCTTTTCGTCTGCCAAAAGTTGGTGGGCAAGACGTAAGGCTTTAAAGGATTCGCCCGCATTTAAATGCTGGACAATCTCCTCTACGTGGTTGGCCAAGGCCGGATAAAGCGCCGAAAAGCTTTTTAAGGTATTGATAACAAGCTCGTCCATCGGCTTACCCTTGCCTTTAAAAAGATAGATCACTTGCAAAAGAAAATAAATGTTGGAGACATCCGATTCATCGCGGCGTTCTTCGTTCATCAGATAATCGTCGCGTAGGACGGGACTGTCGGAAAGGATCAGAAGCTCGGCGGGGCGGTTGCCAACATTTTTAAGAACAGCGCCACCGGCGAAAATTTTGCCCTCAGGCTTGATACGAATTTTAAGCGGCATGATCGACTCCTTCGACAGTAAGAGAGAAAGGCTCGTTCCTTTCCCCAACAAATCCTTTAGCGTCATCCCCGCGAAAGCGGGGATCCCGTTTCCTTTTTTGGGAAGTATAACCAGCAAAAAGGCTAACGGATAAAGCGTGACAACAAACTGGATCCCCGCTTTCGCGGGGATGACGGTAGAGGAGAAAGTGTTTTTATATAACCTTACTCTCGTCCCGCCATTTAGAAGAGTTGAGCGTGGGGTTGCCCCCACGCTCTTCCCTTTAGGTTTAGAACAACCGCAAGATGGCTTGCGCTTGCTGACCCGAAATACCCAAGGCAATAACACCCAAGGAGCTCGAAGCCTGCAAGGACTGCAAGTTTGCGCCTTCTTCGTTGGTATCCGCCAGAACCAGGTTATCAGACGCTGTTTGCAGCGTTGTAATCAAGTTCTTGGTGAAGTCCTGACGAGTCGACACGATCGTGTTGTTGTTACCAAGTGCAGACGATGCTGTACGCAAGGTCTTCAACGCATCCGTCAATTGGTTTTGAGCGGATGTGAGGGCATCGGCCGTCACAAGTGTCTTGTTGTCAGACAAGATTGACGCGCCTGTCAAGGTGATGTGCGCATCAGTCGCCGCGTATGTTGCGGATGCCGTCCCAACAACCGTTGCCGTCACGTCCGTGTTGGCCACGCCCGTGATGGTTGCACCCGTTACGTCATAGGCTGTGCCGCCTGTGACCGTCGTTGTGCCAGCTGCTGTCAAGGATGACAGGGCAGAGTCGATGTAGCTTAGCGTTGCGCCAACGGCACCATCTTGAGAGTCAACGATTGAGTTGCCACCCAAGGTGTAAGCTGCCGACGTTGGGATGCTCAGCCCCGTTGTCGTAACCGTACCCGCTGTCAATTTGAACGTCGACGTGACGTTCGCCTTGCTCAACGCTGTTGACGTATCCGCCGCCACCAAGTTGAAGGTAATGGCATTCGCTGTGTTGTTGGTGTAGATCATCGAGTTCGCCGTTGTCGCGGCAGTTGCCACGATAACTTGCATCGATTGACCCGCGCCAAGCGTCACGGTGTTGGCAGCGCCACCAGTCAGAACGCCAGTAGCCGAGGTGTAGGTTGAACCTGCACCACCGGTTACGGTGAACTGACCGCTGATCGCGATCTGACCTGCTGTCAAACCGGCAAGGCCGGTTGTATCCGCTGTAAGCGAACGGCTTACACCGGTAATGTCAGAACCTGTTCCATCAGAAAGACCCAAAACAGCTTCAAGCGCCGTCAGTGTGCCAGAGGCAGCGGCACTGGCTACTGTTGCGCCTGTCGTGGCGACAGTGAACACACCAGCAATAGCTCCCGTGATATAATCAGTGGAGTTGCTGGCTTGTGTTGCCCCAACGCCTGACCCGACGCCAGAGGAACCAGCGCCCGTAACGGTCAAAGCACTCAACGTCCCCGTGTAAACTTGACTGGTAAGAGTCTGGTCGACAGAGGAAACGGTTAAGGCATGCGTGACTGTATCAACAAGAGTCGTGCTTGAGAAATTGGCGAGAGCGTCGCCCATACCCAAGCCAGAAGCTGTCAAGTTTCTGCCTTGAACCGTTAGGTTGTCCGTTGTGTCGGTCGTGCTGAACGAAACCTTCAGTGACGAATTGATGCTGTTGACGAGGTTGGTGCCGTTAAAGGTACCGTCCGCGACAAGCAGATTGAATTGGTCAAGAAGATCGTTGTACTGCGTCGCCAACGTTGCGCGCGTGGTCGAGTCCGTGCTCTGCAAAGCAGAGTTGACGATACCTTTAAGTTGATCGACGACGGTTGAAAGCGATTCAATCGTATCCGATGCAGCCTTAATGGTTTGCAGAGCCGTTGACATGCTGTCCTTTAAGCTGGTCAAGTCATTAGCGCTGTTGAGGAAGCCCTTTGAAGAGAAGAAAGACGACGCGTTATCAAGCGCCGAGTTGATCTTTTTGCCAGAAGCAAGACGAGCCTGTGTTTGCCCAAGGAGCTTTGAGGTTCCTTGAAGAGCCAGCAGGTTTTGCCGAGCCGAAGCGCTAAGTGAGATATCACCGATAGACATGGTAGAACTCCTTTCAAGAGATAACGCGGACTCCTTCCGCGAGGGTTGATGCCGTCAGTCTGCCTTCCAATCATGAAAATCGACTTAACAGCATGGTTAATGATGCGAAAAACATGCCATTTGCATACGTTAATATATGCCCTAGGAAACAAGCCATATTGGGGGGCGGTCGTTAAGGTTTTGTCGTCGCGCTAGGCAAAATTTGCCTCTTTTATCCGAAGCGCGGCAAGAATGACTGGGCAATTATTGCCGAAAGGGAAGCAAACATCCTCCGGTGTGGAAAATCAAAAAAGTATCAATAAAATCAAAAGATAGAGAACGCCGCAAAAAAAACAGGCGGAAAACACAACAAGTTGGACTTGTCAAGAGGAAAAAAATATGCTATCATTTTGATAATAGGAAAAGTCTAAGCACCTTGCTTTTCGTTGCTATAATTAGATCCTTGGTCAATAGAACGAGGAAAGGCCATGTTGGAAACAGTAGGAGTTACAGGATCGTTGGGAGGAAGCGCCGCGCATGCGGCTGTTTCTGCTGCGCCTGCGTCGGCTGTCAAAGAAACCACAGTGGTTAGTTCTTCTCGCGTGACGTTGTCGCCGCGGATCACCTCTGATCCTGCGACGGGGGTTCTGATTGCGCAGTATCTATCGTCGACGGGTGAGAAGCAGTTGCAATTTCCGTCGACAGCGGTTGTCGCTTATCTGCGTTCGGGTCTGACGGCTGAGGGTTTGCCCATCAAAAGGGATGCGTTGGGGCTTACCACGGAAGTTTGATCGGTTCGCATAGATTGGTTCATGCGTTCTTCCCCCGCCTCATGGCGGGTTTTTTATGGCCTAAGGCCTGTTTTGTTTGCTCGCGCGGCCAGCACGTTCATAACATCCTTCAGCGAAAAGGAACAGGCGCGCAGCAACACCAAAAGATGATAAAGCAAATCGGCGGCTTCCTCTGGCAGCTTATCGGGCGCGGTCGTGGCGGCTAAGGCCACCTCCACCCCTTCCTCGCCAACCTTTTGCGCCATGCGGGGAAGGCCCGCCGCGAACAGCGAGGCGGTATAGCTTTGCTCGGTTGTGCCGTCTTGTTGCCGCCCTGCAATCGTGCTTTCCAAATCCGCTAAAACAGAAAGCGTTGCCGCCTCTTCTTCGCCAAAGCAACTAATGGCACCGGTGTGACAGGTGGGGCCTTGTGGCGTTGCCAGAATAAGAAGCGCATCGCTATCGCAATCGGTTTTGATGTCCTGTACGCGCAGGGTATGACCTGATGTCTCGCCCTTTTGCCACAGGCGTTTTTTGCTGCGGCTGTAAAAGGTAACAAGGCCGCTCGCCTTTGTTGCGGCCAGTGCCTCTTCGTTCATGTATCCCAGCATCAGAACGCGCAAGGAAGCGGCGTCTTGGATAATGACGGGAATCAGCCCATCGCCTTTGGCAAAATCAAGAGAAAGATCAGTCATGGGCTATTTCCTCACCGGAATGGATTGCGCCTGTAGCGCTTGCTTGATATCATGGATGGCAACGACTTTCTTATGAAAGATAGAGGCCGCGAGCGCACCATCGACATTTGCCTGACGAAACACGTCCGTGAAGTGGCTTATCGCGCCTGCGCCGCCTGAGGCAATCAAGGGAACGGACGCGATTTCCCTCACCGCTTTCAGTTGCGCGATGTCATAACCTTCGCGCATACCGTCTTGGCTCATACAGTTCAGGACGATTTCACCCGCGCCATGCTCCACAACCTCACGCGCCCAATCCAGCGTGCGGCGGCGCGTTTTGATCGTGCGTTTATCGTCGCCCGTGTATTGATAGACGTAATAATCTCCGTCCTCCTCGCGGCTATCGATGCCGACCACCACGCATTGTTTGCCAAACTCACGCGATAGGGCGTCGATCAGCGCGGGATTTTCCAAAGCAGGCGAGTTGATCGATATTTTATCCGCGCCCTGCGCCAGCGTCTCGCGCACGTCGTCCTCGGCGCGAAGGCCGCCCGCGACGCAAAAGGGAATATCCAAAAGGGTCGCGATGCGCTTGACCCAGCGGCGATCCACGCTGTGGCCCAAGGGGCTGGCTGAAATATCGTAAAACACCAGCTCATCCGCGCCTTCGTCGCGGTAACGCGCGGCCAGCTCCAAAATATCGCCGACTACCTCGTGATTTTTGAATTGTACGCCTTTGACGACTTGGCCGTCTTTGACATCAAGGCAAGGGATGATGCGTTTGGCCAGCATGTCCTAAGCCTCTTTTGTGGCGGCAATCGCCGCTTTAAGATCAATCGCGCCTTCGTACAAAGCTTTGCCGATAATCGCGCCGCCAAGACGCTGCGCTTCCAGTGCCATAACATCGTCCAGCGTGTTGACCCCGCCTGACGCCAACACGAAAAGGTCAGATCGTTTTTGCTGGATTTTGGCATAAAGAGAACGGTTCGCGCCTGTCATCATGCCGTCACGCGACACGTCCGTGCATAAAATGGTTTTAAGATCACTGCCGCGATAGGTGTCTAGTGCGTTCCACAAAGAATGGGCCGAGCCTTCTTGCCAGCCTTCTGTCACGACCTCGGGAAGACCCGTGGTGTTCAAAAGAACATCAAACGCTAGCACGATTTTATCGCCGCCGAATTTGTCAAGCCAAGCGCGAACAAGAGCGGGTTGCTTGATGGCAAGGCTGCCAATAATCACACGCGCCGCGCCCGTTGCAAGAAGGGCGGTAATGTCTTCTTTACGCCTTATGCCGCCGCCGACCTGAACCTTCAGCGCTGTTTGCTGCGTGATAGCCGTGATGAGCGAGAGCTGCTGCACGCAGCCCGCCTTCGCGCCGTCCAGATCGACAACGTGCAGCCACGTCGCGCCTGCGTCCTCAAAGGTTTTGGCTTGTGCGACGGGGTCGAAGGCATAGTGGGTCGCGGCGTCAAAATCACCTTGCGCCAGACGAACGCACGCGCCGTCTTTCAAATCAATGGCGGGAAAAAGGATCATGCGTTTTTCATCCCGATAAAGTTGCGAAGGATAAGGCTCCCCACCGCGCCAGAGCGCTCTGGGTGAAACTGGCAGCCCATAAAGTTGCCCTGCGCCGCGGTGGCTGTGAAGGACTGACCATAGGTCGTTTGCGCCAGCGTATAAGCGCCGACGGGCGCGGCAAAGCTGTGAACAAAATACACGAACGCGCCTTCCTGCACGCCTTGTAAAAGGGGGTGATCGCTTGCCGAAAGCTCTAGCTGATTCCAGCCCATATGCGGCAAGGGAAAGTTATGCGCGGCGGGAAGGTGCTGCACATTGCCCCCAATGATTCCAAGGCAATCCGCGCCTTCCTCTGATCGCGTGAACAGCAGTTGCATCCCCAAGCAAATGCCTAACACGGGTTGCGTCAGCGAGCGGATAACATCGTCTAGCCCTTTGGCGCGTAGGCTTCTCATCGCTGAGGCTGCCGTGCCAACACCGGGCAAAATCACGCGCTCAGCCGCCTGCAAAACCTTGGGATCATCCGTGATAACATTGTCTGCCTCCAAACGATTCAGCGCCGCCTGTACCGATGTTAAGTTGGCCACGCCGCTGTCAAGGATGGCAATCATAGGCTTCCTTTGGTCGAGGGGATGGTGTTGCCTTCTTGCGCTAAGGCTTGACGCAAGGCGCGGCCCAAAGCCTTGAACCCTGCCTCAATCTTGTGATGGTCATTCTCGCCGTTAAGCGTGATGTGGATCGCTGCGCCCAGCGCTTCGGCAAAGGAGTGGAAGAAATGCTGCACCATTTCCGTTGGCATTTCGCCCACGCGCTCGACCTTAAACGTGCCCATAAACACGCATGCGCCGCGTCCCGACAGGTCCAGCGTTACGCTGGCCAGTGTTTCATCCAGTGGCGTGGAAAAGCCATAGCGGCCAATGCCGCGCTTGTCGCCCAGCGCTTTTTTCATCGCCTCGCCAAGGGTCAGGGCACAATCCTCAATCGTGTGGTGCGCGTCGATACGCAGATCACCCTTGCACGTTAGGGCGAGGCCAAAGCCGCCATGCTGTGCGACTTGCTCCAGCATATGATCGAAAAAGCCGATGCCCGTGTCAATTTGTGCAAAAGACGGCGCATCCAGATTGACCGTTACATCAACTTGCGTTTCTTTGGTCTTGCGCGAAACATTGGTGAGCCTCAGCGTTTTTTTGCTGGCCGTTAAGGTGATGCCCAGCGCCTTAAGAAGAATGTCATTTTCTTCAGGCGTGCCCAGAGAAAAGCGCAAGGTATGGGGAATCGCGCAGACGTTGGGGCGCACGCGAATGCCATAACGCGCCAGCATCGTCGTTACCTCGTCCGCATCTTTAACTTGAATCAGGAAAAAGTTTGTCACGCTGTCGAAAACGCGTGTGACAAATGGCGATTGCGGCAGAAAGGCCGCGACCCTTGCTCGCTCGCTTTTCAAAAGGGAAAGACGCTCTTGTGCCAAAAGGAGTCCGCTGGGCGACAGCGCTTCCAGCGCCGCTTGCGCGGCGCTCTGCGCGATGGGATAGGGCGCGGTGATCCGCTGGATCATCTCGATAATCTCGTCGCTGGCGATCATAAAGCCGATCCGCTCGCCCGCCAGCGCGAAAGCCTTCGAAAGTGTGCGCAAAAGGACAAGATTTGGGTTGTTTTGAAGCTCATCTTGCAAGCCGCGCGGTTCATCCGTAAAGGCGACATAGGCTTCATCCGCGACGATGACCGAGCTATCCGCCCGCGCCTTGCACAGCGCCAGAATATCGGCCTTATTCACGGCATGCCCCATCGGCGCATTCGGTGTGGGAATAAAAATCAGTTTTGTGTTGGGCGTGCAGGTGGCCAAAATCGCGGGCACATCCAACTGACCGTTTTCCAGCAAAGGCACGGACAGCGTGGTCGCGCCTTGCGTAGCGGCGAACACCTGATACATTGTAAACGTCGGCGGGCAGATCAGGATTTCGTCCTGTCCTGCGCGGCAATAAAGGCGAATCAGCAGGTCGATGCACTCGCTGCTGCCGCGCCCCAAGGCGATTTTTTTGGCAGGCACATCATTGATTTGCGCGATCCGGTCTTGCAGCGCGTCCATCGCCTCGCCGATATAGCGGTTGACGGGGCACAGTGCGGCCAGCGGTCCCGCAGGCGGCCATGGGTTTTCGTTGGCATCAAGGCCGATGGCGGCGGTCGTGTTGCCCGACAGCGTCCTTGCGGAAACGTAGGGCTTAAGGGCAAAAAGATCGGGGCGCATCAGGTTTTTCATAGGCGTGTTTCCGTTTATAGGCCAAAAGCGTTCGTTAGTTTTATAGTCCGTTTTATCGTTGGCAGAAAAGACATTCGAATTTTTGGTCCGTTTTTGGCAAGTTCGCCGGCTCACGCCGTAACACCACACTATTACACTACGACACATAAAGCAAGCCTTTTTTTTTTAAAAACAGCCTTGCCCATGGCGGAGGGAGGGCGCGAGGCCGTTTTTTTATGGCTAGACCCTTGTTATTGGGTGGAAAAAAAAGGCAGTGATATCTTGCTTTTCAAAGACTTCGTCCCCATATAAAACGTCATGGGCGTCTTGTCGTGCAAGAGGCCTGATTCGTAAGGGGTAGACGCCCCTTAACTGACACTTCCGTTGAGGTTTTTTTGATGATTACAGCGTTGGCGCGTAAGTTTTTTGGTTCCCATAATGACCGGATTTTAAGGGCTCAAGATACCCTTGTCGCGTCGATTAACGCGTTAGAGCCGGATTTTCTCAAGCTGGACGATGCGCAGCTTCGCGCCAAGACGCTTGAGTTTAAGAGCCGTCTGGAAAAAGGCGAAACGCTGGATGACATTTTGCCCGAAGCTTTTGCGACGGTGCGTGAGGCCGCAAGGCGTGTTCTAGGCCAGCGCCATTTTGATGTTCAATTGCGTGGTGGCATCGTCCTTCACTCGGGCAAAATCGCCGAGATGAAAACGGGCGAGGGTAAAACGTTGGTGGCGACGCTGGCTGTTTACCTCAACGCGGTGTCGGGCAAGGGCGTGCATGTTGTCACGGTGAACGATTATCTGGCCAAGCGCGACAGCGCGTGGATGGGGCGTGTCTATGGCTTTTTGGGTTTGACGACGGGGTGCATTGTGCATGGCTTGACGGACGAAGAGCGTCAGGTTGCCTATAATGCCGACATCACTTATGGCACGAACAACGAGTTCGGCTTTGACTATTTGCGCGATAATATGAAGTTTGAAGCTAAGGAGCTTTGCCAGCGTCCCTTTAATTACGCCATCGTGGACGAGGTGGACAGCATCTTGATCGATGAGGCGCGCACGCCGCTGATTATCTCTGGCCCTGCCGAGGATTCGTCGGATCTTTATCTGAAGGTTGATGCGTTGATCCCGCAACTGATTGACGTTGACTATGAGCTGGACGAAAAGGCCAAGACGGCCACGCTGACCGAAGAGGGCAACGTACATATCGAAGAATTGCTGGGCGAAAGCGGCCTTTTGACACCGGGTGGCGGGCTTTATGACGCGCAGAACATTACGGTTGTGCATCACGTCAACCAAGCTTTGCGGGCGCATAAAATGTTTGCGCGCGACGTGGACTATATCGTCAAAGGCGGCAAGGTCATCATTATCGATGAGTTTACGGGGCGTATGATGGATGGTCGCCGTTACTCGGACGGACTGCATCAGGCGCTTGAGGCTAAGGAGCATGTGGCCATTCAGCGCGAAAACCAGACGCTTGCCTCGATCACGTTCCAAAATTACTTCCGCCTCTATCCCAAGCTGGCGGGCATGACGGGTACGGCGATGACCGAAGCGGCGGAGTTTGCCGAGATTTACAATCTTGAGACGGTGGAGATTCCAACGAATGTTCCTGCCGCCCGCATTGATAGCGAAGACGAAGTCTATGGCACGATGGCCGAGAAATATCAGGCCATCGCCCTTAAGATCAAAGAATGCCAAGACCGTGGCCAGCCCGTTTTGGTTGGTACGGTGTCGATTGAAAAATCGGAAGTGTTGTCCGATCTTTTGAAGAAAAACGGCATCAAGCACAGCGTTTTGAACGCCCGTTACCATGAGCAAGAAGCGACCATTATCGCGCAGGCGGGACGCAGCGGCACGGTCACGATTGCCACCAACATGGCGGGTCGCGGCACGGACATCCAAATGGGCGGCAATCTGGATATGCGCCTAGAGCAGGAGCTTGGCGGCATCACGGACAAGGCGGAATATGATCGCCGTGCGCAGGCCATTCGCGACGATATCGCCACCGACGCGCTAAAGGCGCGGGGGGCGGGCGGCCTGTTCGTGATTGGAACGGAGCGGCATGAATCACGCCGCATTGATAATCAGCTGCGTGGCCGCTCTGGCCGTCAGGGCGATCCGGGCTCATCGATGTTTTATCTATCGCTTGAAGATGATCTGATGCGCATTTTCGGCTCGGACAGGATGGAGGCCGTTTTGGCCAAGCTGGGGTTGCGCGGGGGCGAGAAAATCGCGCATCCGTGGATCAGCACCGCTTTGGAAAAGGCGCAGCAAAAGGTGGAAGCGCGTAACTTTGACGTTCGTAAAAACCTGCTTAAGTTTGACAATGTCATGAACGATCAGCGCAAAGTTATTTACGAACAGCGCAAAGATATCATGCACGCGGAGTCGGTCAGCGAGACGATCGTTGATTTGCGCCACGATATTATTCACACGATGGTGGTGCATGCCATTCCTCCCCATTCCTATCCTGAACAATGGGATTTAACGGGACTGAATGAGCGCGTGGCCGATCTGCTGGCGCTAGACCTCCCTATTATGGATTGGGGCCACGAAGAAGGCATCGCGGAAGAGGAAATGGAAGAGCGTATCCGCAAGGCCGCGGATGACACCATGGAAGCGAAGATTGCGACGGTCGGGGCTGAGCGTATGGCGATGGCGGAAAAAGCAGCGCTTCTGGGTCTTCTTGATGTGGCGTGGAAGGATCATTTGCTGGCGCTCGATCAATTGCGGCAGGGCATCCATTTGCGTGGCTATGGCCAGCGCGACCCGTTCAACGAATACAGCCGCGAGGCGTTCGGTTTGTTCCAAATGATGTTGGACAGCGTCCGCGAAACCGTGACCAAATCGCTGATGCACGCCAAGGTTCGTATGCCGACGCTGGAGGAATATGCCTCGGCTCGTCAAGCACAAGAGCTGCGCGAGTTGCACGGCCTAGCGCCAGAGGAAATGACGTTAGAGCAGTTGCAGGCCGCGCATGCGCAGGCGGCGGGGCATCGCTTGGCCACCCTTCCCATGCATCACACGTTTGATTCGCAGAATCCCGATACATGGCACAACACGCCGCGCAACGCGCTGTGTCCTTGCGGCAGTGGCAAGAAGTACAAGCACTGCCACGGCGCGGCAAGCTAAACGGATTTAATCAAACAGCGCGGCGAGCTGCTCGGTCATGGTGCCGCCCAGCTCTTCGACGTTCGTGAGCGTGACAGCGCGGCGGTAATAGCGCGTGACGTCGTGGCCAATGCCAATCGCGACCAGCTGAATGGGCGAGCGCGTCTCGATCCACTCGATTGCCGCCCTTAGGTGCAGATCAAGGTAATTGGCGGGATTGACCGCCAGCGTGGAATCATCCACAGGTGCACCATCCGAAATCACCATCAGAATGCGGCGATTTTCCGGTCTTGCGAGAAGGCGGCCATGGGCCCACAGCAACGCCTCGCCATCGATGTTTTCTTTTAAAAGACCCTCGCGCAGCATCAGGCCAAGGTTGACCCTTGCGCGGCGCCACGGCGTGTCTGCCTTTTTATAGATGATGTGGCGAAGCTCATTAAGGCGGCCCGGCTGTGGCGGTTTGATGGATTCCAGCCAAGCTTCTCGCGCCCGCCCACCTTTCCAGCTGCGCGTGGTAAAGCCCAGCACCTCTGTCTTCACGCCGCAGCGCTCTAGCGTCCGCGCCAGAATATCCGCGCTGGTGGCGGCCAGCGTAATGGGCCTGCCGCGCATAGAGCCTGAATTATCGATCAGAATTGTGACGATAGTATCGCGGAAGGGCGTTTCCTTTTCCATTTTGAACGAGAGCGGAACCATTGGGTTGGCCACAACCCGCGCAAGGCGAGCCGCGTCCAAAATGCCTTCCTCAAGATCGAAATCCCATGCGCGAACCTGCTGTGCCATCAAACGTCGCTGTAACTTGTTGGCAAGGCGGATGATCAGGTTTTGCGCATGACGTACCTGATAATCCAACAGGCGGCGAAGGCGTTGTAATTCGGCGGGTGGGCACAGATCCTGTGCCTCCACCGTTTCATCAAACGATGTTGTGAAAACGCGATAGGTCGTGACAGGCCCTTGCGATGGATCGCTTGACGTGGAGGGCAGGGCGCTTTCCTTCGCCTCATCCTTTTCTTCTTCGCCTGCGCCTTCAGCTTGTAAAGCGGTTTGATCAGCTTCGGCTTCCCCTTGCTCTTCTCCTTGCGCAGCGGCGGCTTGTTGCTGTTCCTCTGGCGCTTCTTCGTCTGGCGGCGGCGCGTTTTCGGGTGGGGCAGGATTTTCTGTCGCTGCGTTCGAGGCTGTTTTTACATTTTCTTTTTCGATCAAATCCAAGGACTGCAAAACCTGCCCGACTTCATTGGCAAAGGCGTTTTGATCGTGCAACGCGGCGCGAAGCTTGGGCCAATGCGGCGCAAGGGGGCCTTCTAAAAGGGGTCTCCAAACAGCCACGGCCTTTTGCGCGATGGGCGGGATGGGTTGGCCGGAAAGCGCTTCATGTGCCAGTAAATGCAGCACGTCGGCCAGAGGCGCGTCGGCGGTGGACTTGACAGCGCGAAAGCCTTTTTGCTGGCAATGATCGACCAGAACCACGCCGATATTGCTGCCAATCCCTGCCATGTGACGCGCACCAAGGGCCTCACAACGCGCTTGTTCCAGCGCGTCTGCGGCGCTGGCGGCTTGTGGGGAAAGGCGGGCGCTTACCGTTAAAGCAGGGTCGTGATAGCGCAGACGAACGGCGGCGGCATCCGCAAAACCGCGTACCAATGCTCGGTCGGCTTCGTTCAAGGTAGATGGAGGTTCTTGAATCTTGACGCGCTCGCCCTCAAGGCCGTCACCGCCTTGCACAAACGCGACCTCTATTTCTGCGCGGTGGCCGATGGCCTTGATGGCCGCCGCTGTTGCGCGCTTAAAGCGAAGCGCAGTTAGGGGATCGGGTTCTGTCATGCGTCGCGGCTAATCCCGAACCTCATGGCGGGTGGAAAACGCCAGTTCTTTATCTAGGCAGCGCTGATAAAACTCGGCAATCGCGGCGCGTTCGGCCTCGTCGCATTTATTGAGGAAGCTGAGGCGAAAGGCTGTGGCCGTATTCTTGAAAATCACGCAATTTTCGGCCCATGTGATAACGGTACGCGGCGACATGACCGTCGCAATATCGCCGTTCATAAAGCTTTGGCGTGTCAGGTTCGCCAGCGCTACCATCGCGGCGACTTCCTTTTTCTTTTCTGCGCCAGCAAAGGCGGGAACCTTGGCCTGCACAATCGCGATCTCTTCCTCTTCGGGTAAATAGTTGAGCGTGGCCACGATGTTCCAACGATCCATCTGGCCTTGGTTGATCTGTTGCGTGCCGTGATAAAGCCCTGTCGTGTCGCCAAGGCCGACCGTGTTGGCGGTCGCGAACAAACGAAAGGCGGGATGAGGATGAAGGACGCGGTTTTGATCAAGCAATGTCAGCTTGCCGTCCGCTTCCAACACACGCTGGATCACGAACATCACGTCGGGACGCCCCGCGTCGTATTCATCAAAGACTAAGGCCGCGGCGTTTTGCAGCGCCCACGGCAAAAGCCCTTCGCGGAATTCGGTAACTTGTTTTCCGTCGCGCAGCGCAATGGCATCTTTGCCGATCAAATCAATGCGGCTGATATGACTATCCAGATTGATGCGCACGCAAGGCCAGTTAAGACGCGCGGCCACTTGTTCGATATGCGTGGATTTGCCCGTGCCATGATAGCCTTGGATCATCACGCGGCGATTAAAGGCAAAGCCTGCCAGAATCGCCATCGTCGTATCATGGTCAAAGCGATAGGCCGGATCGATGGCGGGGACATGCTCATCGGTTTTTGAAAAGGCGGGAACTTGCCAATCTGTTTCAAGGCCAAAGGTTTTCTGGGCTGAAACGGTTCTATCGGGAAGGTTCTTTTCGTACGTTGTCATGGCGGGGTCATCTCATTTTCTATAAGAGCGATTTTTGTTTTTAGCATAAGCGACAAGACTTGTCGCGAAGGCTCACAGGGCGCGGAGAAACAAGAACAAAAGAAAAACGAAAACAACCACAGGTTGCCATGATTGTAGTGTGGCTAAAGAGGCACAAAACAAAATAAGACAATAACATACTAATATCTATGCAACCTATGATGGTTAATGTCACTTGTTTTAATATACCCATGCGTGTATACATGGATGTATTCACACACATCGTGTGTATATGTAGGCATTCTTCAACAACCCTTTAGTGTAGGAGAAAGAGATGTCCTCGATGTTTGATGTTAAGCCCCCTTTTGGGAAGGCAAGTCAGGTTGAACTTTGTGACAGACCCTCTGAGCTAAAAGAAAAATGTGGGCTGGTTAGCCGTAACATTACAATAGGAACGCATCGTACAAGTGTGAGGCTTGAGCCAGAGATGTGGACAGGTCTGCGCGAGATTTGTCGTCGTGAACATGTTTCTATCCATGATATCGCCACGGTTGTTGCCGTGAGAAAGGCGGAAGGATCGTCCTTGACGGCGGCCATCCGCGTTTTTGTCATGGCGTACTTCCGTATGGCGGCGACTGAGGATGGCCATAACAGCGCGGGGCATGGCCCTGGCGGGGCATATATGCGCTCTCTGACGCAAAAGCGCATGGAAGAGCAAGATAATCATGCCATAGGGTCTGGACAGGGTAAGGCCCCTTCTTTTCGGGCTACACATCACGCTTGAACCCTCCATATTTTGAATAATTTTGATTGTTATCAAAGGCCTTGAGGGCGATCCCCCTTTTTTCTGGAGGAAGACCCAAGAGTCGCCCTGTTGGTAACCATTTTTTTATGTTCTTGCTGCATTTTCATCTTAGCCCGAAGGGAACTAAGTAAAGAAGGAGCCAGCCTATGGCCGTTGATATGAATATGAACATTCTGATCGTCGATGATTATAAGACGATGCTCAGGATCATTGAAAATTTGCTCAAGCAGCTTGGCTTCAAGAACGTCACGCAGGCGACCGATGGATCTATGGCTCTTAAAATTTTGCGTGAAGGTACCTTTGGTTTGGTGATTTCCGACTGGAATATGGAGCCCATGACAGGCTTGCAGTTTCTGAAGGAAGTGCGCGCCGATGCCAAATTGCTTGGCACGCCGTTTATTATGGTGACGGCGGAAAGCAAGGTTGAGAACGTGGCCGCCGCCAAGGAAGCGGGCGTGAACAATTATATTGTTAAGCCCTTTAATGCTGAAACGCTTAAGCAGAAAATATCTGCCGTTCTTGGCGCTTTTTAATAACAGGTCATAAGCGGGAGAGCGACCATGGATGACAGCGAACGTTTATCAACGCTTGAGACGAGCCTACACAGCAAAATCGTTGCAGCGCATCAATCGGCGCACAGCCCTTTATCGGCTGAAGACATTACGGGGATTGTCCGTGAGGTCGTGGCGAGTTTGACGGGCGATGTGACGGTTTCGGATTTAAAATTTTATTCCGAGCTTGAGGAGTTGGCGACCTATATTCGCCATGCCAAGGAAGAAATTGCCGAAATCAAGCCCAAGGAAATCAGTGCCAGCCATATTCCTCATGCGACGGATGAGCTTGACGCCGTTGTTGGCGCGACGGAAGAGGCCACAAACAAAATTATGGATGTGTGCGATACGATTGGCGCCATCGCTGGCAATTGCGCGCCGGAAGTGAGTGAGCAATTGATTGCTTGCACGACAAGGATTTTTGAAGCCTGTAATTTTCAGGATATAACGGGGCAGCGCATTACAAAGGTTGTGCAGACCTTAAAATATATCGACCATAAGGTTGAGGCGCTTCTTAAGGCTCTTGGCGAAGAAATTCACCGAGAGGGCAGTGCCACGGGCGATGGTGCAGGGGGAGGCGCGGATGATAAAGATCTTGAAAAAGCTTTATTGAATGGCCCTCAATTGCCCAAGAACGCCATCGATCAGGACGAAATTGATCGTTTAATGTCGGGCTTTTGAAAAAAACTAACTATTTTTTTTCTTTGGTATGGGTTAAATGGTTAATACCAACGGCCATAACTACTGACTTTTATGGAAAGCATATCCCTTTAGCGTCATACCGGCGAAGGCCGGTATCCAGTCGCGCCGTGTCCACGGCGCACAAGAGTCTTATGCCGCGCGGACGCGCGGCGCTGGATCCCGCTTTTCAGCGGGATGACGAAAGGGGATTTGTTCGTCCATGTGTCATTAATTATAGACGTCGGTATAAGACCACTCTTAACCATGTTTTTCGCTATGCCGCGAGTTACCCTTTTTATAGCCTGTTTCCTGATAGCCTTTTTCTTGGCGCTATCCCCTTTGGGGGCGGCCGAAAAAACAGCGCAGGCCTCGGCGGGGGGGGCTTCCATCGTTTTAAGGACGGGGCAGCATCCTTTGTTTGATCGCGTCGTTTTCGACGCGCCCGTAGGTATGGGCTATAAGATCGAGCGGGCAGGGGAGCGGGTGGTTGTTCGTTTTTCCAAGGCGGCCAAGGCCGTTTTACCTCCTTCCAAGCTGGATCGTGCCAAGGGCTTTCAGGTTCTTGCTGGCGGTGATGGTTCCGCGCTCCTTGCTGTTTCTTTTTCTATCGCGGCGCAGGCGACCCTAAAAGATTTTATAAGCGATCGCTCGATTGTGATTGATGTAACGGGGCCGCAGGCTCGTGTGGTGGCGCTGCCTTCCCCCGACTTGCCCCCGCCGCCTGTGCAAAAACAGCCTCCTGCTGTTGAGGCATCACCGCCTGCCACGGCTGCCGTTGCTGCCGCAACGCCCGCCGTTCAAGAGACGGTAAAAGAGGAAGAGCCCCCTCCGCAGGAAGAGGCTAAAAAACAGGATCTGCCACCGGAGCCCGTTGAGGGCGAAAAAGCCCTGCCCGAATCGTTGGATCCTGTTCCTGCTCCCGCCCCCCTTGAGACTGTTGAAGCAAAGCAGGCCGAGCCTGCGCCATCGCAACCCGCCCTTAATTGGCCCCTTGCCTCAGAGACGAGACTGGATGCCAAGACGGAAAATGAAATCAGGACGATCACGCAAGAACATCCGCCGCAGCCCGTCGCCGTTTTTGATCCTAAAATTGAAGTCGGCACGGCGATTTTTGCGCGCGCAGGGTATGTGAACATTATCTTTGATCGCAAGCTTGTGGGCGATGCCCTTCTGACCTCGCCGCCGCCGCGCGTTAAGTTAGAGCCTATAGCGCTGCAACGACAAACCGGTTTTCGCATTGCCGTTCCCGATCAGGTTAGCGTTCGGGCCACGCGCAAAGGGACGGCGTGGGAGATATATTTGGTTCCGCAGGGCGAAACCGCGTTGCTTTCAACTGAATTCCTCTCGCAGCCTAATTTTGCCTTGGGGGCGCGTCTTTTGCTTCCTTCTGCTAACCCTCCAGAGCCTGTGATGCTCCGCGATCCCGTCGTTGGGGATGATTTAATTGTGATCCCCTTTAAAGAGACGGGCGCTTTTACGTTAAAAAGACGCCTGTCTGATTTTTTGGTTATTCCTGCGGTGCAGGGGCTTGTGATCAAGCCGTGGCATGAGAAAGTCACGGCGCGGATTGTGCCGGACGGGATCGAGATCTCTGCGGAAGGGGGGCTGAAACTTTCGCCCCTTAGGGACATGGGGCGCGATCCTCATAGGGCTTATAAGGGCGGTGCCAATGAAAAGCCCTTGTTTGATTTTGAAAGATGGCGCGGGCAAGAAGGCGAAACCTTTACACAAACGCAGCAAAAATTGATGCAGACCGTCATAGCCGTTTCCGAGGAAGAGCGCGTTTTGCCACGGCTTGACCTTGCGCGGCTCTATTTTTCGCATGGCATGGGGTATGAGGCGCTGGCGCTTCTTGAGCTTATTCGCAAGGCGCTTCCTGAAATTGAAGTTTACCCCGATTTTCTCGCTTTGCGCGGCGCTGTTCGTTTGCTGACAGGGCGGGTGCAAGAGGGCTTAGCGGATCTATCGCAGCCAGCGTTAAAGGATCAGGCGGATATTGTTCTTTGGCGTGCTTATGGGGCGGCGCTTTCGCGTGATTTTGTATCGGCGCGCGAGCTCTTTAATTTATCGCGCGGGACGCTTGAACAATATGGGGATCCGCTATTTTCGCAATTTGTCATTTTGGCGACCGAGTCCGCGTTGGCTCTTGATCAAGACAAAGAGGCCACTGAATGGCTTTACAAGCTAGAGGCAAAAGAATCCCTTTCTCCTGCTGCGCTTTCGGCCACACGTTATTTGCGCGGTGTCCTTTACAGCAAGAGTGGGCAGGCTGAGAAGGCTGAAGCTCTTTGGAAGCAAGTTGTGCGGGGTGCGGATCGTCTTTATAAAATTCGCGCAGAGCTGGCTCTTATCGATTTGGGCGTGGCGACAAAATCCTTGACCCCCAAGCAGGCGGTCGATCGTTTGGAAGGGCTGCGCTATGCGTGGCGAGGCGATGATCTTGAGCTTGATATTTTAAAGCGTCTAGGTGGCTATTATCTGGAGGCCAAGGATTTCAAGGCCGGTTTTGCCGTGTTGTCACAGGCTTTGCGTTTATTCCCATCGTCGCCGCAAACGACGGCGTTGCGAACGGATATGATCAAGACGTTCCATGATGTCTATATGACGGATCTTGGCCGTGATATGTCGCCTATCGATGCTCTTTCCCTTTATACCGATCATCAGGACTTAATTCCGGCCGGAGAAGAAGGGAATGACGTTCGCAGCAATCTGGCCGAGCGCCTTGTGGATATTGATTTATTGGATCAGGCAGCCAAACTCCTTGAAGCCCTAATCAAGAACAGCACGAAGCCGGAAGAAAAAGCGCAAACGCTCACGCGCCTTGCGGGGGTTCGGCTTTTGGACCACAAGGCTGAGGCGGCCTTGGCCCTTCTCGACCAAAGCCAAGGCGATGCGGCGACCTTGTCGCAAAAGACAAAGGACGAGCGGCAATTGCTCCGTGCGCGTGCCTTGTCCGAGATGGGTAAATATCAAGAGGCTCTGGCGGCCTTGCCAGAAGGAAGTGGCCAGTCCACCCTCTTGCTCCGCGCCGATATGGCCCTTCGCGCCAAACAGTGGGGCGATGCGACCAAGGCGTTGCTGGCGCTCGTGGGGCCGCTTAAGGCAGGGGTGTCTTTAAACGAGGAACAGGCCACGTGGCTTGTTCATGCGGTGGTCGCTATGGCGCAGGCGGGGGATTTGACGGGGCTTGACCACGCGGCGGCGGAATATGGGGCCGCTATGGATAAAACCAGCAAGGCGGGCGTGTTTCATGTCCTGACAAGCCCCGAGAAAATGACGGGCATGAAGGATATTTATGCGGTTCAGGGCCGTTTGTCTGATGTTGACATGTTCCGCAGCGTTCTGGACTCGTACAGAAAAGACAAGAAAAACTGATGGTTGTGGGGGAATCCTCACGTTATTAATGAATTATTAACTTCTTTATAAAAATAAGCCGCAATCTTATTCATTTCGCAATCATTATGAGGCATAATAGAAATCATAAAGAGATTCATAGTTGATGGAGATACTCATGACAGGCATTGGGGTCATAGCTCAACAAGGAGCCATTTCTACGCAAGTTGCAACGGCTAGTGTGCCGCTGGCGGCGGCAGCGCCGGTTCAAGTCGAACAAGCGCCCCCTCCGCCGCCACCGGTAGAGTCTGGTCGCGGTACGACGGTTGACACAAGCGCTTAGCTTTTGGCGCTTGATCTAAGTGCATCGTAAGAACAGGGAAGAGGCGGCCTCCGCGCGTGATGGTGCGGGGGCCGTTTTCATTTGCCTTTTCGTCGTGATGCCGTAAAAGTCCCAAGGTCTATGTTTGTAGAGTGCTTTTAATGATTGAGACCTCCGGCTTTATGCGGCATGTCCGCGCTTGCACCCATCACAACCTGTCGTTGTTGATGCCTTTTATTGTGGGCGGCTTTTCTGTGGGCTGGGTGAGGCGAGAGATTGGGTTGTTCTTGGGGGAAGAAGAGGGCTTTGAGATTCAAAGCGATTCTCTGATCCTTGCGCCGCCCCATGATGCGTTTGAGCCGCGCACAGTTGCTTTGTGGAAGGCCAGCTGTCTCCTTTCCGATTTTCATGGTGTTCCGCTGCACGGCGAGATTTATCCCGTTCTTCAAAAGTGGGGCGATGAGTCGCTCGCGAGGATCGACCGCGCCGCTATCCCTTGGTTTGGGGTCAAGGGGCATGGCGTGCATGTAAACGGCTTTGTGCGCCGCGCAGACGGGCTTTATTTGTGGATTGCCGAACGCGCTACGGACAGACGGATCGATCCTGGCAAGTTGGATAACATGATTGGTGGTGGCTTGCCTTTAGGCCTCAGCATTGCGGAAAATCTTCTTAAAGAAGCGTGGGAAGAGGCAGGGCTTAGCCCCGACATTGTGAAAAGCGCCGTGGTTACTGGCTCGCTCAGCTATAAGGTTGAAAAGATGAAGGGTCTACGTAACGACACGCTCTTTATCTTTGATTTGGAGATGGAGGAAGGCGTTGTCCCCACCAATACGGACGGCGAAGTCGGCAGCTTTACGCTGATGCCTGTGCAAGAGGTGTTGGCTTTGGTGCGCGAGACGGATCGCTTTAAGTTCAATTGCAATCTGGTTTTGATCGACTTCTTCTTGCGTCATAACGTGATTACGCCGGATGATTCAGAGTACGCCTCCCTTCAAACGGCGATGGACGCCCTTAGAGCTTAAGGTTTATACTAACAGACATGACACAGCCCATCCCTCCAGCAGAACCCTCAGAGGAAAAGCGGGACACGCTGGCGACGCTTCGTCCGCGAGACACAAGCCGCGCCAAGGCCGATAGCCAAGGCTATAGCCGCTTTGTGGGGCTTTTGCGTTGGGTCTTGCCTGTAACCGTATTGCTAGGGATCGTCCTCCTCCTTCTTTGGCCGATGTGGAATTCCAACATCGTTTCACTGACCGTTGTCGATAATGTCCCGAATTTGATGGTCGAAAAGCTCAACCTTAACGGGCTGGATGCCAAAAGCCATCCCTATACGCTTACGGCGGACAGGGCGCTTCAGGCGGCCACCAGCAAGAATTTGATCGATTTAGAGGGGCCCAAGGGAGAGTTGGCCTTAGATAACGGCGCGTGGCTGGATGGGCGGGCGGATCGTGGCTGCCTTGACCAAAACACAAAACAATTATGGCTTGGCGGCAATGTCGAGTTTTTCCACGATAAGGGGTATCGTTTTTCCTCTAGCGAAATGAATGTCGATATGCCCAAAGGCCTCGCGTGGGGAACTCAACCAGTTGTTATCAATGGAAACTTTGGTGTTATTCGGGGGGCGGGGTTCCGCGCGCTGGATTCGGGGCGCACGATTGTAGTAACGGGGCCCGCGACGGCCACACTTGATTTGCAGGAAAGGCCTCGCTCTGATAAACCTAATGTCAATCATTCCCCCTCACGATAGGCTTTATGATTTTGCGCATATTCTTCCTCCTTGTTTTTTCTCTTGGCTTTTTTCTTGGGGCCGCGCCGCCTTGCGCCGCGCAGCAAGGCCCCATTGAGATTTCTGCCGATGAAAGCCTTGAATGGTATCAGGACACGCAGCTTTATGTGGCGCGTGGCAAGGCCAAAGCTGTGCGCGACGACAAGACGATTGAGGCCGATATTCTGACAGCGCATCAACGCGATACCAAAGTGCAGCCTGTCCCTACTACCAAGGGGAAGGAACAAGACAAGCCTCAGGCCTTAGGCGGCGACATTGACCGCATGACCGCCGAAGGCAACGTGCATTTTTATAGCCCTACGCAGCAGGTTTTTGGGCAAAAGGCCGTGTATGATGCGGACAGCGGCTTTATCAAAGTGACGGGCGATAATCTGAAGTTGATCACGGAAAAGAATGTTGTGACGGCCAAGGACTCGTTGGAATACGACGAAAACAAGAAAACGGCCATCGCGCGGGGGCATGCTATTGGCGAGCAAGGCGCGAACCGCGTTGAGGCCGATGTGCTGACCGCGCACTTTGCGCCCAATCCCCAAGGCCAACTGGCGATGACGGATTTGATCGCCAAAGGCAACGTCATTATCGTGACCAAGGATGGTGGCATCTCGCGCGGCGATGAGGGTGTGTACGATACCCAAAAGAACAGCGCCGTTTTGTCCAATCATGTCCGCATCACGCGCGGACAGACGCAACTGGCGGGCGATAAAGCCCTTGTCGATTTCACAAGCGGTCAAAGCCGCCTGATCAATAGTGGATCGGGTCGCGTTCGCGTCCTTTTGCCTTCTTCAAGCGCGAAAAAAGAAAAGGCCAAGCCATGAAGGTAAAACGCGCCGGAAAGATCATCCCGTTTGCAGGAGACCCTGCCGCGACGGCTCTTGTCTCCCCTGAGGTAGGGGCGGGGCTAGAGGCGGCCCATCTGGGCAAGCAGTATCGTGGTCGCCCCGTTCTGCATGATGTGAGCCTGTCCTTGCGGCGCGGCGAAGTCGTGGGTCTTTTGGGGCCAAATGGCGCGGGCAAGACAACGTGTTTTTATATGCTCACGGGGCTTATCACGCCCGATATGGGCACAATTGCTATCGATGGCATGGACGTTTCCGCCTTGCCCATGTATCGCCGGGCGCGCCTTGGCCTTAGCTATCTGCCTCAGGAAGCTTCTATCTTTCGCGGCCTGAATGTCGAGGATAATATCCGCGCGATTTTGGAAGTGATCGAACCTGATCGCGATACGCGGGAAGCGATGCTGGACGATCTTTTGGTCGAGTTTGGCATTACGCATTTGCGCCGTGCCCCCGCCATGGCTCTTTCGGGCGGTGAGCGACGGCGCGTTGAAATCGCACGAGCGCTTGCCTCGCAGCCCCATTTCCTCCTTCTTGATGAGCCTTTTGCGGGCATCGATCCTATTGCTCTTGGCGATATTCGCGATTTGGTCGTTCATTTGCGTGATCGTGGTCTTGGCGTTCTTATTACCGATCACAATGTTCGCGCTACGCTAGAGATTGTGGATCGCGCTTCGATCATCCACGATGGCCGCGTCTTGATGGAAGGCACGCCCGATGAGATTGTCGCGCATGCCGACGTTCGCCGCGTCTATCTGGGCGACGAGTTCCGGATGTAAGGCGCGATGGTTTCTTCCCCCCGCCTTGATCTTCGCACCACGCAGTCCCTTGTGATGACGCCGCAATTGCAGCAGGCGATCAAGCTGCTGCAACTGTCCAATCAGGATCTGTGCGCGTTCGTCGCGGGCGAGCTGGAAAACAACCCGTTTTTAGAAAGCGGCGAGGGAGAGGATTTCTCTTCGGGGGGCGAGGCATCCTCTGAACAAGAAACGGGCATCACTCTTGATGGTGAGACGCAAGGCGAGGGTGGCGAGAAAACCGATGTTGCCGCGCCGGATGAACAGGCGTTTGACACCTATGACTCGCAGGGGTCTAGCGGCGGCGAGTATGATCCTTCGGCCCCGCATCATGATTGGGCCGAAAATGTGGCTGAGGCTCCCAGCCTGCGCGACCATTTGCTTAGCCAGATTCATATGGATTTTTCTGATCCTGCCGAATGTATGATGGCCGCCGCGATGGTCGAGCTTTTGGACGATGCGGGTTATCTTCCCGCTGATTTGGATGTTGTGCGTGCGCAGCTTGGTGTTACGTCCGTCTTTTTCGATTCGATTATTAGCCGTTTGCAACGCCTTGACCCCTTGGGCATCTTTGCGCGGTCGCTGAAGGAATGTCTGACGATCCAACTGCGCGAGAAAAACAGGTTGGATCCTGCGATGGCTATACTTTTGGAGAACCTAGAGCTGGTCGCCAAACGCGAACGCGCCTCGCTGATGCGCCTGTGCGGGGTCGATAGCGAAGATCTGACTGACATGATTTCTGAAATCCGCGCCCTGACGCCTAAGCCTGCGCTGGCTTTTACGGCGGATGTCGCGCCGCCCATTACGCCCGATGTATTGTTGACTCCTATTGCAGGCGGTGGTTGGCACATTGAATTGAACAACGATACGCTGCCGCGGGTTCTGGCCAATGAATCTTTTTATGAAAAGATTATCGGGGGCGCGCGTGCCAGTGCGGACAAAGCCTATTTGTCTGATAAATGGCAGCAAGCCAATTGGCTTGTTAAAGCCCTGCACCAACGGGCAACGACGATCCTGAAAGTTGCTTCGGAAATTGTTAAACAACAGGACAAGTTTTTTATCTATGGCGTGCAGCATCTTAAGCCGCTTATCCTGCGTGACATTGCCGAGGTGATCGAGATGCATGAATCGACGGTGTCCCGCGTTACGCAAAACAAATACATCGCCACGCCACGTGGCATGTTTGAGCTGAAATACTTTTTTACAGGCTCCCTGCCTACGACAGGTGGAGGGGCTGAAGGCGTCTCAACCCTTGCTGTGCGTGAGCGGATCAAGGCGCTGATCGATGCGGAAGTGTCAACGGCCATTCTATCGGATGATCGCTTGATGGAAATGCTTCGTGCCGAAGGCATCGACATCGCGCGGCGCACCGTCGCCAAATACCGCGAAAGTCTGCACATCCCCACTTCAGCGCAGAGGCGACGAGAAAAGCGGGATGTTTAGGGAGCTATTTTGTTAGCGCATAGGGATTGGCGCGAACGCCCAAAAGGGGTGAAACGTCAGCCCTTGGCGTTGGCTGGGGCGCCATCTTTTTTTGAAAGTATTTTAACGCTTCTTGTGCTCCCGCTATAATGGTTTTTTGGTAGGGGGAAGCAAGCGTGTTGACATCTACGGCGGCTATAGCTCCTAAACGCTTTTCGTAGAGAGCCATAATTTCTTCTTCTTTTTGGGGAAAAACGTCTCCCTCAACCTCGCAACCTGTTTTTTGATATAAAAGAGCAAGGTCTCCGTGACCCATCTGTATTTCTGTGATCGTTGGTTTTTCTAGAAAAGGAGCGGGAATGGGCATGTCTGGCGCAACTTTTGTCATGTATTGTGCTATCGCGAAATGCGTCGCGTGTGTTGCATCGTTAGCGAGGGCAGTTTGCAAAGCGCGTTGCATCATATAATCGTACACGAAGACTTTATTGTTCAAAAGATTGATAAAGGTTTTGGCCATGCTCAGATCAGCGGAAGCTTCAGCGTTAAGCTCGTCTTGTTTTTCCGTGATCACAAGAGCGGCTTGCTCTGAAATACCGTCTCTATCAAAGGTAAAAGCAGAAGGTTTAAACCAAGAATAACCGACGTGGTCAAATTCATGTGAAGCGAGGGCTAGGCGAACAAGAAGGGGGCTGTGCCCCAAGGCTTCTTGCAGGCCCTTTAAGCCAGTGTTTGAATCAAAAAAGGCGGCATCTTCGCTAGTAGGTTTATAAATATTATCGCCGTCCAATACGACCAGATAAAAAGGCGTCCTTAGGTTAGTAATAAGTTGAAGGACAAACGTTTTTTCTTTGTCACCTTCTCGATCACCAGTAGAAATTAAATTGAGCAGGCTCGCCTCGGATAAAGTTTTAAGAGCAGTCTGAAATTCTTGATCCTGTTTTTCCCCCGTAAGCGACTTGGCGTGACTTAAAACAAAATTGGATAGTTCCCCCCTTGCTTTATTATAGGCGCTCTCTTTTAATCCCCCATTCTCTCTATTGCCGCGCACCGATTTTTTGATGGTGTTTTTTAGCTCGTTGAATTCATTATAGCCAATCACGCGAAAAGGAACGCCTTTTGTCTCTGCGATTAAGGCTTTATTGATTTCCTCTTGGACAGAAGGATCGAGAGGAGGCGCTTTATAAAACCCTGCACAGCCGATCAAGACCTGCGAGATCACAATTAGCGGTAACGCCTTTTGTAAAAGCGGCGAGGCTCTGGTGAGAAGCTTTTGTCCCGCTCTCTTGAATTGATTTAAAAGAGTCATGGTGTTTAACAAAAATCGCCCTTGTTTTTATTCCCCTACCCTATCACAAAATGGTTAGGATTTGGCTGACGGGGCGGCGTTTTGTTGTTAAGGACTTTTTTACCAAGACGGCCTTGAGAATAAGAAAGTATTATCCAACAAAATCAAGGATACTCCTTCCTCATTGCCGACAAGGCTTGACTCCTTGGGGCAAGCAGCTATCTTGGCTCTCTTGCTGGGGGCAAAGGTTCCTTGGCGCAGGTGGCCCGCATGAGGCTTCTTCTTTCGACAAAGAAGGGTCTCTTTAAACAGGGTCTTTTCGTAACGATCAACTTTTCAGGTTTTTTCATGCAACTTTCCGTTAAAGGCAAGCAAATTGATGTTGGCGACGCTTTGCGTCAACATGTTGAAACACAGCTTGGCGAAATCATTGGTAAATTTTTCAGTGAATCTCTTGATGCCAACATCACGTTTTCGCGCGAAGCTCATATGTTTCGTGCTGACATTACCGTTCATGCCGGTCGCGGCCTTGTGCTGCAAAGCAACGCCAGCGCGGCAGAGCCTTACCCTGCCTTTGATCAAGCCGCTGAGAGAATTGCCGAGCGTCTCCGCCGCCATAAAAACCGTCTGAAGAATCATCATCAAGAACAACCTGTCGCTCAGGCCGTTATTGCGCAATCTTTTGTTTTGAATGCCGAGCAGGCCGACGAAACAGAGGCGGGTCATGATAATCCGCTTGTTGTGGCCGAGATGACAACCCCGATTGAAATGCTAACAGTTAGCCAAGCCGTGATGCGTCTTGATCTTGGCGATCTGCCTGCCTTGATGTTCCGGAACAAGGCCCATGGTGGCCTTAACATGATCTACCGCCGCGCCGACAGCAACATTGGCTGGGTCGACCCTAGCGATAGCTCTAAAGCGTAAGGACAACAGGCGATGAACAAGCCCGCCGCTCTTTGCGATTTGCTCGGATCCAAGGCCGTCTTGGCCGATCTTGCCGCAACGGACAAAAAACAAATCATTCAGGCCCTCGCGCAGCATGCGGCTGCGCAGTTGGGTCTGGAAGAGCATGTTGTGTTCGATGTTTTGTGGGAGCGTGAAAAGCTGGGCACGACAGGGGTCGGGCAAGGCATCGCCATTCCTCACGGACGGGTCGCGGGGCTTGAGAAGGTCTGCGGCTTTTTTGTTCGGCTGGGAACCCCTGTTGATTTTGATTCCATTGATCAGCGTCCCGTTGATTTGGTTTTTCTTTTGTTGGCGCCGGAATCAGCGGGAGCCGATCACCTTCATGCTTTGGCCGCTGTCTCGCGTGTCTTACGCGACGACAGTCTTTGCGAGAAGCTGCGTCAGGCCAAGAGCGTATCGGCTCTGTCCGCCCTCCTTTGCAATACGTCGACAGCTGAAGCGGCCTAAAACAGCGGCCCTTGACAAAAGCGGGCGCCTAGGGTGACATAAACGCATGCAACAGCAGAAAAAGAAAAAAGAATCCGAATGGCCGTCCCTTGTTTTCGGAATTATTTTTATTGTCTCTGGCGTGTTGTTGGTTGCGTATATTGTCGCGAACGCGAAACCAGAAAAGCCGTGGATATGCGATACCGCAGGGCGCACAAAGTCCCTCACACAATTCGGCTCCTGTCATAAATAAAAAAGAAGGTGTTTTTACGCCAGCGTGTTGACAAGCGTTTCTTCAGTGCGCTTTGCTGCCGCGATCACTTTGGCATTTGCCTTATAGGCAAGCTCCGCCATCATCGTATCCACAATCTCTTTTGTAAGATCAACATTCGGCACGGCGATCAACCCTTCTGCATTGGCATCAGGCGAGGTCACATCACGCGCCACACTATAAGGGCGATCGCGTGGTATGATGGCTGTGGTGACGCCCAAATGATTGTCCCCGACATCATTGGAAAGCGTGATCACATCGGTTGGTTGATACGATGTTGCCTTTTTTTCAGAAGAATTCGGAAGGCGACCTGTTGACGAAGCATTAACGATATTCGTCACCGCATTTGAAAAACGAGTGGCCGCCGCGTTCATGCCGGAAATGGCGCTAGAAAAAATACTGGACATATTTGTTTTCCTTACACAATTGAGCCAATCACCTTTTCACGTTTACTTATTATACACGATTACGGTTAATAGTTTGTCAATAAAACCTTCGAAAACCCTAAGGTTTCAGCCAAAAATTCGTACTTTTTCTTCAAAAAAAGTGGCCGCTATTAACTTCAGATTCAGCAATGCGCGCTAAGGTGAATATATCAAGAGAGACACATCGACTGAGTCGCTTTTGATAAGGAGCCGCCAAAAGCGGATAAACTCAAACCAAAGAGAACTACCATGGCACAGGAATTCGACTATCAGTATCTTGCTCCGTCAACCGATGAAACCTTAGAGAGGCTCATCGCGATGACCAACCAGACCAATCTGGTTGCGCTTGACAAGACTCTGTCCGCCATCCGTCGCTCGACCGGTAGCTATGCCGCCGCCGCCGCCCGTGTGGGCAGCATTGGCGAACGCATGGTCCGTGCGGTGCACGAGGTGGGATTGACCCTGCCAGCGCATCAGCGCGCGGTTTAACAACCGGCCTCCTTAACGAGTTTTGGCTGCAGCCTTTTGCAGCCTTCGATAAGGGCCCGCGAAAGCGGGCCCTTATCTTTTTGCAAAAAGTTACGAATTCCTTTGATTATGGTTAGCAAATCCTTTGAATCCGGTTACGATTGGCTTAATCTTGTCCACGCGTGAATCGTTTTAAAGGAATTCCCCCATGCAATACTCAAATGTTCTGATCGGGACGCCTTGTTACGGCGGACTTGTGACCCACGTTTATATGGAGTCTGTTTTACGTTTGTTGGCCTATGGCGCCTCGCGCAACATTATGTTCACGCTTGGCTTGCTGGCGCACGACTCCCTTGTGCCGCGCGCGCGCAATACGCTGGTGGCAAAGTTTTTGGATATGCCCGGCTTGACCCATCTTTTCTTTATTGATGCCGATATTGGCTTTCCGCCAGAGGCGCTGTCGCGCATGCTGGACATGGATCAAGAGGTTGTGGCGGGCATGTACCCGCTAAAGGTTATCCATTGGCCCCAAGTGGCCAAGCATGCGACCACGGCAAGCGAAGACGAGCTGCCTCATGCAGGGCTTAATTACGTCGGCATTCCTTGCAAAGGCGACGAGCTAGAGGAGAAGAACGGCTTTGTGACGGGCAGTTATGCGGGGACGGGCTTTATGCTCATTAAGCGCAGCGCGGCGGAGAAGATGGTCGCCGCTTATCCTGAAACAAAATATAAGATGGCGCAGACCTATCCTATCCCGAAAAACCCAAGCCAGAATAATTATAATTTGTTCGATTGCGTTGTGGATACCGAAACGGGCACGTACTTAAGCGAAGACTTTACCTTCTGCCATCGCTGGCGGAAGCTTGGCGGCAAGATATGGTTGGATCGCGAAACGAAACTGATGCATGTCGGCAATTTCCAGTTTCAAGGCGATCCTGCGGACTCGCTGCGGTTTGTTTAGAATCTAGAGCCCTAAAGCGTATCGATGAGGGTAATGATGTCCTCTTTGGGGAGTTCGTCCCACAGGGCCTGAACCGTTTTTCCAAGATCCGGATGAACCCACTCAGGGCATATGTCGGCCAAGGGCTTGAGGACGAAGGAGCGCTCACTCATCAATTTGTGAGGGATGACCAGATTGGCCGTGTGCATGACCAAATCATCAAAAAAAACAATATCAATATCGATGGTTCGTGGGCCATAGTGAAAGGTTGGCAGCCGTCCCAGCGATAGTTCAATGTCCTTGATGGTGTACAGAAGGCCTTTTGGGTCAAAGATCGTTGTGCCCCATAAGGCGGCGTTCAGAAAAAGAGGCTGATCGCCGGCATAGGCCGAAATCGTTTCATAAACGTCAGAGCAAGCCTTAAGCGTGACATAAGGCGCAAGCGCTTCTTTGGCCTTGCGAAGGTAAGCAAGGCGGTCACCAACATTCGATCCAAGGCTAAGCGCCACGGTGTGTTGTTTGGGGCTGTTTTCATTCATAGCGCCCGCATCATGACGTTCTTTGGCCCGACATGCAACAGGTGAGCAGGGTTATTAACCAAAAATCAGAAGGGCATCAGGATGTCCATGACTTGGCTGCCATAGCGTGGCTGCTGGACGTCTTGAATCTGCCCGCGACCACCGTAAGAAATGCGCGCTTCGGCCACCTGATCGTATTTGACAGTGTTTTCCGCGCTGATATCTTCGGGGCGGATAACGCCCGTGACAAGCAACTCGCGCATATCAAAGTTAACATTAACCTGCTGCCGTCCGGCCATCACAAGGTTGCCGTTGGGCAAAATTTGCGTGATGGTGGCGGCCACTCGCAGATTGATTTTCTCCGACCGATCGACAGAGCCTTTGCCGGCGTTGGAAAGGTTGCTGCCTGTTTCCACAAGATTTGCGCCTGTCACGCCTTCTGGCAGAACTTTGGTCAGCTGCGATTCAATGCCAAAAAGGTTTGTGACGTTGGCATCCTCGGAATTGGTGCGCGTCCGTTTTGTTTCGTTTGAGATTTGCGCCTTTTCATCAATGCTGATCAGGACGGTCAGGATATCGCCCACGCGGCTAGCGCGTTGATCGCGGAAGAAAGCGCGTGAGCCTGTGCGCCAAAGGGAGTTGGCTTGTTTCTCGCCCATATCGGGATTGGGCATCGGCATCTTAACGGGGTTCGGCCCTGGAATCATGGACGGATCCTGCACAGCGGTTAGTGGGGGCGCTTCACCGACTTCCCGCGCGCGCGTTAGGGCGTTGCAGCCGGAAAGGCTGAAGGCGAGGAGGCAAACAAGGCCGAGCGTGAAAAGCGGAGAGCGAGGCATTTTCTATTCTTCCTTTGCGGCATCAAGGACAGCTACCTTTTGTAAAAGCATGACGCGAATAACGCCATCGGCTTCGACAAGTCCCTCGACGATACGGTTGCTTTGGTTGTTTCTTACGCGCACCACGTCGTTTCTTGCGCCATCTTGCAAGGCACGACCTTGCGTTGTGATCAGCATGAGGGGCGTTTCAATTTTAAGCGTGACAAGCGACCCGCGCGTCACAAGACGAGGCGGCGTCACGTCACGCGTACGGATAAAGTCACCCTCGGCTTGATCGCGGCGAAGCTCTTGCCCGACGATGGCGTCCGCTTGCGCCAGTACATCGTTGTTAATCTGTTCTTCGGGAACCGTGATCCAATCCAGATCGTGTGCCCCGATCATTGTGCCCGCCGTTAGCCTATGGGCTAGAACGGGGACGGATTTTTTGATGACAAGGTGACCAGAAATCGTTTGGCTTGGCGCCTGCGGCATAGTGGGTAAGGACAACGCGGCGTGGAAGCGGTGTGAGGTTTGGTCATAGGAAAAGTTGACCAGAGAAAAGTCGGGGGCTTGTTCACTGGGCAACAGAATATCCATGTGCTTGTTGTCGAAAACGACCTCAGGGGAATCGGACGGTAAGCGTACCTCTTCCTGAATCTTGGCAAGCACAACCTTTTGGATCATATCGGGCGTAATATGTGTCGCGGCGCGGGTCAAAACGATTTGATCGGCCTGACTTTGGGCCTGCCAAGCAAGATTATGCCGCTTGGCGACACCGGTTACAATGCGTGCGTTATAGGTTACGCTTTTGCCAGGTGCGGGCGATACGGCAATGTCGGCATCTTGGCCCTCTGGCACGCCCTCAAATACGTCGCTTAAACGTATGGCATCGTGCTCGACCGATCTTACGGGGCGCAGCATCACGGCGTCCTGCCCAAGGCAGGGCATGGGAAGCGCCGCGAGGATCAAAGCCATAAAACCATACAGAAAGTGACGAGTCATAGGCGGCTACCTCAATTGACTGATGGTGGTCAGCATTTCGTCGGCGGTTTTGATCACGCGCGAGTTCATTTCATAGGCGCGCTGCGCGGTGATCAAGCCCGTGATTTCGGACACGACATTGACGTTCGAGCTTTCAACCGAACCTTGGACAAGACTGCCAAAGCCAGCAGATTGCGGATTGCCGACGGTAGGCGAGCCAGAGGCGGCGGTTTCTTTCAACAAATTATTGCCAATAGCTTCAAGGCCCGTTTGATTGATAAAGGTGGCGAGTTGAAGCTGGCCAAGGCTTTGTTCTGCTGTTTGTCCGTCGATGGTTGCCGTGACTTGTCCTGAGGCATTAATGGTGACCGAAAGCGCATTGGCGGGAACGGTAATGGCAGGAAGAATAGGGAAGCCATCAGGGGAGACAATCTGACCTGTTTCATTCAGTTGCAGCGAACCGGCGCGGGTATAGGCCGTCGTGCCATCGGGGACTTGAACCTGTAAAAAACCTCGCCCGTTAATGGCCACATCAAACTGATTGTTGGTCACGGTTAGGTTTCCCTGTTCGCTGATGCGGTATGTCGCGACGGGCATGACGCCCAAGCCAACTTGCAAGCCGGAGGGTAACAGCGTTCCCGTGTCGGACGAGGGCGAACCCACGCGCCGCATGTTTTCGTACAGCATATCCTGAAACTCGGCGCGAGAGCGTTTGAATCCCGTCGTCGAGATGTTGGCGATATTGTTCGAGATGACTTCAACGTTAAGCTGCTGGGCTTGCATGCCCGATGCGCCGATGCTCATAGCTCTCATTTTTAGTCTCTCCCTCTAGTTTCAGGCCGCGGTGGCCTTCCCTAAGCGTTGAATGGCTCGTGATTGACGGTCGTTTTCAAGATCTAGTAAATGAACGACTTGTTGATAGGTGCGCGACACTTCGATCATGCGCGTCATTTCCGTGATAGACTGGACGTTGGATTGCTCAATCGCGCCTTGCACAAAGCGGCCATCGGTTGAGGGCTGCGGTGTTTCGTCGGTGCTGTAAAGATTGTTGCCGATAGGCGTTAGGCCTTGTTCGTTTTGGAATTGGACAAGGCTTAGTTTGCCAACTTGAAGGGCGCTTGTACCGGTTCCGGACATCGCCGTGACAGTGCCATCGGGGCCGATCAGAATATCGCGTGCGTCCGTGGGAAGTGTGATGGCTTGATTCCCGTCACCCATAACTTTGTCGCCCGCCGCTGTCACAACATCGCCGTCATTATTCAGCTGAAACGAGCCTGCGCGGGTATAGCGAATGCCTGCCGCCGTTTGGATGGGGATATAGCCTTGGCCTTGAATAGCAACATCCAAAGGATTGCCCGTCGTCAGGGTAGAGCCTTGCGCCGCGTCGCGGTAGGTTCCTTTTTCGACGGCAAACTGAAAGGATTGTTGCGGGGCTGGCCGTATAAGATAGGTATCAAAGGCGATGTTTTCGCGTTTGAAGCCCGTCGTGTTGACGTTGGCAACATTGTTGGCCGTAATATCCAACGCCCGCGTAAGCGAGTCTTGATACGAGGTTAGGATAAGGCCGGCTCCTTGCATGGGTCCTCAAAGCGGGTAAAAGGTGATAACAGCCTCTACCTTGCAGACTCCATGCCAAACACAATAATATATATGTATCAATGTGTTGGGTGTGTTTCTCGGTCTTAGGGCTTGGGGCCTTCTGGCCAAAAAAGTCCTTTGGACAGGGCAGAAACTGCCGCCTTTCAAGGGAACCTAACGCCTTGTTAACCAAACTTGGTTGGGTTAAGTTGGACGGGATAACCGCCTTTTCAGCAGGAGTAGATGCCGTGGCTAAAGAAGAAAAAGACGAAAAACCCGACGAGGCCAAGGAAGAAGGCGCGGCTGAGGGCGAAGAAGGCCAAGGCGAGGGCGAAGAAGGCCTTCATCCCCCCAAGAAGAAGCTCAGCAAGAAGATGATGATTATCATCGCGGCGGCTGCCTTTGTTGTTTTGGCGGGTGGTGGCGCGGGGTTGTTCTTTTCCGGTATTTTAGGTGGAAGCCAGCCGGCGGCAGAAGGCGCGGCGCATGGTGGTGAGAAAAACGCTGCCGACCATGCCGCTGAAAAGACAGAGGGTGCTGCGGCGCAAGGGGAAGAGGCGGGCACAGAGAAAGATGAGAAGGTGGCCCCCGTTTTCTTTCCGCTGGGTGATGTCCTTGTCAATCTCAGTGGTGACGGAAAACGGCCTAATTTCCTTAAAATAAAGGTTAATCTTGAACTGGCCGATGAAAAGGATGTGCCAGCGATTGAAGCGTTAAAGCCGCGCATTATCGATCACTTTCAGATTTATCTTCGTGAATTGCGTGTCGAAGATTTGCGGGGTTCGGCAGGTCTTTATCGTTTGCGAGAAGAATTGTTGTTGCGCGTGACCGAGGCTGTTAAACCTATCCGCGTTCGAGACGTGTTGTTTCAGGAAATGCTCGTCCAATAAGAAGACTCTGCTTGTGGAAAAGGGTGACACAGCCCTTTTTTTGGCTTAAAAAACGTATCATGCTTTGACCCTATGACCTTTGAATCTTGACCATGACCGACGAAACGCCAGCCGCCGAAATGAGTGAGGAAGAACGCCAAGCGGCCGAATGGGCTGCTATGGCTGAAGGCGGCGATTCGGCTGAAGGCGGGGCCACGCGCGTTCTCAGCCAAAACGAGATCGATTCTCTTTTGGGCTTTAGCGGCGGCCCAGCATCGCAGGATAACTCTGGCATTATGGCGCTTATCAACAGCGCGCTTGTTAATTACGAGCGCCTGCCGATGCTCGAGGTCGTGTTCGACCGTCTTGTGCGCATGATGTCCACCTCCTTGCGCAATTTTACCTCGGACAATGTTGAAGTTAGCCTTGATCAAATTACCTCGGTGCGGTTTGGCGATTATCTGAACTCGATCCCTCTGCCTGCCATGCTGGCGGTGTTTAAGGCCGAGGAATGGGACAACTCAGCGCTGATGACCATCGATAGCGCCATGATCTATTCGATTGTGGACGTTCTTCTTGGCGGTCGTCGCGGCACGGCGGCCATGCGTATTGAAGGGCGGCCTTATACGACGATTGAGCGCAATCTGGTCGAGCGGTTGGTGCGTGTGATTTTGGCCGATGTTAGCGGCGCGTTTGATCCGCTCTCGCCCGTCACGTTCCGTTTTGACCGTCTTGAAACCAACCCGCGTTTTGCCACCATTGCGCGTCCCGCGAACGCAGCCGTGTTGGCCAAGCTTCGCATCGACATGGAAGACCGTGGCGGGCGTATCGAAATCTTGATCCCTTACGCGACGTTAGAGCCTGTGCGCGAGCTTCTTTTGCAGATGTTCATGGGTGAAAAATTCGGGCGCGATTCCATTTGGGAAACCCATTTGGGCAATGAGCTTTTGATGACCAATATGCATATGGATGCTGTGTTGGACGAAGTCTCGATGCCGCTGGGTGATGTGATGAATTGGAAGGTTGGCTCAAGGCTGATGCTGAACGTCAAGCCCGACGACCTTGTGGCCCTTCGTGCGGGCGAGGTAACCCTCTTTAAGGGGCGCATGGGATCCGTTAATGACAACATTGCCGTGCGCGTGGATGAAATCACTTTGCAGGAGGCAGAGAAACATCAATGACCAGTCTCATCGGGTTTGTTTTAGATATTGTTCTGATCGGCTTTCTGATTGCTGGCATTTCCTATGCCATTAAGCTGACGCAACAATTGGCCGATATGCGCGCGCAACGCGCGGATATGGAGCGGTTTGTTGCCGTTTTTAGCTCGACGGTGGAACGGGCCGAGGCGGGTATTCGCGGGCTTAAAAGCGTTTCGCGCTCCAGCGGCGACGATTTAGAGAGGCTGATCGAAAAAGGCCAAAGCTTGCGTGATGAGCTTCATTTTCTGACTGAAAGCGCCGACCAAATTGCGACCCGTTTGTCCAACACGGCGACGCAGATGACAAGAGGGAGCGAGGCGGCGACGACCACTTCACCAGAGATTAAGCCTAAAGCGAGCGCGGCCAAACAGCCGGAAAAACCCAGAATTGTCGAAGCGGTTCCGTCTCAGCCTGTTAGTGCCGCCCCGCAGCAAGCTTCCTCGGCGGCTGAACGCGATCTTTTGCGCGTTCTTGGCAAAAGGGGCTAGGCCATGAAGTCCCCCCTTTCCCTTCATCCCCGCGTTCTTTTGCCGTTGATGATCTTGACGGCGATGTTGCTGGTGGGAGTGCGCCTTGGCGGCATGTGGGATACTGTGGTGGACGGCAAGCTCTATACCGCTGTTCGGCAGGTATATGCGGCGGGGACTGACAAGAAGGAAGAAGCCAAGGCCGAAGCGCCAAAAAGTGAAGAGCCCAAGGTCACCGCCCCCAAGACAGACGAAAAAAAATCTGAGGGGGAGGCGAAGAAAGACCCCGCGGCCTTATCTTCTTCGGCTCCCGCCATTAAGGAAAAACAGTCTCCGGAAAATGAGCTTTATCGCCAGTTGCAGGGACGCCGTGAGCAGCTTGATAAGCGTGCGCAAGACCTAGACGCGCGGGAGTCCCTGACCCTTGTCGCTGAAAAACGTATTGAGCAGAAGATTAAAGAGATGGAAAGCCTTCGCACCCAGCTGCAGACGTTAGTGGGGCAGGCCAGCGAAGCGCAGCAAGCGCAGCTGGAAAATCTTGTAAAAATCTATGAGATTATGAAGCCCAAGGAAGCCGCCAAGATTTTCGAGACGTTGGAGCTGCCCATTTTGCTGGGGGTTGTGCAGAAAATGAAGCCTGCGCGTACAGCGGCGGTTATGGCTGAAATGAACCCAGAAAAAGCCAAAGAAATCACCACGGCGCTGACCAAGCAGGATCAATTGCCGCAAGTGAAGTGAGGGGCTCTTTTCTAATCTGCTAAAGGTCTATAAAAAAGGAAGCTCTGGCTTCGCCGTTTCAAGAAACTTGTATAGGTATCCGCTTTGTCTTCCTCTCATCCCTCTTCCTCTTCCAAGACCGACAACCGGACGGGAGCTCTTATCGCACGGTTGTTTCGTGGGTATATCCGTCCCCATATCAAAGGTTTTGTAGCATCGTTTGTCTTTATGGCGATTGCCGCCGGTGCAACAGGCCTTATGGCCAAAACAATCGAGCCGATCATTAACCAGCTGGGGAAAGGGCAGGACTCCGTTTTTGCCTTGAAGCTGGGCGGGCTTGTTATGGGGCTGTTTATTGCGCGGGGCGTCGCAACCTATTTCCATACGGTTATTATGAACTATATTGGCCAGCGTATCGTGACCGATGTTCAACAACAAATGCATCGCCATCTTCTTGAGGCGGATCTTTCGTTCTTTCATGCCAATGCCTCGGGCCTTTTGATTTCGCGGTTGACAAATGATGTGACCATTATGCGGTCTGCGGTTGGCGAGTGCATGACTAATTCTTTTAAGGGCGGGCTGACGCTTGCTTTTCTGATTGCCGTTATGTTTTATCAGGATTGGCGGCTTTCCTTGGCCGCTTTTTTTGTTTTTCCGGTATCCGCCTTTTTTGTCGCGAAGGTTGGCCGGCACATGCGGCGCTATTCGCTCCGCACACAGGAGGAGATGGGGCGTTTTATCTCGCTTTTAAGCCAGATTTTTCAAGGTATCCGGCACGTTCGGGGCTATGGCATGGAAAATCATGAGCATGAACGCGTGCAGGGCGTGACCGAAAACATCTTTAAGCTGGCCATCAAAAACTATCATGTGAGTGCGCTTTCCGATCCTTTGATGGAGCTGATGAGCGGTATGGCCATTACGACTGTTGTCTTCTATGGCAATTGGCGCATTGAGCAAGGCCTCACGACAACGGGGGCGTTGTTTTCGTTTATTACAGCCTTTATCCTTGCCTTTGATCCTATGCGCCGCGCCGCGAAGGTGAACGGCCAGCTTCAAGCGGGCCTAGCGGCGGCCGAGCGCGTCTTCTCGCTCCTTGACACGCGGCCGTCGATTGTGGATGCGCCGCAAGCCATCGCGATGAATGTGAGCGACGAAAGCGTTGCGCTGCGCGACGTTGTGTTCCGTTACCCAGATGGAACCTTGGCGCTGGATCATGTGTCGATCACTGTTCCGCATGGCAAGACGGTCGCTATTGTTGGCCCCTCTGGGGCGGGCAAATCGACCATTATCAACCTGATCCCCCGTTTTTATGATGTGGAAGGCGGGGCCATTCTTATCGGGGGTATGGACATTCGTGCGGCGACGATGAAGAGTCTGCGCAGCAAGATTGCGCTGGTCAGTCAGGAAACGGCTCTTTTTGATGACACCGTGCGTGCGAACATCGCCTATGGCAAAGAGGGCGCGAGTGAGCAAGAGATTGTGAAGGCTGCCGAGAATGCCAGTGCTGATGGCTTTATCCGCCTACTTCCGCAGGGCTATGATACCGTGGTGGGGGAGCATGGCGTGAAGCTTTCTGGTGGACAACGGCAACGGATTGCGATTGCGCGGGCCATGTTGCGCAACGCGCCGATCCTCTTGCTTGATGAGGCGACCTCCGCGCTTGATAATGAATCCGAACGCGCTGTGCAGGAAGCCTTGACCCGTCTTCAAGAGGGGCGGACAACGATTGTTGTGGCCCATAGGCTTTCGACGATTGTTGATGCCGACAAAATTATTGTGATCGAGGCGGGGCGTATTGTTGAGCAAGGGACGCATGAGGCGCTCTTGGCCAAGGCGGGCGTTTATGCGCGGCTTTACGGCCTGCAAAGCTCATTCCCGACGCAAAGCGCGATCAGTGAGCCATGCAGCCCAGTTGAAAACTTTGTGTGAGGCGATAACGGCCTCGCGGTCATAGTGTTGTCTTGCCCAGTCCAAAAAGGCCATGGGACGCTTGGCAGAAAAGCTTTGATAGGCTTCAAGAAAGCGATCCAAAACGCCCGTTTTTGCTTGCCGAATATGGCCATAACGTAGCGATAGTTGCTTTTTGGCGACGTCGACGGGTTGTTTTTCAATGATAAGAAGATAAAGCGCGCTCATGATCCCAGCGCGATCCGAACCGGCCTTACAGTGAAGCAGGGCGGGGTACGCTATGCCAGAAAAAAGCCCCTCAATCTGTTCAAGGATTTCAAGCCTCGGCGGTTGGCGTGAGTCCATGGGAAAGTCAACGAGCGTGATGCCGTGCCGTCGGCAGGCTTTGGCTTCAAGAAGGTAAGACGCGCAGTCGCGCTTGCCGCGCAAATTGATGATAGTGCGAATACCTTGTTGGGCCAGTTTGTCAAATTGCAGGGCATGTGGCTGGCCTGATCGCCACAGATTCTTGCTGACGCGGTGTTTATTCGTGGGAAGAAGGGCATTGAGAAAAAGGCCGTCGATAAACAACGTCTCAAAATGCGCCAGCGCAACTTGACGCGGCGTTTGCATAAGGCCTCGCGCCACCTTGACTTTATAAGCAAGCCACGCCACGCAGCGGACAAGGGGGTTCTTGCTCTTACAAGTAAAGGAGGGGCGATGTTTAATCATAGAAAAACCATGTACAGCAAGGCGCGAAAAAGATCAAATCTGGCCATGCTGGCCCCAACGATGGAAATAATGGCAGAAAAAGACAACTACCATACGATAATCGCTTGTGCGCATATGCACAACAGCGTATATGGAGGGAATGAAACAATCACTTGATGTCCTTTTGGCTCTTGCGGAGCCTACGCGCTACCAAGCCGTTAGCATCCTTTGGGATGGGCGAGAGCGCTGTGTCTGCGAGCTGATAGACCTTTTGGACAAGAGCCAATCTTGCGTGTCGCGCCATATGACCCTGCTTAAAAGGGTAGGCCTTGTCGTTGATCGTCGTGATGCACAATGGGTGCGCTATCGTCGTAACCCTGACCTTTCCAAAGCCGTCGTCACGCTTATTGAGGCTGTTTTAAATCTAGAAAAGCCAGCAAAAAGGAAAGCAGCATGAACGGCAAGTGTAAGTGTCAGTGCCAATGTCAAGCCGTGGCAGCGGCAGAGCCCGTTAAAAAAGGGCTGCCCCCTTTATGGATTGGCGGCGGTCTTATCGGGCTGGCTTTTTGGGGCTTGCTTTATAGCCAGTTAGAGCCTTTTTCAAACTGGTTCGTTTCGTTGCTTCCTGTTGAAAAGGCGACCCCTCTTGGCGAAGCTGCAATCTTTTTCTTTTACGACACGCCCAAGGTTTTTCTGCTCCTGACGCTTGTTGTCTTTGTGATGGGCGTTCTTCGCAGTTTCTTTTCACCTGAACAGACCCGCGCTTTGTTGGCGGGCAAACACGAAGGGCTTGGCAATATCGCGGCGGCGTGCCTTGGTATCGTAACGCCTTTTTGTTCCTGCTCGGCTGTGCCTTTGTTCCTTGGCTTTGTGTCGGCGGGTGTTCCTTTGGGTGTCACTTTTTCCTTTTTGATTGCGGCCCCCATGGTCAATGAAATTGCGCTTGGCCTTCTGTTCGGTCTTGTCGGATGGAAGGTTGCGGCGGCCTATATGTTCTTTGGTCTTGGCGTGGCCATCGTTGCGGGCTGGGTGATGGGGCGCTTTCATCTTGAAGGCTGGCTTGAATCTTGGGTGCGTGATGAACGCGCGGGCACGACCGCCCTTTCATCAGCCAAGCTAACGGCGCTTGACCGCGTTAAAGAGGGGCGAAAAGCCGTCCGTGAAATCGTCGGCAAGGTCTGGCTATGGATGATCGCGGGCATTGCTGTCGGTGCGCTTATTCATGGCTATGCGCCAGCCGACCTTTTGGCCTCGATCATGGGCAAACAGGCGTGGTGGTCGGTTCCGGCTTCGGTTTTGGTTGGAATCCCGATGTATTCGAACGCGGCGGGGATCATCCCCGTTGTTGAGGCCTTGCTGGGCAAAGGAGCCGCGCTTGGCACGGTTCTCGCCTTTATGATGTCTGTCACAGCCCTGTCGCTGCCCGAAGCGATCATCCTTCGCAAAGTTCTTTCTTTGCGCCTGATCGCGGTATATTTCGGTGTGGTTGCTTGCGGCATTCTGGCCGTGGGCTATTTGTTCAATGCGATGTTTTAGGAGCGTGGGCTTGGGAGATGCGGGGTGGCCTGCCCCCCCGAAGCTTTAGCGTAGGGTGGTGTCCCCGAGAGGAATCGAACCTCCGGCCCTCGGTTTAGGAAACCGATGCTCTATCCGGCTGAGCTACGGGGACGCTTTGATTTTTGGGGCCTATAATCCGGCCAACCTAGTTTGCCAGAAAAGGCTTTAGAAGCCGTTTATGCCTTATAGGAAAAATTCCTGCAACCTTTTCTCTCCCGCATAGGGGCACGACCGTAAAAAGGCTCAAGTAGCGTTCAGGGGGGCAAATAACCGCTTAGCTGGTCAGGCCATGGTCGCGGGCTCTGAGTCCTCAACCTTATCCGTGGCGCGTCTTTGGGGCACGGCGTGCGCGGGCTCAAACAAGTCGCTCAGGCGCTTAAGGCGACGTTCTTCCTCGGTGGATGGCGTTCCGCTAGCCTCGATCACGCGGCGAATGACGTCAAGCGCCTGTTTTGCGGTGCCAGCCTCGGCACGATCCAGCAGGTTGGGAATAGCGCCAACCGCGCGTTCTTCGTCAAGGATAAGCATCATGTATTGTTGCTTGGCCAAGGCTTTATAGTCGTCATGGGTCATTGCGGGGAAAAGGTTGCTTTCCGTGCGCAGGCGCAGAAGCATTTTATATTCGCGCTCATCCACCGCGTGGCCAGCGCGAGAGACGTAAAGGAGCCCTCTGATCATCGCCTCGGCAAGGCCACCCGATTCAATTTGGGAGATAACCTTAAGAAGGTTCTGCGTGCGCTGTTGTTCGACTTCGACGTCGCGTTCAAAAGAAGGCTTTGCATAAGGCCTTACGGTACGCAGCCCGATCATGGCTTGCAATAGGGGCGAGCCATAGATGTTCATAAACAACGTCTCGATCATCGCGCTCTTTTTATCGTTTTGCTCGGTCAGCGTTTTGACGATTTGATCGGAAACGGCTTCCTGCATTTTCCAAAAGATATTGTCTTTGGAAACAGGCTGGCGATCTTGGCGAACCTTCTCGGCCAACTGGGGTAGATTTGTAAAGAGCGGGTTTTTGTCCGAGTAGAAAGCGACTTTGGCGCGAAGGGGGTGCATCTCACGTAAAACGTCGGCGGTCTTGCGCGAGATTAACGAGCGGATGATGGGCGACATAAAGGTGTAGTAAAGCCCCTGAAGGTTTTCAGAGATGCGCGCCACGGCGGCAAAGCGCATATCATCCTCGTGATCGTTAATGCCCATAGCGCGGATGTCTTTCAAACCGCGATTTTCAAAGCGCATAACATAATCGCCGGAGGCCAAATCCGAATTCATCGCGTCGTCCTTTTTGGACGTAAAGACGGCCTCATAAAGACCCGGCGGCAGCGTTTCGATCATATCGATGTTGCTGATAAACTTTTGGTGTTCTTTGCTGGCCACCGAGGTGGAAACGAAGATGCCCAAATGCCCTATATTCTCGTGGTTAGAGTAGATGATCGTTTGGCCGTTGGCGATGATATCGTCGTCGTTGCTGTAAAGATCAAGGATCCAGCCTAACGCCTGCTGTGGCGAGGTAATGTCATCCCCGCGCGAACAAAAGACGATAATGGGGGACTTGATGTTGCGCAGGTCGGCACGCATGCCCCCCGACGTGTGAATCTTTCCCGTTGCCAGATGGTTGCCGATGAAAAGATCATCCACGATAAACTGGATTTCTTCACGGCCCAAAAGAACCGGATTGCTCCACCAACGCTCAAACTCAAGAAAGCGGGGACCTTCCGTGTCTATTTTGGAATAGACGCTGTACTCTTTTTTCCAATAGGTGTTGGCAGGGTTGCCCTTTTCAAAATTTTCGATAAGCGAGGCACCGTCGAACAGACCCCCTCCGAAATCGCTGGCCATCGCGACAACCCACGATCCGCCCGTCATACCGCCTGTGTAACGCATCGGTTGGTTGTTGCCCTTAACGCCAGCCCAATAGGACATAGGCGCACCAGCAAGAATCAAAACGCCTGGTAAGGTCGGGTGTGTGGCGCTCATCAAAGCGATTTGCCAGCCCGCCTGACAGTTGCCGATAAGGCAGGGGCGTCCAGCGTCGGGATGCCATTCGATCACTTTGGACACAAAATGAGCCTCGGCAGAGCAGACATCTTCAACCGTTTGTCCTGCGACGGGTTCTGGCAGGAAGCTAACGAAATAGACGGGATGGCCGTTTGTCAGGGCTAGGCCAATCTCGCTCTCCCTTTTCATGCCGCCAATGCCAGGGCCATGGCCCGCACGCGGATCAAAAACGATAAAGGGGCGCTTTGTCGGGTCTGTCACCACGCCATCGGGCGGCAGAATGCGGAGCAGCATATAGTTGACGGGGTCCAAAAGGTCGCGTCCATCGATCAGAACGACGGGATCGAACTGCAACACATTGGGCGCGGCTTTGGCGAGTTGCGAGGACTGCATGTTGCCGCGCTGGCGCAGGACGTCGAGGAAAAGGATCTGCCGTTGGCAGGCGTCAACCCAGTACTCGGCGGCCTGCTGCATTAGAGGGAAGAGGGGCATAAGGGGGGCCATAAGCGGTGGCATGGCATCCGGCCTAATAGCGGGAGAGCCAGTTTTCTTGGGGGTCGAATCCGATGTCATGGGCGGGCTCTTTGGAAAAAGGCGGAGAAGGAGGGGAAAGGCGCGTTATGGTTAACGAACTTGTATCATGCCCACCTATGAAGAGAAAGGCTTTTCCTTGGCGCGAGAGCGGGGTCTTTCAAAGAAGATCTCATACGGCTGCAGGCTCCCTTTTATGAAAGCTGAAGACAAGCGAGGCCAATTTGGATCCTTTGTTATATTTTCGCACTGTGACTTGTGTGCGTGGATGGCTTGTTCTTTTTGCGACAAAAAGCCTAGTGCAGAGATTTTTCGATTGGTGCACCATGTGCGGGGGGTAAACAGATGCTTTATAGCGCCACGGGGCCAGAACCACATTGGATAGTCAAAAACGGGGATTGTTATTTTTCCTTCGCTATCTAGGAGGTCGATTGCTTTTGCCACGGCGCGGTGGTCTCTGTGCCCGTCAAGGCCATAGGGAGAAAAGAGCACAACAGGCTTATGGAGCCATAATTGGTTGGCGATATCTTTGGCAATAGCGGAAATATGCTTTTCTGCACCCCCATCGGGATAGTCCAAAAAGACAAGCGAGGACTCCTCAACGCCAAGGATTTGCGCGGCTCTTTGTGTTTCGCCGCGCCTTGTCGCCGCCAAAACATTCGGTGGCATTTTTTGTGAGGGGCAGGAGGCTGCCCCGTCCGTAATGATAAGCACGCGCATAGCTTTGCCCCCTTGCCTTGCGCGGGCGATCAAGGCCCCGCAGCCAAAAGTTTCGTCGTCAGGGTGTGGGGCAATAATAAAGAGAAGGCCATCAGGCAAAGTGGCATAGGCATCCTTTGCGAGAACAGAAAGAGTCCATCGCAGGATATAGTTCAAAACAGCTTTGACTTTTCTTTTTACAAGATATGTCATAGAAAACCCTGATTAGGGTGGGGAGCCACTCATAAATCTTAGTATATGAATTTTATTAACAAATAAAGAGCTGGGCGAAAACAAGGCTCAATTTATTAAGAAAGTATAAGGATATTAACAATGAAATTAATTGTTTCTCAATTTTTTCTGTCAAAGTAGGTGTTTTTGGGGTAAGATGTGAAAAAATGGTTAACAGCCAGAAAGTTTTTTGAATCCTTAATCAGGGGAAGTATCTCCCTTTATTCCAGAATAAAGAACGATTAGAACGAGATAGAAAGGATTATACTTTGTCTCCTCATGATGCATTGAAACGTATACGTTCTCCCTTTTCTGCGACGCCTCGTATTGCGGAGGGCGGATCGTCTCCTCATGGGGAGGCGCAAACAAGACTGGCCGCCATTATGGCCGAAGTTGCGGCCACGCCCGTAGAGGCCTTTTCCCCCAACCAACGGACACAAGCACGGCGAGATCCCGCAGTGGCCTTGCGCTGGTTTGTTATGAGCGATGTTGTTGCCTTTCTCATGGGTTTTTCTATCGCTTGGATGATGACGGCGCTGACGAACGTCTTTGTTTTGGATCGTGGTTTCCCTCTTTTATTGAACGCCGTTGAAACGATGCGTGGTGTTCAGAATTTTTCTATTGTGACGGGCGTTATGTTTTGGTTTTGGCATACGGGTCACTATCGCCAACGTATGCCGTTTTGGTTGGAGGTTCAGAAAATCGTCTCCGCGCTCGGTTTTGCGATGGTGGTTGATGGCTTTTTTCAGTTTGCATCCAAACAAGATTTCTCGCGTCTTTGGCTCATGTCGGGATGGGTTTTTGCTGGCATTGTTATTGTTCTGGCGCGCGCTTTGGCGCGGCGGATTATGCAACAAAATGGGACATGGGCTGTCCGGACCCTTTTGGTGGGCAGCGGATCCATGGCCGATGATGCACGGGCGGCGCTTCGCTCTGAACAGGGGCTTGGCTATGAAGTTGTGATGCAGGTTGAAAATTTGTCCCTTTTGTTGAAACAAGTTCAATCTTCATGGCAACGGTTGTGTGAGCGCTTTAACGCCGACTACATTGTGATTGCATTGGACGGCACGGCTTTAGCACAAGCCGATGAGGCCATGGCCCAACTTGTGCGTTCAGGGATCCCCTTTTCTGTTTCACCGCCCTTGCGGCATTTGCCGGTTTTGGGCATGGCCCCACAGTATTTCTTTAGCCACGATGTTATGTTATTTTCTCCCGTCAATAACCTAGAGCAACCCTTGCCGCGCTTTCTTAAACGCAGCATGGATCTTGTTGGATCTGGTTTGGCTTTGCTTGCCCTTTCTCCCCTTTTTCTTGTTTTGGCGTTGTTGGTCAGAAGGGATGGCGGCAGCGTTTGTTTCGGCGATGTTCGTGTGGGAATGAAGGGAAAGGCTTTTCACTGTTTGAAGTTTCGCTCTATGGTGATTCATGGCGATGAAATCCTTCAAAAGTATTTAGACGAGAACCCTGAGCGGGCAGCGGAATGGAAAACCTATCATAAATTGCGCGATGGGGATCCACGCGTCACAAAGATTGGTGCCTTTATGCGTCGCTGGAGTATTGACGAGTTGCCGCAGCTTATTAATGTGTTTAAGGGGGACATGAGCCTTGTTGGACCGCGTCCCATCATGTTTCGCGAACGCGCTATTTACAGTGATAGCCTTGTGCAGTATTCCCGTGTTCGCCCAGGCCTAACGGGTCTGTGGCAGGTGAGTGGTCGCAGCAATGTTTCTTTCTTGCGCCGCGTGCAGATGGATTGCTGGTATGTTCGCAATTGGTCTTTGTGGCATGATATTGCGATTATTTGTAAAACTATCCCCGTTGTGTTGCGCAAAACCGGCGCCTGCTGATCGATTCATATCATGTTGACTTGTCAGGTTCTAACGAGCGAACAAGAAGTAGAGGCCCTTGCTCAGGCTTGGAGAGCCCTGCAAGAGCGCCTAGGGAAGGCTCCTTTTACTGGGTATGATTGGGCTATGGCGTGGTGGCGGACTATTGGCAAGCCATCGGGTGCGGCGCTTATGGTTGTTGCCGGTTTCGAGGAGACGGGCAGACTGGTTGGCCTCTTACCCTTTTCCATTCGTCGCAAGCATGGTGTGCGCGTTTTGCGTTTGATGGGGCATGAGGTTTATTATTATCGCAATTTCCTCATCGAGTCCGAAAGCGACGTGCCCTTGATGTGGCAAACGGCGCTAAAGCAGACCTGCTATGACTTTGCGGATATCAAAAACATCCACGAAGCCACGCCTGAAAAAGCCTTTCTTGATTGTTTTGCCATTTTCCTTGAAAAAAGCCATGTGTATCATCAGGAACATAAGGGAGAAGACCGTCAAAAGATTCTTGGTCGGTATTCCAAAGGCTTTAGGCATAAAATAAGACGGATTACAAAATATATTGAAGAAAAACAGGGTGCGTTGGAAGTCTTTCGCACGCAAAACAATCCGCCTGTTGAGGTGATTGATTTTCTCATTCAGCGCAAGAAAATGTGGGTGAAAGAAAAAGGAAAACGTGGCATTTTTCATGATGACAATGTGTCTTCTTTTTACCATGAAATGGTGCGAGTGGTGGAGCAGAATAAGGCCCTTTCGCTTTTTTGGATGGTTTATCAAGGAGAAATTGTCGCTGCGCTTTTCAGCGTGGTTGGGGGAAACGTAGTTTATGGGCATACGCTGACGATTGATTATAGCGCGGCTCATTTTATGCCGGGGCTGTTTTTGAACGTAGAGGCCATTGTTTGGGGGTCTGAACACGGTTACGCGGAGTTTAATATGATGGAAGGCGAGGAACCCCATAAGGCGCGCCTTGCCTTTCAAAACCGAACGATTTTTGAGTATGTCTATACGCGGACTATCATGGGAAAAGCCTATCTGTGCCTTTATCAATTGTTAAGGGCCTTGCGTGCGATAAAACAAAAGAAACTCAATAGAGTTCAAGCCAAGGACTAGGTGTCATCGTCATGCGTGTTTGCCAACTTATTGAATCAACGTCGGGCGGCAGTGTGCGTGTGGCGCTGGATTTGACGCGAGGGCTTTTGCAGGTTGGCGACGACGTTACCTTTATCTATTCCCCGCTTCGCGCCGATGAAGCTTTTTATGCGCAAAAAAAGGGGACGGACGGCGCGCTTTTTCTCTCCTTGCCGATGGAGCGTTCTGTTGGTTGGCGGGATCTTCTTTCTTTTTTCAAGCTTTGCCGCCTGTTGCAAAAACATGGGCCGTTTGATGTCCTTCATGCCCATAGCTCTAAGGCGGGCGCGCTGGCGCGGCTTGCGGGCGTGTTTTTTTCGCACACCAAGATTGTCTATACGCCGCATGCTTTTGTCACAATGGCCCCTGATGCCTCGCGCTTGTATGGCGTGATCGAAAGGGGGCTTAGCCCCTTGGCGGATGCGATTATCGTGGTGTCCGAGGCTGAAAAAGATCATGCCCTTCACGCAATCGGGATTGCGCCCCACAGAATCCGTGTTGTGCCAAACGGCATTACCTTTGATAAAAGCATCACGCGCGGCGCGGCGCGGCAAGCGATGGGGGTGGACGATTCCGTTTTTGTCGTTGGTTTTGTTGGCCGCCTTGTTGAGCAAAAGAACCCTGTGCGGCTTATCGAGGCTTTTTCGCTGGTGAGCCAAACGCATCCCTCTTTGCGGCTTGTGCTTGTTGGCAATGGCCCGTTGTTACCGCTGGTTGAAAAAAAGATTGCGGCGATGGGATGTAAAGACAAAGTGCTCTTTTTCAAAAACCACGAGGCGCAGCCGTTAATGCCCGCTTTTGACGCTCTGCTTTCTAGCAGCGACTATGAGGGGCTTTCGTTGGTGTTTCTGGAAGCGCTTCAGGCGGGCGTGCCCATCGTGACGACGCCGGTTGGCGGCGTGCAAGAGGCGGTGCTTTCAGGCAAGACGGGGTTTGTGGCCGACGACTTTACCGTTGAGTCCTTGGCGCGTGCGTTAACGCAAATTGTTGATGTGTCTCAAGAGGAGCGACAGCAAATGAGCCTTGCGTCGCGGCAGCATGGAGAAGCCTTTACGGTTGAGGCCATGACCCGCGCCGTGAGGCAGGTTTACAAAGACGTTCTTGACGGAAAGACGGCGTCATGAGCCGTTTTTCAAAAATCATTTTTGTGCATGGCGGCAGGGAAGCTTATCCTGAAATTGCGGCCTATCGCGCGTTTTTTGCCTCGCGCTATGAAACGGCGGAGGAACGGCCTCATTCCTCCGCGCTGGCTTTTGATTTATCTCAAACGATTGTTTGGATGATTATGGGCTTTTATCCCAAGAAGCCTCCTGCTGGTTTTGTGATCCATGATTATCGCTCTTTGTCGATTGGGCGCTTGTGGCGCATCAAAGATTGGGTCAAGCGCATGGCGAATGCTAAGCCCGATGTCCGAATTTTTCAAAACGAAGCCATGGCAAAGGCGATGGGTTTTGGTGATGGGGTGCCGACGTTTTTTCTGCCCATGGGCGTTCCACCGTTTGTTGCCTCCTGTCGTGCTAAGGCAAAAGAGTCTTATGATTGCGATTTTTGTTACATAGGCGTGATGTCGGCCGAGCGTCGCACACAAGAGATGATCGATAGTTTTCTAAAGCGTTTTGGCTCGGCAAAAATCTTTCACCTCTATGGCGAGCCGGAACCTTTTTTGGGTGAGCTCTATAAAGAAAATACGAACATCGTTTTTAAGGGCCGGCAGAGTCAACAGGCTGTGTTCGCCGCTTTGACGCGCGCGCGGGCGGCGGTGAATTATTTCCCAAACCATCATCCTCACAGGCTTCAAACGCCGACCAAGCTTTTGGAATATGCCGCGCTTGGCCTTCGCATCGCCTGCAATGAACAACCCCAATCGCGCCTAACCAGCCAGCAATACGGGATTCACTGTTGGTGGGGCGTAGCGCAGGATATGTTTGCCTTAATGCCCGATGAGCTCACGTGGCCGGATAATCAATTGTTTGATCCAGCGCCTCTTCTTTGGCCCAGCGTTATTGAAAGAAGCGGTATCGCGGCGCTTTTAGAAACGGAAGGGGAAAAGTAATGCGCCTTGTCGCCTTTGTTTTCTTTCTGTTGGGGCTTTCCGTTGCGGCTTGGGCGGATGATACGGCTTGGCTCTCGCCTGTGATCGGCGATGGGTATGGCGTGCAGGTCAAAGAGGGCCGAACGTCTGATAAGGAATTGGAAAAGATCAAGGCGGCGGGTTTGTCCTATGTTCGCTTTGTGCTGCCGTGGGGTGAGGTTGAAAAGGGTCAGGGCTCTTTCGTCTGGGGCTATTTTGAGACGTTTATCAAACGCCTTCGTGAGCATGGGCTTAAGGCCGTTATTGTGCTGGGCGGAGGTCATCCGAACTACACGGGCTTTATTCAAGCGCCTGAGGACAACCTTGATCAAACGGATCGGTATCTCATGGCGCCGGACTCGCCTGTGGCCGTGGAATCGTTCGCTCGCTATGCCGCGAAAACGGTTTCACATTTTGACGGACAAGACATTATCTGGGAAATTTGGAATGAGCCGGATTCGGATCGTTTTTGGGCTCCCAAGGCTGATGCGCAGGCGTACAGTCGTCTTGCCGAGGCGGCATGCCTTGCGATGCGTAAAGCCTCGCCAAACGCGCATATTATTGGCCCTGCGACGGCTGAAATGGCGGGGCAGTGGGGCTTTGTGCGCGTTGGTTTTTTGGGTGAGGTGTTGCGTTCGCCAGCTGCTCAATGTTTCGACGCTCTCTCTATGCATCCCTACCGCGACGGGGAAAAACCGCCGGAAAAGGTTTTGAAAGCCTATGACCGCTTCTATGCTTTTGTCCGGCACTTTGCGCCTAAGGGGTCGAAAAAGTGGCCCGTGATGGCAACAGAATGGGGCTTTACGTTGACAGACACCAGCGAAGAGGAACAGGCGGCTTTTCTTTTGCGCTCCTTCTTGCTGAATTCGCTTAGCGGTGTGCCCGTATCGATTTGGTATGAGTGGCGTGATGCGCGGAGCGGCGAGGATGATCCTGAGGCGCACTTTGGCCTTTTGACGTTGCAAGGCAAAGAGAAGGTGGCCTATCGCGCCTTACAGGATTTCCTCCCCCCTTTGAAAGGGGCGCGGATCGAAGAGCGCGTAAGCCTTGGACAAGAGGATGACTTTTTATTAAAAATAAAACGTGTGAATGGACGGAAGTCCCTTGTTTTTTGGACGGCGCGAGAAAAGCTGGATTCTAAAATCGTTGTTCGTGGTTGCTCTAAGGACAAAGATGGACAAGAATGGGGGTTGACGCCTATGCCGCAGCGCGTCGATTGCGACGGGGGTTTGCCCGCTTTTACGGTTCAGCGCGTCCAGAGAGTCCCATGATAGAAAAACTATTCTTCCTTGCTATGCTTTGTTTGCCCATGACGTGCATTGAGGGGATCCCGTATTTGGGGGAGATTCGGCATGAGGTTTCGGCTTATATCTTTTTATTTCTTATCGGGCTTTCCCTTTTCCCTTTGCTGGCCGTGAAGGGAAATCACAGTGCGGCGCTAAGGGATAAGGTTTTTGGTCTTCCGATCATTATGATCGTGATGTTTAGTGTGATTGCTTTGTCATTTGCACCTAACTTTATCACGATCAAGGATAACTATTTTCTGGGGCGCACGGGCCTTGGAAAATTTGCTTCGGCCTCTGCGGTGATTTTGTATGGCTTTGGCATTGCCTTTTTGACCTATCATCTGGCGGCCAAGCATAGTTGGGACAAGTTGATCGTTAGCCCCTTGGCGTGGAGCGTCCTTCTGTGCGCTATTTTTTCCTCTTTTGAGATGATGGCGCATTGGAGTGGCGCGATGGCGGGCGTTTTCAAGATTATTTCAACGCCTTTTTACAGTGATTTTGCAACGATGGAGGGCGATACGCGTTTGCGCTCCTTTGCGTTTGAGCCGCCCGATTTTGCCAACACGGCGGGCTATATCTGGCCGTGGATACTTGCGGCGGTGATGGCAACAAAGGGGGCTAAATGGATCCTTTTTGTCACGCTTTTTTTGGTTCTCAACGGCATGATTATTTTGGCCGAAGCACGCACCAGTTTGGTCGTGATCACGGGGCTTGTGGCTGTTTTCATCATGTTACGAGTTATTTTTCTTCCGGAGCATCGTTTAGGTAATCCTGAAAAAATGCTGGCTCCCGTCACTTGGCTTTTTGCCCTTTTTCTTCCCCTTGGGATTGCGGTGATCGCCTATTTCTTTAATGACATCGTTTTTGCCGTCGTCTCAAGCGATAATATATCAAACCTATCGCGACTTGCGTCGATGACATCGGCGCTTAGAATGTTTGCTGAAAGCCCCCTCTATGGCGTTGGCTTTGGCCAATTTGGCTTTCATGCTGCCGAGTATATGCCGTCTTGGGGCTATTACAGTTGGGAGATTCAACTCTGGCTTTTTGGCCCCATGGGCTTTTGGCCTGCCGTTTATTCGGTTTATGCGCGATTTGCCGCCGACATGGGGATCGTCGGCGTCCTATTCTGGCTTGGGCTGTGGCTGTGGTTGGCGCGGGCCGTTCTTGTGGAAACGCTACAGTACCGCATAAGAACGGGGGAGGTTCCCTTTGCTGCCTATCCTTTGATTCTCAGCTGCTTTGCTGTCCTGCTCGCGGGGGTTCCCTGTGACAGCGTGCGCTCGCCTATGATTTGGGTAACGATGGGGCTGGTGTGCCGCTATTTGGCGTCGATGGCCGTATCGCGCCGCGAGGCGGCAGAGGCCGCGGCCTGAAAAAGGCGGGTGTATGCATTGACGGCATTTTCAACCGAGAAGGAAAGACCTCGCTCCTTCAGTTTTTCTTTGTCGGGCGATGTTTCCAAGGCAGCCAGAATGGCTTTCGCCATTTCACTTGGGTTGCTGGCAGCGACAAGCGTACCGTAAAGGCTGGCCTGCAAGATTTCTCGTGGGCCGCCGCAATCCGTGCTGACAACGGGCGTGCCGCACGCCAGTGCCTCGACGATGACGTTGCCAAACGCTTCGCTGGTTGAGGCCAAGACCAGAAGATCGGCAGCTTTCAAAAAGGGAAAAACATTATCCGTTTCACCCGCCAGACTGACGCTGCTTTGAATCGAAAGCGTGGAGATAAGCGCTTCCAAAGAGGCTCTTTCCTCGCCTTCGCCAAGGATAATGAGCCTTGCGGGCTTTGTTTGAAGAACCTGCGCAAAGGCGCGTAAAAGGGTGGGGTAGTCCTTTACGGGTAAAAGTCGCCCAACGGCCAAAAGCGTTGGCTGCGTCTTATCAAGAAGCCAAGAATGATCGACAGGCCGTTGTGCCAGCGCTTCAAAATTAGGTGGAATAAGGGGATTATAGATGAGCGCGGCGCGGCTATGGCTGGATGCGCCCAGTTGCCGCATATCGTCCTTTACCGTTTTCGACACGCAAACGACGGCATCCGCAAGGCGTTGATAGAGCCATGTGAGCGCCAACTTGCTCGCTTGTTTGAAAAAGCCTGAAAAGGACAAAGGCGGCCCAAGCCGCATATGCTCTACGACAATAAGGTGCAGAGCCTTTCCGCAAAAAACTTTAGCAATCGCCGCCACGATATTAAGATAGGGCAGCCCGCTGATCAAAACGGGCGAGGGCTGCTGACGCAGGAACCTTATCATGGCGGGGAGTGTACCAAGCAGGTTGAAAAGCTGGTATTTTGTGGCCGAAAGCGTTGTGACATCGAACTCGCCCTGAATCAGGGGCAGAAGACTGCCTTTCTTTTGGGCAACCAGAAAGCGTGGGGACAGGCCTTTTTCCTTCAGACCACGCGCCAAGCGGAGGGCAAACCATTCCGTGCCGCCGCTTTGCATATCCGAGAGATAAAGAATGATTGTTTGTTTCACCTGAAATCTTGTCCTATAAGGCTTGCTGTATTAATAGCGTGATGGGTTGTTAAAGAAGATGCGGCGCGGATGTTTGTTATTTTATTAACATCGCGCGCGTTTTTATTTTTTAGGGATCGTCGATGGAGTCCACCCCTCTTGTCAAGAAAATAGCCAACGTGCTTTTGCGCGTGGTGTCCTTGGCCGCCAAGCTTGCCCTGTCGCTGTATATGGGGCGATACCTTGGTTTATCCGATTTGGGCGTATATGGACTTGTTTTTTCCGTTGTGACAATCTCGACCATTGTTTTAGGCCTTCGCGTGGACTATGTCGTGGTTCGCGATTTGGTGGATTGCAATCCTCTTGAGGCCATGAGGAAGATGCGCGATCAGACGCTTTTCTACGGCCTCAACTACGTTGTTTTTGCTCTTTTTGGTCTTGTTTTGGTTTTGTTTCATGCGGTGAGCTTCAAGCTTGCCTGCGTTATTTTTATGATTGCTGTCCTAGAGAATCTAACCAACATTTTTACGACGAACCTTGTTTCGTTGGGGAGACCCATCCTTGCGACGGGATTGTTTTTTGTAAGGTCGGGACTGTGGAGTCTTTTTGTCGTGGGGTTGGGGTTGACCTTTCCCGCCTTTCGCTCGGTGCAGGCGATCCTTGTTGCTTGGGCACTTGGCGAGGCCGTTAGCCTCGTTTGGACGTTATGGGTCTTTCGTCGTTATCCGTGGCGCGAGGCTTTACGTTTTCCTGTAGATCGGGTTTGGCTGACACAGGCTATTTATAAAAGCCTTCCCTTTTGGTTGAGCTCGCTTGGCGCTACCGTGGCAGGGAGTGTTGATCGTTTTGTGGTGTCCCATTATCTGGGGCTCGAGTCCGTTGGTGTTATAACCTTTTACGGCTCTTTTTCTGCCGCCTTGCTTTCCTTGGTTCACAGCGGATTCTATTCTTTTTCCTATCCTCGCTTGATTGCCCATTATCGTGAGGGGCAAATATCGGCCTTTTGGAAGGAAACGCGATATATGGTGGTGGAAGTCGCCCTTTTTGTGACGCTGGCTTCCGTTGTTTTGGGCGTTGGCATCCCTTATTCCGCCCAGTTTTTTGGTAAGCCAGCCTTTGCCACGGAAGCTGTAACGCTTTGGCTTATGTTATTGTCTGTTTTAATCCTCTCCCTTACCCAAGCCCTCTATTACGTCCTTTATGCAAGGCATCAGGACACGTCTCTTTGGATGGGGGGGCTTTTGATTCTTATTCCCGCCGTGTTGGGTAATTTCTTTTTTGTCCCCATTATGGGTCTTGTGGGGGTTGGCTACAGCGCCGTTTTGTCCAGCTCTTTGCTGCTTGTTTGGTGGTTATTTTTTGTTTTTTGGGGCCCCAGAAAAAAAACCTGTGAAAGTAAAGCTGCTGCTGAAAGTAATTCGTCAAAAATGGCGGAATTCCTCGATCCATAAAATTTAAGATAAAAACAATAATATCTAATTATATCAATAGTTAAGCGCGATTTAGTCAGTTTCGCGTAGAGTGAAATCATCACAAGAACAAGTGGTGGTTTCGATGAAAACATTCCTTTATATCATTTTCGTTTTGGCCCTGTTGGTAGGGTTCCCCCAAACTGTACGCGCTGATTATGAGGACGGCGATATCGTTCCCGCCGCTGTGATTGCGCCGTTGATGGCGTGGGTTGAGGCTCAAACAGGCGTTCGTGTTCCTGTTCTTCCCCGCGTTGTGGCCAGCCGTACGCGGTTGACCGAGATCGTTAGCCATATGGGCCGTTTGGCAGGACGCGCCAAGGCGCTTTATATCGGTGGGCAGGTTGTTCTTGACCATCGTTATTTTGACCCTGAAGACTCGACCCAAATGAGCCTCTTGGTGCACGAACTTGTTCATTATGCTCAAAGTTTTAAGCATAGTGCGGCATGGAGCTGCGCTCAGTCCAAAGAGGTTGAGGCCTATACCCTTCAAAACAAATGGCTTGAAGACCAGGGCCACTCGCCTTTCGTAAGAGCTTCATGGATCAGCCGTATGGCGGCTTGCCCAGCAACAACAAGCGCGGTGGCCGTGGCTCAGGCGGATTAAGAAGAGGGTAAAGAATAACAATACAGGAAGAGTGGACAATGGGGCGCGCCTCGCGAAAGCGGGGAGCGTCTTTTTTGTCGCACTTAATGGGGCGGAAAGACCTTGTTAAAGAAAAAAGATTGTGGTTTTGGTGGTTTTTGCCTATAAAGACATGGTTCACTTACGATTCCTTATGGAGGCTTTAATGAAAAAATCTCTAGTCCAGTCTTTTTTAGTAGGATTTATGTCGACCCTTTTATTCGTAGGCGTTAGCTCTGTTAACGCGGCGGGTTCTGTTACGGGTCAGATCAATGAGGCTTTGGCCAAGAAAAATCTGGCCGATGTGCAGGTCCTTTTGAAAAAGGGCTCTGGCAATGTTGATGAGGTTATTCGCGCCTTGTTGAAAACAACACAAAATACCATGGGATCTGATCCTGCTTTCTCGAACAAGATGATGGCGATGGCGGGCGAGTATGCGCCTCAAATCACACCACCGAGTGTTCCTGTCATTTGTGCCGATCTTCGTCGTCTTGTTGAATCGATGACGCCTGAACAGGCTGGAACTCCCCTTTATGCTACAATTGTTCAAGCTTCGCAGGACTTTTCCAATGCTCCCGTTGTTGTGGCGTCAGGCCGCCCCAATCAATGCGATAATGCTTTCTTGCAAATCGACGCCTTGCTGGCTCAGACGCCTGGCATGAGGGGGCCTAGTTTACCGCCAGTGACCATCCGTCCGGGTGTGCCCAAGGAGCCGCCTCCCACAGAAAAGCCTAGCGCTGATTAAGTGGAGTTTAGGACTAAACGCTCAAAACTGTTTTGATGATTAGAGAAGAGGGAAGAATGAATAACAAAAAGCAATGGGGCGGATGCGCTCTTCTTACGGTAGCGGCCCTCTTAGCCAGTGCCTCCTCGGCTCAGGCTTATGGACCTGAAGGTCTTTTTGGTGGACGGCCTCAGCCAGACAGCACCATTGTTATTGGCAATCCCGTTGATCTTAAAAATGATCGCCCAGAGCGCGCCGAGTCTGTTCTTGAACATCCTCGCCCCGATTATGATGCGGCCCCGATTGAAATGGGCAGTTTTGAGCTTTTTCCCACCCTTGAGCTGGGTGAAACGTATGACTCCAACATTTATGCCGCGCCGAATGACGAACGCGATGACGCTATCGGAACCATTCGTCCGATTGTCAATCTGTTCTCTAATTGGGGTCGTCATGCTTTGTCGGTGACGACGTTTGGTGACATCAACTACTATAGCCAGCACGCTAGTGAGGACTATAAGAACGCCGTTGTTGACGTGAATGGCCGTTATGACATTCTTGCGGAAACATGGCTGGGTGCTCATGCTGGTTATCAGCGTCTTGCTGAGTCGCGTACGTCCCCTAATGCTGTGAACGGGACTGAGCCCACGACGTTTGGCGTGGCCAAGGGTGGTCTTTCTTTCTATCGTGGTGTTGGCCTTTTGAAGGTCAACGCGGACTATGATTACAAGCGCTTTGATTACGACAACACGCCATCGACGGGCGGTCTTCTCGACCAAAGTACGCGCAATCGCAACGAGCATGTTGTAGGCGGTAAACTTGGCTATCAAGTTTCTGGCAATCTAAAGCCTTATATTCGCGGGGCGTACAACGTGCGTGATTATGATAACAATCCGACCCATCAATCAGACGGTTTTGAGACGGTTGTTGGCGCGACGGCTGATTTGGGAGGCATCACTTCCGTTGATTTGTTCGCGGGATGGATGGTTCAGAATTATGATGATTTCATCACCAATAAGGTTGCGAACTCGCCCAAGATTGGTGGCCGCTTGGATTGGAACGTCACGGGCATGACCTCGGTTGTTTTGGAAGCGGATCGCACCATCGAAGAAACGACGCTTGATGGCTACAATAGCTTCTATCAAACGGGCGGTTCGGCGACTGTGACACATGAGCTGTTGCGCAATGTCCTTCTTGAAGGAAACGTAGCCTATTCGCATGCTGACTTTAACGGTCTTGGCGAGCGCGAAGACGACATGGTTTCGGCTGGTTTAGGCGGGCGCTATCTGATCAATCGCAATCTGTACACTGATTTGCTTTACAACTGGGATGACCGTAACTCAACAGACAATACCTCTGACTATACGCGCAACATGGTAACGATGCGCCTTGGGGTTCGTCTCTAATAAAGCAGCTCGACTTAAGTTTGGGAGAACAGCGCATGCGTAAAGGCCATGGTTTTTGTTTTGCATTGGTTTTTTCCTGCGCTGTTCTTCTCTTCCACCTAACTTCCTCCTGGGCCGCTCTTCCAGTAACCGCGCCTAAATCAGCGGCTTTGCGGGTTCAGGTGGCGTCAGCCGCCGATGGCGATGCCCAAGCAGTGGTTTCCGGTAATTCTGGTAGTCAGGAGTACGTTCTCGGCACAGGGGATCGTATCAAGCTAACCGTTTACGGTGAGGCTGACCTATCGGGGGAATATGAGGTTGGCAGCACAGGTATTGTGGCCATGCCTTTGATCGGCGATGTGCGCGCTGCCGGTCAGCCCATTCGGTCTTTTGAACAAGCGGTTCGCAAGAAATTAGCCGAAGGTTATTTGCACGATCCACGTGTTAGTGCTCAAGTCATTAATTATCGCCCCTTCTTTATTTTAGGGGAAGTCTCAAAGCCGGGCAGCTATCCTTATGTGAATGGCATGACAGTTATTAATGCTGTGGCCTTGGCTGGCGGGTACACGTATCGCGCCGATAAAAGCGGAGCGACCATATCTCATGCCAATGACCCTGAAAAGAAAGACTCTCCAGCGTTAGAAGAGGCTATTGTTGCTCCTGGGGACATTATCCGCGTTCCGGAACGCTTCTTTTAGTTGCTGAAACTATAGTTATTTAGTTAAATCGTGTTGGGACAAGGGGTCTATTGTTGGGTTCCTTTCCTTGGCTAGTTGTTTATGTCGTTTTAAGAACTTAATTGGTAGAAATAGAGCGTAAGGTCATAAGGAGATTTTTCAATGGCGTTGTCAGAGCAAAAAGGCGAAAAGCAAGGGGCACAGGATGCTACCGCTTATGCCCTTTCCTCCACCGGTTTTTCGGGTGGTTTTATCCATGGTGTCGATTTTCGAGAGGCCGGACGCCTTTTGCGTCGGCGGCTCTTTATTATTGTGCGAATGGTAGTTGTTGGCGCTGTTTTTGGCCTTCTGCTTTCTTTGATTTTGACGCCGCAGTATAAAGGAGAAGTTGTTCTTCTTCTCGATCAACGCCAGTCGAAACTTTTTGAAATGGGAAGCAGTCTTTCCCCTATGGGAAGCGACAGTGCGACGCTGCGTAGCGAAATTGACATCATAACATCGCGGTCTGTTTTGGATCGCGTGATTAAAAAGCTCAATCTTCTTCAGGATCCTGAGTTTAATAATGCAGGGCGTTCTTGGGCAAGGTTGTTTAATCCCATGAATTGGATGAGAGAGCCTCCCCCTGCGGAAGAGGCTGAACGCGAGCAAGCCCAAAAAACGGCGACAGCGAAGGCACTTCAAAAGAAACTCGCCGTTGTTAATGATGGCCGTTCGATGAGCCTTTACATAACCCTTGAATCACAAGATCCAAAAAAAGCAGCCTTGATCGCCAACACGATCGCGGATGAATACCTTGTTGATCAACTTGAGGCCAAGTATGAAGTGGCGGCCCGCGCCAACAAATGGCTGAGTGAACGCCTAACGACTCTTCGCCAAGAAGTGGAGAACAGTGAACGTGTGGTGGAGAATTTCCGTCAAAAGGCCAACCTCATTCAAATTGATGGCGGAACAGTTGCCACGCGTCAGATGCAAGAGATCAACATGCAGTTGATCACGGCACGGGCGCAAACGTCGCAGGCTGAAGCTCGTCTGCGTAGTGCGCAGGCTATGGTGAATGCAGGGGGGAGCATTGAGGGCTCTTCTGATGTTCTTTCGGCACCTTTGATCCAAAGATTGCGTGAGCAAGAGGCAGAAGTGCGTCGTAAGGAGGCTGAGCTTGCAACGCGTTATGGCGATCGCCATCCCACGATGATCAACGCGCGGGCTGAGCGCATGGACATTCAGCGCAAGATTGCCGAAGAAGTTCAAAAAATATTGAAATCCTTGGCCAGCGAAGTGGATATTGCTCACGCCAAGGACAGGCAGTTGCAAAGTGAGCTGACGCGTCTTGAAGGCAAGGCGGGAAGTGAGCTGAAAGATACGGTTCAACTCCGTCAATTGCAGCGCGAGGCCGATGCCAGCCGCACGCTTTATGAAAACTTTTTGGCGCGTTTTAAACAAACGACTGAACAGCAGGAAATGCAGCTTCCCGACACGCGCATTATTGCGCGCGCCGATATTCCCGAGCGTCCGGCTTTTCCCCAAAAGTGGCTTTTCTTGATTGCGGGCGCCTTCTTAGGTGGCGTTCTTGGCATTGTCTTTTCTTACTTGGTCGATTTCTTTGATCGTGGGTTCCGCACTGCGCCTCAACTGGAAGAAAGCACGGGTCTTCCCGTTATTGGACAAGTGCCCAGCTTGAAGACTATTTCAAACCGGCCTCCTGAAGATTATGTGGTGGACAAACCTCTTTCGGCTTACAGCGAGTCACTTCGTACCGTAAGAACAGCTATCCATTTCTCGAACGTTGATCATCCACCTAAAACCGTGATGGTCACCAGCTCTGGCCCTGGGGAAGGGAAAACAACCTTCTGTTTGTCAATGGCGCGTTCTTTAGCGGCGGCGGGCAACAAAATTTTGTTGATCGATGCTGATTTGCGTCGTCCGCGCATCGCCCGCTTGCTGGAGATCGCGGCCAATGGCAAAGATTTGTCGTCTCTTTTGACAGGAACCCATACCCTCAAGGATGTTATTCGGCATGATTCTTTGGTGTCGGGACTAGATATTATTCCTGCCTTTGGGCGGGCCCCCAATGCCCAAGATTTGCTGGGATCACAGCAAATGAAACGTATTATGGCCGAAGTCGCGCCCCAGTATGACCTTGTCATCGTTGATACGCCGCCTATTTTGGCGGTTTCCGACGCGGCGATGGTGGCGCGTAGCGTCGATACCAGCCTGTTTGTCGTGAAGTGGGCGGACACGTCTCGTGATGCTGTGGTTCATGCCCTTAAGCAACTTAAAGGCTTCGATTGCCGCGTGGCGGGGGCGGTTCTTAATCAGGTTAACCTGAATGAAGTTGCCTCCTATGGCGATGGCTACTACAATCATCGTTATCATGAATACTACTCGGACTAGACCCGCTCTTATTCCTTTTTGGTGGATGGCATGGCTTGGCCTTCTCCTGCTTGTTTTTGGGGGGCCGCTTCTTGTCGGGCGTTTTATGGAAATATCCGGTGAGGCAACGCGTCTCGCTTTGCTAGAGGGACGGGGTGTCTCTGCCTCCGACCTTGATGTCTTGGCGCGTGGGCGCATGCGTATTGCTTCTTGGGTTCACACCAGCTCTCTTTACAACGACCTATCCCTTGTCGCTCTTGAACGCGCTGAGCAGCCTTCTATGGCCGACTCCAAGGAGACTTTTTATCAGGAAGCGGAAGGCTGGCAGCTTCAGGCGCTAAAGGTTTCCCCCGCCGATCCTTATGGGTGGTTCCGTCTTGCCTACTTGCTTTATATTAAGAAGGATGGTGCCCCGCAAGCGGCCGAGGCATGGCGGCAATCGCTTTCCAGCGCGCCTTATGAACCCCGCCTTCTTTTGCCCCGCCTTCAAATGGCTCTTGCCTTGGGAGAGACTTTGGATGAGTCCTCGCGGCATCAAATTCCGCGCCTTGTTCGCGAGGCATGGGGCTTTGATCCTAGCGGGCTTGCCAAGGTCGCGAAGGCTGGAAATTTTTCTTCTGTTGTTGAAGAGGCCTTACGCGATGATCCCCAAGGTCTTAAGCATTTTCAAGATCAGCTTGATCTTTTGCGGTAAGGTGAGCGGCTTCAGGATTCTCGTTCATGTAAAGACCAGCTTTGCGCGACGCCAAGTCCCAAAAGGGCGGCATAGGTTGCGGCAAAGGCTGGAATGTGAAGGCTGAAATCCAGCAAAGCATGGGTCGCCACAAGAAGACTTGCCCCAATAGCGATGGCGGCATAATGGGCGTCTCGTTTTCGTTTGCCCAATCCCGATACGCAGCAACTCACCAAAAGCCCTAGCGAGAGAAACAGGATCATGGCCGCCGGAACCCCAAGGTCCATCATCATTTCCAGGTAATCGTTATGGGCATGGTGGAACCATATCGGCAAGGATGAATCGCGATAGAGCCTAAAGGCGGGTTCAAAAGAACCTAGACCAAAGCCAAGCCATGGATTGTCACTGATGGCTTGGCCTTCTAGTTGATAGGCCTGAAGCCGTGAGCCCATATCCTCACCAAGCTTGTTTTGATCAAGGCGCTCTAACAGCGTTCCTCCTCCTAATGCGACAAAAAAGGCAAAAAGGATAATGCCGCTAAGCCCGATCCACAACCATCGTGGCGATTTTGAGCGTTTGTGCCACAGCATGGCGACAAAGAATCCCATGAGGCCGATCAAAGAACTGGTGATGCCTCCACGGGATCCCGTCAGGGCCAGCGCGGCCAAGATCAGAAAAAGGGAAAAGAGAGCCGCATAGTCCGTTAGGGTCAGTGAGGCAATTAAGGCTGCCGTTTTGGATCGTTTGGCCAAAAGAGGATCGGTTATCGTGATGTGTTTGAACCGTTGGCCTAAAAGGGCTGCGCCGCAAATAAGGCCAAAACCCGCATAGGCGGCATAGGTGTTTTTATTCACAAAAGTGGATGTTAAAAAGCCCTGATACGCCCATTTTTTATACCATAAGATCGTATCCGAACCCATCGATTGGGCAAGGAGTCCATAAAGGGCATAAGCAACGCCCGCCATGGCGATCACGCGAACCAGCCTTGCCGCGTTAGCGTTATCGCGCCCACCTATAAACGCCAAAAGAAAACAGGCGCCATAGCCCGTAAGGCGAAGAAGCGATTCAGCAAAAACACCAGTATCGACAGAAATCGATCCTTTAAGCGGCCCCAAAAGGCCTTGCGCCTCTTGCCATATCGGGTGATGCCAGCTTTCGGGTGGCCATGAGGCGACTTGAATAAACGTCCAGAAAATGATGATTGAAAAACCAATGATGGCCAAACCAATTCTTTTTCGCGGGGGGAATCCTGCCGCTGGTTTGGCATTGCGTGTGTCCCACAACATCACGAAAAGAAGGAGGCCGGATAAAACGGCGAAGAGGTCAGAGGCCCAAGGCCTGTTGCTGCCAAAAGGAAGGGGCAGGAGAGCAAGGAGAAGCAGGAACCCAAAAAACCAAGAGGGGCGATGCCAAGGGATTTCTTTGTGGGACATTCTCCCTCCTTCAGGGGGCTTTTTCTGTGAGGCGTTTGATCTGCCCAAAAAACTGTACGCGAAGTCGAAAGTGATTCAAAGCGGAAGAATTGTCGATTTTGGATCCAAAATCGAGCGAAGTTTACGAAACTGTTTAAAATCAAGGGGTTAGCAATGGTCTAAATTCAAGTCAGTTTCGTTATTTTTCAAATGGTTACGGCGTTAACTTTGAGCAAAAGACTCCCAACAGGCACTATCCCATGCTCTTGGGGCTGAGAATCAATGTTTTTTACTAAGGTATTGATAATAAACAATTTCGATTTGTCTTTTTAGAGGGGCGAAAAAAGGGGGCTGTGGCCCCCCTTTTAACGTCGCCGTGGCGTCTTATTTCTTCACAACGGCATCCAATACTTTTTCCACGTTTATCTTCTTGGTGCAGAAGAACCAGTCATGGCACGTCATCTCTTCCTTGCCTTCCATGCGCTCCTTGGCGACGCCGCAAGAGCCAGCGGGGGGCACAATAACATCATCGCCTGGCTGCCAATCAGCGGGGGTCGCAACAGAAAATTCATCCGCTGTTTTAAGGGCGATCAGCACGCGATACAGCTCATCAAAATTGCGGCCAAGGCTTAAGGGGTAATAGATGATGGCGCGGATGATCCCTTTGGGATCGATAAAGAAGACGGCGCGTACGGCTTTGGTGGCGCTCTCTTGCGGCTGGATCATCCCGTAAAGGCGGGCCACGTTCATGGTGATGTCTTCGATCAACGGAAACTTGACCTCGACATTTTTCATGCCCTTATAGTCTATTTTTTCTTTGATCGTGCGTAGCCAAGCAATATGGCTGTAAAGGCCATCGACCGAAAGGCCGACCAGTTTGCAACCCGCTTTTTCGAATTGTTCTTCCCGCGTGGCAAACGCCATAAATTCCGAGGTGCAGACGGGCGTAAAATCAGCCGGATGGCTAAAGAGGATAACCCAGTTTCCAGCATATTGTTCTGGGAAACGGATATCCCCTTGTGTGGTGACGGCTGTAAAAGAGGGGGCTTTGTCGCCAATCCGCGGCATGGGGGTGATTGTGTTCTCTTGATTATTTTCCATAAGACGCGCCCTTTCAAGTTTAGAATGTTTCTAAATTGAGACTAGCAGGAGGCAGGCCCTTAGGCAAGAGAAGAAGTCTTCAGCCCGTTTTTTGCGACTTGCCGACAGGTGATGCCGTCAAAAATTCTTCTTCGGCGTAGAGTAGGGCTTCCAGCTCTTCCTCTGTTAGATTGGCGTAATCGGGAATAGAGAAGTTGATTAAATCTTGATGCTCGACACTCCTTGGTGGGGCGGCTGTTCTATTTTTTATTTTTGAGAGTCTCTCAAGAAGTGGTGCGGCAAAATTGATGCGCGAGGGTGGCGCTTTGGCAGCGGGCTTCGTAATGGCGCGTTCGGCCAAGGGGGGGCGCTTTGAAGAATCCATCTCTTCGGTATTGTCTTCGTGGTGGGCCGCATCTTGTGGCTTGGAGATTCCAGTTTTTCGTATGGGAGCTTTGTTCCTCGTTTGGGTGAGGGGCAGTGTTTCCTGCGCCTCCGGTTCTTCCGTTACAGTCGGTTTTGTCGCCCGTGTTTCGGCCATCACTTCAATCTTTGTTTCCGATAGGCTGGCCGCGATTTCAGGCGGTATTTCCTTCTCTTCTGTGGCGAGAACGGGGGCAGGGGCGGGCGTGCCCGATGGGCCATCCGGCGGTGGGGACGCCTGCTCTTCTTGCGTTAGGGAAAGGGGCTGTTGTTTGTCTGAGGGCGGAATTTGAGGCAAGCTGGCGTTGGCCGCAATTCTGGTGTGTTGCGGCAGAAAACCCTTTTGCTCAATTTGCGACAAGCGCGGCGTGACTTCTTCGATATGGCGGACAAGGGATTCCATGGCTTGACGCTTTGACGCCCCTTCGCCATGACCGTCATTGGCGTTGTAGTACGAAGCATAATCACTGGATTGTCCGTAAATAGAGGCAATCTGTCGCGACAAATCGGCGCCCAAAAGACCAAGGCGGCCGACATAGGCTTGAAAAACCAGCGTGCGAATGCGTGGCCAGCTCGTCGTTTTTTCGTTGTTGTCTTGGGCGATTTTAGCAAGGCGTGCCTGACAAATAGAACGCGCCGCCATAAGTTCCCCGCGTAGCGCCGCTGCGATAGACTTCACGTCTTCGCGTTTTTGGCGCAGGCGGTACAGCGTCACCGCGCCCGTCACGCACAAAGTCGTCAAGAGAAATAGGAGGCCCGTCACCAAAAGTTGATAGTGTTCCAAGAAGCTTTGTTCTTGTTTCAAAGGGGGAGGAAGGAGGTCGGTAGGGGCAAGCCCCAGCCTTTCATCCGATAGCATGGGTACGGTGGTCGCGGCGACATCGGCCAAAGAAACGCTTATTTCAGGCGCTTCAGCTTTGTTCTTTGCCTTATTGTCGACGGCAGGGGGTGCGGCCTCTTTGGCCTTTGACGAAGCGGCGGCGACGGCGGTCAGGGATTCCAGCTCAAGCTTGGCTTTGGCTTCTTCGTCCTTGAGGCGCGCGATTTCGGCCTTGGTCGCAGCGGCCTTGGCAGCAGCTTCGCTTAGGCTTTTATCCGAAGCGGCGGCGGGCGTGCCCGTGGCCCACAGGCCTAACCGCTGGTTCTGGGCGGCTTGCTCGGCGGCGAGATAGGCTTCGGCATAATCAGAAGATTGCAGCGTGCCGCGCGCGCTGACGGCAAGGCCGCGCCTTAAAAGCTCAAGGCCAAAATCAGCGTTGGCCGCGTTATGGCAAAGAGCCAGCAAGCGTCCCTCGCGGTCACGGTCTTTGATCTGGCATGTCACGGGGCCTTGCGCCAAAGCATCCACGACAGCGCGGGCTTGGGGGCCATTGGTGGCGCTCATCTGCGGGGGGACGACGCCATAGAGCCTGACTTCATAGCCATTAAGGCGCAGGCGTTCGGCATCCAGAACATCGGCCTGACCCTCTAAACGCCGTGAGGCAGGCATGGCAGCTTTGTTTAAAAGGACTTCGCTGTTGACGGGTGTGCGCGGCGATTTTTTTGGCGCGGGCATGATCTGGGCTTGCGCCGTTGCACACGCGAAAAGGAGGGTCATCCCTATAAACAAAATTTTGATACGCGTCATGATCCTAAAGTCCCCTTTATTCGCCTTGGCGACCCTTCTTGTTTACCCTATTTGGGCGGAAGCGGGAAGCTCGTTTTTGTTGAGGGGGAAAGTTTACGCCTCTTGCATGAAAGGGTAAGAGGTTCTATCCCTTTGTTTTCATGCAAAGCGTGGGCGAAAGGAAAAAAGATGGCAACAAAAATGCCGGTGACGGTTTTGACGGGATTTTTAGGCGCGGGTAAAACAACCCTCCTTAATCATATTCTGACGGCCTCGCATGGTAAGCGTTATGCCGTGGTGGTCAACGAGTTTGGCGAGATTGGCATCGATAACGATCTTATCGTGGCCTCGGACGAAGAAATCTTTGAAATGAGTAATGGGTGCGTCTGTTGCACCATTCGTGGCGATTTGATCCGTGTGATCAGCGGCTTGATGCGCCGCGCCCACGGTTTTGACGGCATTCTGGTCGAAACGACGGGCCTTGCTGATCCCGCACCTGTGGCTCAGACTTTTTTGACCGACCCTGACCTGTCCTTGCGCACCGCGCTGGATAGCGTGATCGCGCTTGTCGATGCCGCGCATGTCAAAGAGCAGCTTAAGGCCGACCCTGAGGTTGAGACGCAAATCGCTTTTGCCGATAGTCTTATTCTGAACAAAACCGATCTGGTGAGCGAGGGGGAGGTTGCGGATATCACAACGCTTCTTAAAACGATCAATCCTTTTGCGACCATTCATGTCGCGTCGCGCGGTGTTGTGCCTCTTGAGGCTATCATGGGGCAAGGCGGTTTTGTTTTAGAGGCGGTAGCCGAGAAACTGGCCGCCCTTGATGAGGAACAAGAGGAAAAGGAAGAAGCCCCTGAACACACGCATGAGGGCGAGTGTGCGTGCGGGTGCTGTATGGCGGCGGCGAAGCCTGTCCCCGTTTTCCGGCATGATACGACGATCACAAGTGTTTCTTTGGTCAGCGAAAAGCCGATGGATGCGGAAAAAACTCAAAACTGGTTGGCGGCGCTTGCGCAAAATCAGGGAGCCGATCTTTTGCGCTATAAAGGCATTTTTCATTTTGCGGGCGAGGACAACAAAATCGTGATCCAAGGCGTTCGCATGACGCTTGAGGGTGGCGCTCTGTCGTCTTGGCCTGCGACGGGTCGCCGTGTCAGCCGCCTTGTCCTGATCGGGCGTGACTTGAAGGAAAAAGAGCTCCGCGCCTCTTTCCTTGCGTGCATTAGCTAGGCTTTTGTGACTTGCGCCCACAGGGCGCGGACGGTGGCGGGATCGACGTCGGCGGCGACAAAGGCTTTACCGATGCCGCGCGTCAGGATCAAAGTTAGGCGGCCTTCTTTTGCTTTTTTGTCCTGTGCCATATAGGCCATCAGCTGGTCGATATCATAGGGCTGCGCTGCGGGGGCTGTTGGAAGACCCGCTTGCACGAAATGCTCGCGCACGGCTTGTGCATCGGCAGCAGGAAATAGCCCCATCGAGGCCGAAAGCATAAAGGCCATAACCGTGCCGATGGCCACGGCCTCGCCATGCAAAAGGGTATTGTTATCATAACCCGCCGCTGCTTCCAGCGCATGACCAAAGGTATGGCCAAGGTTGAGCAGAGCGCGGCTTCCCGCCTCGCGTTCATCTTGCGCGACAATCGCGGCCTTGTACGCGCAGCTTTTTTGGATGGCGGTGACCCTTGCCTCGCCCTCGCCTTGCAATAGGTCGTGGACGTTTTGCTGACACCACGCGAAGAAGGCGGCGTCTTGGATCAGGCCGTATTTGACGACCTCCGCATAGCCTGCCAGCAATTGGCGGCGGGGCAGCGTATCAAGGGCCTTGCTATCGGCCAGCACAAGGCGCGGCTGATAAAATGTGCCGACAGTATTTTTGCCAAAGGCGCTGTTGATCCCTGTCTTGCCACCGACCGAGCTATCCACCTGCGCCAGCAGCGTTGTCGGAATTTGGATAAAGTCGATCCCGCGTAGCGTGATGGAGGCCGCAAAACCTGTCAGGTCGCCGATCACGCCACCGCCTAGTGCGATGAGCGTGACGCCGCGATCCATGGCGCGATCAAACAGCTGCGCCATAAGCTTTTGCAGAAAATCAAAGCTTTTGATTTTTTCGCCTGCCGGTAAAACGATAGAGGGCAGGACAGTATGCCCCGCTTCTTTCAGCGTGGCCTCAAGCGGCGCAAGGTAAAAGCTGGCCACGTTGGCGTCCGTGACAATCAGCAGCCTTTTACGGCCTAACTCTTGCGCGATCAGCGTTCCTGCCTGCGCGATCAGGTTTTCCCCGATCAGGATGTTATAGGCGCGATCAGGCGTTTTCAACGCGATGGGGACAAGGGCGTGGTTCATGATTGTGAAAGATGTCTTTCTAAAGCGTTGACGACGGCGTCTACCGTCACGTCGATGGGGTTATCCCCCGTTATAACCGTAAGGTCGGCCTGCGCAAAGACGGGTTCGCGTTTGGTCATCAGATTTTGCAAAATCTCTGCCGGATTGTCACCTTGCAGTAAGGGGCGGTCTTTGGTGCGCGAGGTTCTTTCGATTAGAATGCTTAAATCAGCCTTGAGCCATAAGGAGAGGCCCTTTTGTTTAATCAGCGCTCGTGTTGTTTCTTCCATAAACGCGCCGCCACCCGTTGACAGAACACAACGCTCACCGTCCAGAAGCCGCGCGATGACCTTGCGCTCGCCCATCCGAAACGCAGGCTCACCCAATTGCGAGAAAATCTGGGGGACAGTCATGCCTGCTGCCGCTTCAATCTCGGTGTCTGAATCGGTAAAGGGCAGATCAAGGCGCGCGGCCACCTTGCGGCCAATCGTGCTTTTGCCGGATCCGGGCATGCCGATCAGGACAAGACTATGGGGAAGGGAGGGGGAAGATTTCATAAAAGAGCCTTAAAATCGTATCTTTGGAAAAAGTCTCATGTGTACATCCTGAACCGTAACGGGCATATTATATCAACGGTTATGATTAATGACACATGGACGGACAAATCCCCTTTCGTCATCCCGCTGAAAAGCGGGATCCAGCGCCGCGCGTCTGCGCGGCATAAGACTCTTATGCGCCGTGGACACGGCGCGACTGGATACCGGCTTTCGCCGGTATGACGCTAAAGGAAAAAGCTTTCCATAAGAGTCAGTATTCATGACCGTTGGTATATCTATACGCCTTATGAAGGGCAAGATAAAGGGGGGCTTATGAATCATCGTGCTTTTTGGGCGATATCGCTCTTGTTGTTTCTGTCTGTATACGGTGGAACGACCCGTGTTGTCCGCGCTGAAGACCCTGTTGACGACCGCGAGGCCAGCTTCCTCCCGCCGCCCGTTTCCGTACTTCCCGTGGCAAAAACAAAAACGAACATAGCGAAGAAGGTTGAAAATCCAGAATCGGATGCCTCTGCGACGAAAGATTTAACCGTTCCGCCTCCGTTTAAGACGAAGGCTCCGGCGCAGGCTCCCGCCGTTGAGGTGGCTCCTGACTCAGTGTCGGCGCTCCCTATTCCTGCCCCCACGACAAGCGAGCCTCTTGTTCTGGCCGAGCCTGTCGCGTCTGCGCCGCTCGCCGATGTTGATCCTGAAACGGTTGGCTTGTTGTCCCCCGCCAATGGCGGGCTTGGAGCCTCTTTGTGGGAGAATACGGCAAGACCTGTTGTTGACCGTTTGATGCCAGCGGTCAGTCTGCCGACGGACTCGGCGGCGCTGAATGACCTTGCGCGTCGCTTGTTTATGAGCACGGCGGCAGCGCCCTTGCCCGCGGCGAACGGCGAGAAGCCCCCGCGTAATCTTATCGCCCAGCGGATCGAGGGGCTGATGGCTTTGGGCGCTGTGAGCGAGGCGTGGAATCTGGCGTCCTTGGCAGATGCCAAGTGGGTGGATTCTGTGACCCTTCGTCAATTAACCGAAGCCGCCATCATCGGCCATCACAGTGAAGAGGTGTGTAAGCGAATCCCTGCGATGATGGAGGCTCACGGTAAAACGGAAGAATCCAAAGACGAATGGCAAAAGGCTTTGTTGATTTGCCAGCTTCGCGCCAAGGATGACAAGGCTGTGCAGCTAGGGTTGGATTTGATGCGCGAGCAGCAAGTCAAGGACGACATTTTTCTCTCGCTCATGAACCGTAACGTGATCGGTGGAAGCAAGCAGCTTCCGCGCCAGCTAACGCCGCTGCGTCCCATGGTGCTCGCGGCCTTGCGGCAGACAGAGATTCCGTTGCCGCCGGAGCTATACGCGCATCCCGATGCGGCCCTTGTTCCTGAACTCCTTTTAACGAAGGCCGAGGATGACAAGGCGCGTCTATCCTTGGCAGAAAGAGCGGCGGCGAAGGGCATTATTTCACCCCATGCCTTGGCGGCGGCCTATCAAAGTGTTGCCCTGACGCCCGAAGAAGTGGCCTCAATGAACAGCAGCGTTGAAAAAGGCCCTCGCGCCCGCGCCATTCTTTATCAGGCGCTGAAGAACGAACAGGCGGCGGGCAAAAAGATCGAGTTGATCCAAAAATATATGGACGGCATGGAGCTTTCCGCGTTGTGTGGCGGCCAAGGTCCCTTGCTGGCCGAGATTGTGGGCACGATTCCCGTGACGGCGGACTCTAATGCCTTTGCGCCGACGGCGGCGCGTCTGTTGGTGTTGGCGGGGAAACCAGATCAGGCGGCGGCTTGGCTTGTCTTGGCGCAAGAGAACGCGGCGCGGTCGCCTTCTTTGGCACAAGCACTGGCTCTTTCTTGGCCGTTGTTCGCTACCGCAGGCCTTGTGCCGGATGGCCAGTATGCCGCAGGGTTGCGCGTATGGCTTGACGCTAGCCTTGTGGGGGGCGAGGACGGCAATCGCCTGCATGCGCAGCGCGAGAAAGTTGGAGAAACGTTGTTGGTCCTTGCCGCGCTGGGTTATGCCGTGCCGGAAGAGGTTTGGCAGCGTGTGATCGACATCACGCCGCCAACCAAACAGATGACTCCGTCGCCCCTTCTTCTGGATCGCTTAAGGCAGGCTGCGGCAGCAAGCCGAAAGGGTGAGGCCGTCTTGCTCAGCCTTATCCTGATGGGCAGTCAAGCGGGTGATGCGACGTTGGGCGTCAAGGTGGATATTATCCGCGCCTTGCGCCTCTTGGGCTTGACCGCAGAGGCTCAAGCGGTGGCGCGTGAGGCTATAGTGGCTTTAACGGATTAGGGGAGACGCTTATGTCTTTCCCGTGTCTTTTGATTGAGCCTTTTTTGGATATGATGCTGGCCGAGCGTGGCGCGTCCGCCAATACGCGTGCGGCCTATGCCAGCGATCTGGCCTTTGCCGCCACCTTTATGCAGACCAAGCGCGGGGTTGGCTTGGAAAAAGCCAATGAAGAAGATATCCGCGCCTATATCGCGCATGAGCTTCGTGCCGCCGCGCCGCGCACGCAAGGAAGGCGGTTGTCCTCGCTGCGCCAATTCTTTCGTTTCCTCGCGTCCGAGAAAATGCGAATGGACGATCCTACCCGCCATATTGACGCGCCGCGCTTGGGGCGCTCCTTGCCCAAGTATCTTAGCGAAAAAGAAGTGTTGGCGCTGATCAAGGTGGTGAACAAGATAAAGGGACGCGAGGGGCTGCGGCTTCGTGCGATGCTAGAGCTTCTCTATGCATCGGGCCTGCGCGTGAGTGAGCTTGTCAGTTTGCCTCTCGGCGCTGTTTTGTTTGATCGTGGCGTTGTGCAGGTGCGAGGCAAGGGGGGCAAAGAGCGCGTTGTGCCGCTGGGCGATCCCGCGATTGAGGCGGTGAAGGCATGGATTGACTCGCGGGCGGATTACCAAAAAGCACGCGGCGCAAAATCCGCATTTCTGTTTCCCTCAGCGCAATCCAAGACGGGTTACCTTACGCGCCAACGCTTTTTCCAAAAGCTGAAGCAGGTCGGCCTAGAGGCTGGCCTTGCGCCCGAAAGGCTTAGCCCCCACGTTTTGCGTCATGCCTTTGCGACGCATTTGATCGAGCATGGCGCGGATCTGCGCAGCGTGCAGACGATGCTAGGTCATGCCGATATTGCGACGACGCAGATTTATACGCATGTTGCGACGGATCGTCTTGCGCGAACGGTGGCCGAAAACCATCCTTTGGCGGGTAAAACAACAACGAAAAGACGGTCTTGAAAGAAAGAAGAAAAAGGATAAAACTAAAGCCCCGTTTCCCCCTTTTGTAAGGAGTCATCACATGAAACACACGTTGACGTTTTATCTTGCTCTGGTTGTTTTATCGCTCACTGTAAGCGCCCCCGCACAGGCGCAAAATGCGGCTTCGCCCGCCGCGCCCCAAGGTGCGACGCAGCAGGAAATGACGACGCTGAAGGAATCCATAAAGGCGGACGCCGAAAAGATGAAGGCGGCGCAGGGCGAGATTAAGGCGATCAGGGAAAAGAACAAGCCGACCGCCGAGCGCCTTAAAGCCAACCGCGAAAAGATGAAAGCCCTGCGGGAAAAGGCAAAAGAATCCCGCCAGACCAACCGCGAACAGATCAAGGCAAAGATTCAAGATAAGTTGCAGGAAAAGACGGGGGCAACCCCCGCACCTGTCACTGCGCCCGCGCCGTAACGGCGTTACCCTTGCCTAAATAGAACCATTCTTCCCCAAGGCTTACTTTGTTATTGGGGAGCATGATAAAAGCGTCGTGGTCTGCCGTTTCCTGCGTTCCATCGTGGTAAACGGCGATCACTTCGCCTTTTTTAACTGGATCAAGATGTTTCCATTTTTTGACAAGCCGACCTTTTTGGCGTTTTGAAAAGACCTTATAACCTTTCACAACAAGTTGAGACATAGGCCATTCTTTTATCTTTTTTGGTTGGGCCGTTAAGCCAAGGTAGCGCATCGCTGACAAAATGGCCTTTTCTGCGACGAGGATCGCTTGGGGATCGTTGTGTTGTCCGCACTCGATGACGACCCCTGTTTTACCCTGAAGGTGAGCATAGGAAACCGTGTCGCCCCCATTGGTAACGGAAGCATCGGGGGCCGCATACATATCTAGCCAGCCCGTTACGATTGGATAGGAACCAAGGCAACGGGCAAAGGTTTCCGTTTTCTTGTTGTCGACGTCTTGAAAGACAAAGGCAGGCCCATCCGCTTCATAAGAATGAAGGTCAAGAATCCAGTCGCAAGCATCAATCAAGGGAACTAATTGACCGGCCAGCTTCTCTTCATAGAGTTGGGGGGCGGTTTGAGGGGCAATTACGCGATTAAGGTTTTTTTCAATATAGCGTTTCCCCTTTTTGTAAGCCAGTGGATTGCAAACAGGAACAAATGTTACACTGCCCCGATTAAGCGTAATTTGTCCTTTTTGCATGCGAGGAATAATCTTGCGAATGGCGGCAGGCCCGCAAACCTCATTGCCGTGGATCGCGCCAAAAACAAGAAGGTTAGGCCCCTTTTCAAGGGAAGAAAAACTGTGAATTTCATGCATGTGGTAAAAAGATGGTTTCATGGTCGCCTCCTTTTTATTTAAGAGCCAAAGTGCAAAAATGCAGAACGTACCCGTTCTTATCATCTGTTCTGGATAAAGCGTGTCCCCGATGTCCTTTGTTTAACAACAATTTTGCCTTGGAAAACTTTTTAACGGGATCAAGAGAGAGCGCCGAGGGCGACTTTAAAATCGTTGGCGCAGCACCAAGCGTCTTATGGAGAAAAAGGAGGAGACACCCGTCATCGGGATCGATGGAAGCATGCGTTACATGGTAGCCCGTTTTTAGAAAGCCTTTAAGACTTGCAGGATTGGCGGCTGCCACTTCCCCCATCGCATGACTTTTCCCGTGTGTTTTGCACAGCTGCTCCCGTACAGCAATAAGTTCGCCGTGAAGGCCTTTTTTTCTGTGCTCGGGGTGGACGACGCTGTTTTGAATAACGCTTAGTGATGTGGGCCCGCATGGCAAGGTTTGGGGGTTGATGAGCATATCGGCTGTCGGCCAACTCTTTGTGGGAAAGGCGATGCCGCCATAACTTACAAGGGCTCCATTTTGAGTCACGTGGCCTATCATCGTCCCGCATTGTGTCATTCTTTGATGAAACTGTTCGGCTGTTTTCGGGACAATAAAATTCTTGTTAAGCGGGGGCAGATGATCAATGACTGTTTGTTGAAGGGTCATTATTTGGGGAAGGTCGCTTGGTAAAAGTTGTTTCAGGGCATAAGTTTGCGTGCAGGGTGTAATAATAGACATGATCGTGTCTCCTTTTTCATTTTGTTTTTGCTATCGAAGAAAGATGAGCTCATGGGGCAAGGCATATCCTTGCTCGACGGAGGATCAACGTCGTCGGCACAAAACAAGAAAGAAAAAGGGCGTATAAAACATAAACTCTAGCCTCTTATAATGGTCAAAAGGGTGGCATAGAACTGATATTTTGGGGAAAGGTCTGCGCAGCAGACAAGCATGATGGGGCGGCGTTAGCCGCGTCGCAAAAAGGTCAGAACAAAGGTGTGTGCGAACATCATCATGAGGACAGTGTGAGGGATTGGTGGAAAAAAGGCAAGATAAAAAAATATTTTCAAGAGAGGGAAGTAAGAAAAAAGGCGACACCTTGGGGTGTCGCCTTTTTTATTCTGTCTTAAACCAAAAGCCGCTTAGCCGCCGACGGCGGTTTTGCGAGAGAAGAGGGCGGGATCTTCGTCCCCATCTTGTGTGGCTGTGAACTTGGCTGCGCTTTTAAAGCTGGGCTTATTGGTCTGTGCGGTAGCGGCTGCGCCGCCGCCGACAACTGACATCTCGCCGATGATCTGGCCGCCAGCACTTACTTCTAATTCGCCATACTTGATGATGCCCGTGATGCGACCCGTGCCGCGAATGGTGAGACGACCATGAACAGTTAGATCGCCATCATAGCGTCCGGCGATATCGGCGTTTTCGATTTCGACGCTGCCACGGAATTGGCCTGTCTCGGTGATCTCCAGCAACTTACCATCGGAAAGCTTGGCCTCAACCTTACCTTCGACAACCAGAACATCGCAAGCCGTGATTTCACCGGCGAGGGATAGACCCTTGCCAACGGTTAGCTTGCGCTCGCCTGTATCGCCGCCACGATCACGATCAACGGGCGTTGCCGCACGGCGGCTGTGTGTTGGTTCGGTAGGGCGACGTAAATGGGGGGCTGTCGCGGGGCTCATGGCGCGTGGGGCGTCAGGCATCATAGCGCGAGGTGTCGCCGGACTTTGCATGGACGTATCAGTTTGTTCTTGCGTTGTTTCAGTCTCTTCGTTGATATCTTTACGTCCAAACATTCTTGGTTCCCCCTTCGAAACGATCAAGCAATAAGGCGCTTTGTAGCGCTTTTTTGGGTTCAAGCACTTGGCGAGTTCCCCTCTGTTGGCAGTAGCATGGATGAAGCCTGACAGGCAAGATATTTGGAGCCCTGATTTCAGTGTATTATGGGGATAACATGAATCCATATGGCGAATCAAAAGGGTAGCCCCTTGTTCTTTGTCGGGTTGTTAAAGACTAGCGGCCAAAGATAAGGTAGGGTAAAAGAACCCGTTATCCTTAATTTTTCTTTTTTAGAGGTCATCGTTCATGGTTATCCGTACCGTCCCCCCCCATCCTGTTCCTGCTATTTATGATGTTTGCGCGGTAGGCAATGCCATTGTTGACGTTATTGCTGATTGCGATGACGCCTTTTTGGAAGAGCATGGCATTGTCAAAGGGTCGATGACCCTGATTGATGAAGCCCGCGCCGATTTCCTTTATAAAACGATGGGCCCTGGCATTGAAATGTCCGGCGGCTCCATCGCCAATTCGGCAGCAGGCATTGCCGCACTTGGTGGGACACCAACGTATATTGGTAAGGTTAAGGATGATCAGCTGGGGGGCATTTTCCGTCACGATATGCGCTCTTCTGGCGTCCATTATCCGACGACGCCTTCGAAGACAGGCTCTGCGACAGCGCGATGCTTAATCCTTGTAACGCCGGATGCGCAGCGCAGCATGAACACCTATCTGGGGGCTTGCGTTGATTTGTCGGCTGAAGACATTGACGCGCAGCAAGTGGCCAATGCTAGCGTGACGTTGCTGGAAGGCTATTTGTTTGATAAGCCCAAGGCGCAAGAGGCTTTTCGCGTTGCGGCTAAAATCTCGCATGAGGCGGGGCGACAATTGGCGTTGTCGCTTTCCGATACGTTTTGCGTGGATCGTCATCGTGAGGGCTTTCAGGAATTGGTGCGGGACGAGGTTGATTGCCTGCTTACCAACGAGTTTGAACTCATGTCTCTTTACCAAGCGTCGACATTTGAAGAGGCCATTGATGCAGCGCGTGCGCTTTGCAGCATCGTGGTGTGCACGCGTAGTGAAAAGGGTGCGGTCATTACACATGGGGCTGAGACCTATAAGATTGAGGCTGAACCCGTTCCGGTTCTCCTTGATTCAACAGGCGCAGGCGATTTGTTTGCGGCAGGCTTTTTGTATGGGTTCACGCATGGCCATGATTTACCGACCAGCGGGCGCATTGGCTCTATCGCAGCGGCAGAGGTCATTGGTCATTATGGTCCTCGTCCCCAGCATGATTTAAAAGAGTTGGTGAGAACCAAAGGCATCAAGCTTTAAGTTTCTGGTGCGGAACAAGTGTTGGGCGGCATGAAAATCTTTGTCTTAAAGTGCGTGACGAGTGCGGTTTTTGTTTTTTTGTTATCGGGTAGCTTCGCGCAAGCCGAGCCCTTGATAACAAAAAAAGGGGCGACCTCTGTTCCTTTTAAAGTAAAGGGGTATAGCGTTCATGTCGAAGCGCCTAAGGCTGAGGTGTGTTTGTCGTTCACACAGCCTTTTGATGAGACGGATCGCACCAAGATCGTGGCCGACCTTTCTATCAAGAAAAAGGGCAAGCTTAAAAAAATTGAGCCAGAAGATTTAAGCCTCACGTCACAAGATTTGTGTGTGCAGGGACTGGATCACCGTTCTTCCTATCATCTTGTCTTACGGGGACTGGAATCAAAGACGGGCGAGCCGATGGCATCGTCTTATACGCTGTCGTTTGTCGTTCCTGATCGCAAAGCCTCTTTGTCTTTTGTTGAGGACGGCACTTTGTTTGTCTTGCCGCGTCATATGAAAACAGGAGAGAGTCCAAACGAAGATAAGGCGCAAGGAGGAAAGGTTGACGGGATGGCGCATGTTTTGCGTTCCGTCAACATTCTGGCCACGCATTTGACCCTTTATCGTTTTGAGGATCGAAATACTTTTGCGGGCGCGTGGCAACAGTTTAAGCAGTCCCCTTTATCCCCCTCGGAAAGCCAGACTTTTGCGCGTGAAAAGGGAAAAGTCGTTTTCGAAAGCGATTTGGTTTTTGGTGATCGCCCGAATGAGGCTCAAACGCTTATTGCGCCTTTGCCTTCTGATGAGGCGTTGAAGGCTGGTCTTTATTATCTGGCGGCGACGCCGCGAGGAAAAGAGGGCGTGGCCCCCGCCCTTTTTGCGGGGCAATGGTTCTTGGTGTCGGATCTGCATGTTTTAAGCACGGTAGAAAAAGAAGGCGTACAGGCCATCGTCTCTTCTGGAGAGGGGGCGCAGCATTCGTCAACTGGAGCGACTGTGGCTCTTTGGTCGCGGGATGGCAAACTGGTGGCTGAGGCTAAAACGAAAGACGACGGCTCCGTTTTTCTGCCTGTTAAAGCCGAAGGTAAGGCGACAGGGCTTCTGCTTTCCGCGCAAAGCGACGCTGGCGCGTTGGATATGGCCGAGATTGCGCCTTCCCGTGTTTTAAGCGAAGAGGCGCAGGGCCCAAAGGCTACACTTTTGCTGGATCGAGATCGTTATACTTTCTCCAAGACCGCCATGGCCCTGTTGCGGCCACGGATGCCCATGGAACAAGGGAAGGAGGGGGAAGAAACGGTTCTTAAAGTTTTAGGGCCCGATTATCGCGTTTATAGTGAGCAAACGGTTTCTCCTTTCGAAAAAGAATCTGTCCATGTCGTTCCTGTGACCTTGCCCGTGAATGGGAAAGCGGGCTTATGGTTTTTATCATGGCAGAAAAAAGACGGGCAGGTTCTTGCTCAAAAAACATTTGCTCTTTCTCTTTCGGATCAAGAAGCTCACGTCAGTGTTAGCCTAAGTCGCGCAGGCGCCGACTTGTCCTTGCCCTTAAACCTAAGTATCCGCACGAATGATGAAAAAGGAAATGCCTTGCCCTATCAGGAAGGCGTTTTGGATGTTTATCCGGCGCGTCCTTCTCTTGAAGGGTGGGAGGCTTATCGTTTTGGTGTGACGGCGACGGCGCAAGAAGATAAAAACATCCATAAAATCCCCTTTATGACCGATGGAAAAGGAGAGGCTCGCCTCTCCCTCGATACAGGGGTTCTTGATCCAGCCCTTGATGCCCTTTCGTTTAAGGCTTCTTTGAAGGAGGGGGCTGAGTCCGCCCCTGTGACTGTGCCGCTTTGGCGAACCTCGCCGCTTATTGGCCTGCGCGCCTTGCCGGATGAGCGTCCCTTTGCTCAAAATGGCTTGGCGCAGTTTGATGTGATTGCTGTTGATCCTTCCCGAAAACGGGTTGAGAAAAATGATTTGTATTATGTTGTTTATGAAGAGGGGCGGAACTTCGAATGGTTCCCGTCCGAAGGTAACTGGGATTACAAACTTCTTCCCCAACACCGGCGCGTCGGTGGGGACGCTCTGGCCTTGGCCGCTTCTGGCGAAAATAAGGTGTCGTGGCCTGTTGCCACGGGGCGCTACCTTTTAGAAATTACGAATGCGCGTGGGGACGTTTTGGCGCGTCGGAGCTTTGAAGCGGGCGCACGAAGTGGACAAGCTGCCGACGCGGCCTTTGCAAAGAAGGCTAACGCGAAAACGATAGAGGAGCCCTCCGCCACGCAAACCCTTGGCGTTAAGATTGGCGCGGGTGCTTCCCTAACGGTTGGAGTTCCCACGGGGGTAACGGCGCAAATTAGCGCGATGGCGAAGCAAAAGCAGACTATGGCCAGAGCGGTTCTTTTATCCGATCAGTCCGGCAAAACGATTATCACGGAGCCTGTCCTTGTCGATGGAGAGGGCAAGGCGACCTTTCATGTATCAGCGCAGGAGAAGGGGGCCGTGACCCTCGCTGTTATGGCGTGGAATGATGACCAATGGGGGTGGGCCAAGGCGACAACCGAAGCGGCCCTGCCTTTGCAGGTTTCCGGCAATCCGCCCGACGTTCTTTGGCAGGGGGATCGCGCGCCGTTTTCTTTGATGATCGAAAACAACGCTGATGAAAAAGCTTTGTATAGTTATGAAATAAAAACGCCCCCCAAAGTGACGTTGATCGGGGCGACAAAAGGTAAACTCGATTTTCGTAAAAACAAGAAGCAAACGCTTCGTTTAACGCTGTTGGCGCAGGGGGAAGCGGACGGCCTCGTGCAGTTTAAACTCATTCACGCCAATGGCAAAATGCAAGAACAAGAATGGCCGTTGCGTGTTGTTCAAGGCGGCGTTTCCTTATTGACTTCCACGCCCTTTTCGGTGGAGCCCGACAAGATTTTCTCAAGTGAAAAAGGGGAGCAGGCGTTGCTGACCCCCTTGCCCGTTTCAGAATCGTTGATAGAGGCCTTAGCCGTTTTCGCGCAAGACGAGCCTCAAACGACAACGGAAATAGCGTTGTGGTTAGAAGCGGCGCGGCTTTGGAGCCAGCCGCTTGTCGATTTGGGGCTGTTCAGCTGGCCGTCTTTAAACGGGTTGATGGTCAAGCGGGAAGACGAATTGTTGCACAGGCAAAACGGGGATGGTGGTTTTGCGCCAACGCGTATGGGGGAGCCTAGCGATTTAGCCGGTACGGCCTATGCGCTTAAGACCCTTCCGGCGCGTTACGAGAAAAGCGGGAGCTTTGCAGCGGAATGGTTAGAGTCCAAGGTTAAAAACACATGGTTTGATGAAAACGAACGCGAGGCACATGCGCTGGCGTTTGAAGCGTTGGCGCAAAAGAAGCGCATCGACATATCGGCTCTTCGCTATTTTGCCGAAACCAGTCAAGATAAAACCCTCAACAGCGCTACGGCAGCAGCGCTGGCACTCGCCCTCAGATTAGGCGGGGACGAAGCCGAGGCGCAGCGGTGGGCGGAGCGGGGCAGAAGCACTCTTGAAAGCGAACCGGAAAAAGAATCTTCATCAGCGGGCGCTGTGCTGCGCCTGCTGGCGCTTGATGAGAAAAATGATTTTGACTCCCTTAAGAAAACAGTCGCAAGCCTGAAGCCTTTTGCTGTGCAGGTGTCTTTTGAACAACGCGCCTCTTTCTTGACAGGCTTTGCGCTGACGGCGTTGCGCGCGGGATCTTGGCGTCTTCAGGTTAAGGGGACGGACGAGAAGTATTACGGCGTCCATGCCTTCTCCTTTACGCCAGAGGATAAAAAAGGGCTCACGTTAAAGAACGTCTCGTTACGCCCTCTGTATGGCCTTGCTCTTTCGTCTCAAGATAAAAAGAAGAAGATGAAGCTGGATACGGTGGGGACAATCAAGCGAAGTGTTTACCAGCTGAATGGCGAGATAATGGAAGAAGGGATGCCCTTGAAGGTTGGCGAGGTTTACGGACTCGTTCTTCAAGGAAGTGACAAAAAAGAAGGGGCTTCGCCGATGCGGTTAACATGGCCTCTGGATTCGGCCTTTGCGGCCATGGTGCCGTTATCGGGTGATCCTGCCGTTATGAAAGGCCTTGCCGCCCCGTGGCTTGAGGGTGATTTTGCGCCGCTTTCTTCGGTAATTATAGCGGCAACAGGCGTTAGCTTTACGCTAGACCCAACGGGCAACTGGCAAACCATGATCATGATTAAGCCCTTGCGTGCTGGGTATTACATCCTTCCTTGGATGAGGGCGCGAGGCGAGCAGGGCGTGTTTTCCTATTCGCAGAATGCCTTGGGCTTTCGTGTGGAGTAGGTGCGGCTTCTTTTAGGTGATCCCTTTGGCACGAAGATGAGGGCCATAGGCGCGGTCGCAAGAGACCGAGTGGACAAGAAGCCAGCATTTTAAAAAAACAAGGATTTCTTGTGACAAGCTATGTGTAAGTTTCTCTTCTGCCTTGGTATGGAATTCCATCAGTTGTTGCCTTAACCTGTCATGTTCATCCCTATGTTCATGAAAGGAGGGATAGCCCGTTGCCAGCATATGCTCTTCTTCATGAGAAAAAAGCGTTGCCGTATAGGCGATAAGATCATCGAGTAGGCGGCTTATGGTTGTTTCCCCTTTCTCCATTTGAACGGAGTCATAAAACGAATTGAGAAGAGTTAGCAGTTTTTTTCTCTCGCCATCCAGAGACTCGATGCCCGTACTGATATCGTCGCTCCAGTTTATAAAAGCCATGGTATCCTCGCTTAAAAGAAAGCAGGCCCCCATTATAGCAGGAAAAGATTATATATTTTGTTGATGTAAGTCATTCTCGCGCATGGCTTGACCTACTAAATAGAACGAGCCGCATATCATCGTACGCGAAGGTGTGTTGTTTAAAGAGGATAGAGAGGCTAAACTTTTTTTCAAAGAAATTTCTTCGCAGCAATCTTTTACACCAAGTCTCATGCCATGGTCTGCAAGTGCCTTGGCGCTGTGGGCTTGTGTCTCGCCTTCAACGGTTAGCGTGCGGATGCGTCGGATAAAAGGAAGCAGCGGCTTTAAAAACTCTTCCGGATGTTTTGTTGCCAGCATACCGAGAATAAGATCGATGGGCTTCCCATCGGTATGTTGCCATTTTTCTATTTGCGCGGCCAGAACCTCGCCCGCGGAATCGTTGTGGCCGCCGTCCAGCCATAATTCTTCATCGCGCTTCAAACAATCGACAAGGGTTCCTTCGGTCAGGCGTTGCAGGCGGCCTTGCCACTCCACGCCTAGCATAGCTTGCCGGATAGCATCGTCATCAACGGCAAACGAAAGCGCTTGCACGGCGCAGGCAATGGCAAGGCCCGCATTTTCCAGTTGATGGTCGCCCAGCAAAGCGGGACGCGGAAGATGGCAAACGGTACGTGCCTCGCTAACAAACCGGAAATGATCTTCATCTTCCACTTCAACGTGCCAATCGCGTCCGCCCATCAACAGCGGCGTTTGCAGCTGCGCGGCATGCGCCTCTAACGCTTGCTGCGCTTCGGCGGACGGTTGCTTTGCAACAAAACATGGCGTGTGGGGGCGCATGATCCCCGCCTTTTCCCGCGCAATCTCCGCCATCGTGTTGCCCAGATACTCGCGGTGATCGAACGACAGCCGCGTGATGAGGCTGGCCTTGGGGGCTGGCACGATGTTGGTGGCATCCAACCGTCCGCCTAGGCCAACCTCTAACAGGCTGACGTCGGCGGTGTGCCGTGAAAAGGCGATCAGTGCGGCGGCGGTGGCGGCTTCGAAAAGGCTCAGGCCGCCTTCTTCCGCTTTATCTTCTATTTCCGCCAAAACGGAAGATAGTTCCTCCTCACTAATCAACGATCCAGCGATGCGAACCCGCTCATGAAACCGCACAAGGTGAGGCGAGGTATAGACGTGGGCGCACTTTCCTGCGGTCTCGATCATCGCTCTTAAAAAAGCGCAGGTAGAGCCTTTGCCGTTGGTTCCCGCAATCAGGATCGGGTGGGGCAGGCTCTTTTCCGGCGAGCCAAACGCCGCCAGCAAATCGATGTAGGGTGAGCGTAGTCCCAGATCGATATCCTTGCCGTGTGTTATTCTAAAGCGCTCAAGGCGTGTTGTTGAAGAAAGAACCATACGCGGGGCAGCCGCGTTATTTCCGGCGTAGCGGCAAAGTGCGCGCGCCGTGAGGAAACGGGCCAGCAGGCGCAGCCACAGCGCCCTTGTTCTTATTCGCGGAAGGCTTTCCCGTCAAAAGGCCAAGAATGCGAATAAGCGTATCGCGAAGCTCGCTGCGCGTCACGACGATATCCACCATGCCGTGATCCAACAGATATTCCGAACGCTGGAAGCCGGGGGGCAGCGTCTCGCGAATGGTGCTTTCGATCACGCGCGCGCCAGCAAAACCAATCTGCGCGTTTTTCTCGGCGATATGAATATCACCCGTCATGGCAAACGAAGCCGTCACGCCGCCCGTTGTCGGGTCGGTAAAGACAACGATATAGGGCAGCCCCGCGTCCTTGACGGACTTGGCGGCGATGATGCTGCGCGGCATTTGCATCAGGGACAGAATGCCTTCTTGCATCCTCGCGCCACCCGAAGCCGGAATGACGATCAGAGGCGCGCGGGCGGCCACGGCGCGCCCCGCGGCGGTCACAAGGCCCTCGCCAACCGCGATGCCCATCGATCCGCCCATAAAGGCAAAGTTAAAGGCCGCGATAATAACGGCCTTCCCACCCATCATACCCTCGGCCACCATGATGGCATCATTCTGACCTGTCTTGCTTTGGGCTTCTTTCAGGCGTTCGCTATAGCGTTTCTGGTCACGAAACTTAAGAGGATCGTGCGTGGCTTTGGGCAGCGCGATCAAATCATAAGCGCCCTCATCAAACAGCATCTCCAGCCGCTTGGCGGGCGGCAGGCGCAGGTGAGCGCCACAATGGTGGCAGACGTTAAACTGCTCCTCCAGCTCGCGCTTAAAGAGCATGGCGTTGCAGCCCGGACATTTTTCCCACAGGTTGTCCGGAATCTCTTTTTGCGCGCTGACAAGGGCGCGGATTTTGGGGCGGACAAAGTTTGTAAGCCAGTTCATGGGCGGCATGCTACGGGTTGGCTTCATAAAAAGCAAGAGTTCAGCGCGGTGTTGGGGCTAAACGCTGATCACCACTTGCTTTGGCACGTTTAATAAAAGCCGCTTTTTTGGCTTCACAGGGAGTATCAACAGGGGTGAAGGTTTCTCCGCCAATGGAAACGGATGCCTGTTTTATCGGCGCATCGGTGGCGACGGAGAGGTAAAGTTCCTTTTTTTCTTTCTGGTTCCATGTCCCATCCGGCATTAAGGCGACTCCAGTTAAAACCAGAGTGTTTTCATCACGGCAAGATAAATCCGTGTCTACGTTGGACGCGTACCACTGACCCTCTATTTTATAGGCTGTATAAACGGCTTTCTCACCGAATTGGGAAACAGAAACTGTCCGGCTATCACCATCTGCCGCTAAGGTTTCTCGCGCTGTCGTGCCAAGGTTGATTTCTATTGAGCCGGCAGGGGAATTAAGGAGAGCGGATGAGATATGTCGTTCCATTTGGTTATTGAGCAAGGCGATCCCCCCCATAAATGCCATCACTCCCCCCACAACCGCCATACAATATGGACCTTGAGATACCCTCTTATGGTGTAGAGCTACATTGCCCGCGAGCATTACAAGCCCAGTCAAGGTTGCGTTGGCCCCCAATCCCCACGGTGAGGCAAGTCCACCACCAATAACAGCGGCGTTAAACAGGAGGGGGACTTTAGGGTCGTATCTGTCATTCATGAGGGCCAGCGCTCTTTCCCCCATCTTTTTTGCGGCCTTGCCAAAAGAACGAAGAAGCGTATCGGATGAAGTGGTTGTCGTCATAATCCATGGTTCCTTGTTAAAAACGGTTATTTAAGTATGACCTTATGTCTTGTGTTATAGCCTTTGCTCCCTCTTTCACTCAACTTACTCTTTTACTTTCATCGCCTTTTTTATTTTTATAAAACATGGTTAACGCGTTAGGTCTTGTTTCTATTCTCCCCTTTCGTCATCCCACCCACCGTCCCCCCCAGCCGTCATCCCAGAAAACTTTCTCTTCGCGCCGCCACGCTCCCACCGTCATACCGGCGAAAGCCGGTATCCAGTTTTCCTCTCCGCCATCCCCCTATCATTCATTCATCGCCCAGTCTTCTGGATCCCGCATCACGCGTCTGACGCTTACGCGCCATCCGCTGTGCGGGATGACGCAAAGGGACAAACCGCCCAACAAAAAAGGCCTCGCGTCGCCACGAAGCCTTTCCTTCCCTGAACTCTGCGCTCTGGCCCCTGAACTCTGATCCCGGACACAGCTCCGCGTAGCAATGTCAATAGAAGAAACGTCCCTGTGAGTCAAGGGAAAAATATAGTTAAGGACATTTTTTAGTATGATATATATCAGCACGTTATATATATGGTGGGGAAATAAGCCTGTTTTTTCTAAAAACAGCGAGGGCGAAAAGGACTTCCCCCTTATTTTAATGTCCAAAGGAAGAAAAACTGATAATCTCTCCCTGTTCACCCGCGCAACAGAGAGATTATGGCCGTTTCTGAGCGACTTCACCTTATCATCGAAAGCAAGCCTTGGGGCGAAATCAAGGGGCTGAAAAAGCGTCTTGAGCAAGCAACGGCGCTGACGCTGGCGGTTTTGCCGGAAAGACTTTTGCCCGCCGCCTCCCGCGCCCAGCTGACACTTCTTCTCACGACGGCGCATGCTGTTCAGGTTCTCAATCGGGATTATCGCGGGGTTGATAAGCCAACGAACGTCCTTTCTTTCCCTCAGCTTGAGCGCCGCGCCCTTCTTAAGGAACAGGCGGGGCAAGACCCCCTTTACGTTGGCGATATTGCTGTGGCTTATCAGGTTGTGCTAAAGGAAGCCAAGGCGGAGGGTAAGCTGCCTTTGGATCATCTCACGCATCTTCTTATTCACGGGATACTGCATCTCTTTGGGTATGATCATGATACGCCTCGGCGGGCGCAGCTTATGGAAAAGATAGAGCGCGAAGTGATGGCAACCTTGGGGTTGCTCGATCCTTATGCGGCTATGGACGACGACGATTAACTTGCTTGAAAGCGTGTAACAAAAAACAATGAGCGATCCCCTTATAAAGACGGCTGTGGCGGCGGCCGACAAAGAAGAACCGCCGAGTAGGTTATCGCGTTTGTGGCGGCATGTGCATGGCCGCTGGCGCGGCACAGCCGAAGTTCAAGCGCTTCATGAAGCTGTGGACGAATTGATCGAAGATTCGTCCGATGAGGGTGGTGCGCCGACAGCCGAGCGCGTTTTTTTGGACAATGTTTTATCGCTTAGGGACAAAGAGGTCGGGGATTGCATGATCCCGCGCGCGCAGATTGTTGCGATTGATGTGGAAAGCCCGCTGGATGAGCTTGTTGCGCTGATGGCCCAACATTCGCACAGCCGCATCCCCGCTTACCGCGAAACGCTAGATGATGCGATTGGCATGGTGCATATGAAGGACGTGATGCCCTGTCTGGCTGAGGGAAAAGCGTGCCGCATTCGCGATCTCTTGCGTCCGATCCTGTTCGTTGCGCCCTCGATGCCCGTTTCCAAACTGTTGATCCAGATGCGCCAAACGCGGCAGCATATGGCCATGGTGGTGGATGAATTCGGTGGTATCGATGGCCTTGTGACCATCGAAGATTTGGTTGAAGAAATTGTCGGCGAGATTGAGGATGAGCATGACGCGCCCGTCACGGCGTCTGTTATCACGCGCAATGACGGCTCTCTTTTGGTGGATGCCTCGATGCTGATTGAAGATTTTGAATCGCGGGTTGGTCCCTTGCTCACGCAGGCCGAGCGTGAGACGATTGATACGCTGGCGGGCTACGTTTTCCATCTGGCGGGGCATTTACCTGCGATTGGTGAGACGGTGGCAGGCGCTCAAGACCTTATGTTTGACATTCTAGAAACCGATCAAAACCGGATCAAGCGCGTGCGCGTGCGTGGCCTAAAACGCAGCGACGTGTAAGGGGGGATAAGAACGCCGGTGTTTTCTTTTTTGTGTAAAACCACCGCGTTGACGATAAGGCCGCGCTGTCTATGGGCATTTATCATGGGCGCTTTGGCGGCCTTCGCCTTTGTGCCGTTTGGCGTGACCCCCGTTTTGTGGCTCTCCTTTCCCGCTTTGTTTTTACTGCTGCAAGGAACGCGCCGCGACCGCGAGGCTTTTGCCGTGGGATGGAGTTTTGCCTTTGGCCTTCTGGTGATCTCCCTTTACTGGATTGCGGGCGCTCTTTTTGTCGACATCAAAAGTTTCTGGTGGGTCTTGCCCTTGGCGCTCGCGGGCTTGCCCGCGCTTTTCGCCATCTATTATGGCCTTGCGGCGATGCTGGCGCGGCGCTGGGGCCTTGCGCGGGGGGTGGACGTTTTCTTCTTCGCCTTCTGTTGGTTTTTGGCGGACATGGCGCGCGCCCACCTTTTGACGGGCTTTCCGTGGGATATTATGGGCTATGTCTGGGCGGACACGCTGCCTGTTTTACAAAGTGTCAGCGTGATCGGTATCGATGGGCTGACGTTGGTCACGCTTATCCTTGCGACGTTGCCCGCTTTGTTCTTTGTCCTCCCTTCGCGCAAGGCGGCGTGGCTGGCGTGTGGTCTTGGCCTTGTTGTTTTGGCGGGGATGAGCGGCGCGGGGCAGTTGCGCCTTAGCCGCGCGGGTCACGGCGTAGAACCAACGGTTCGTCTGCGCTTGGTGCAGCCCCATTTAGCGCAGGCGATGAAGTGGGAGCCTGAAAGGCGCCTTGCCAATTTTCAAAACCTGATGCGCCTCAGCTTTGAGACTAAGGGCGAAAAGCCTGTGACGCATATCCTGTGGCCAGAAACGGCGACCGCCTATTACCTGACGGAAGAAACCGCCATCCGCCAGCGCATTGCGCAGGCGATGCCCAAGGGCAGCGTTTTGATCACAGGCGTTGTGCGTCGTGCGCCTAATAACGAAGCGAAGACGCTTCGTTATTATAATGCGCTGGTTGCGATGGATGATAAGGGGACGTTGATCGCGGGCTATGACAAGTTTCATCTTGTGCCCTTTGGCGAATACATGCCGCTCCGCTCTGTCATTCCCTTTCGGGTTATCACGGCGCTGGGCACGGACTTTACGGCGGGTGAGGGTGCGCGGACTCTTCGCGTGCCAAACCTGCCGCCTTTTAGTCCTTTGATTTGCTATGAGGCGATTTTCTCTGGCGAGGTTGCCGAGAAAGAGGATCCCCCCCGCTTCCTTTTGAACGCGACCAATGACGCGTGGTACGATGGTACGATAGGCCCCGCGCAACATTTTATGATTGCGCGCGTCCGTGCCGTTGAAGAAGGTATCCCACTTGTCCGTGTTGCCAATGGCGGAGAGACAGGGGTTGTAGACTCCTATGGTCGAATCACGGCGCTTATCGGAGCGGATCAAGAGGGCGTTTTGGATGCCGATTTGCCCGTGGCCGCTGAACAAAGAACTCTCTTTTCAAAGAGGGGGGACTACCTTCCTTTCTTCCTTACCCTTATCTTATTGACTTTACTGAATTTAATAAAAACCTGCGCCAGCGCAGGAAGAAAGCAGAATAACCGCGCGTAAAACAGGCTTTTATTTTCAAGTGGAATCACGCATACAACCGCGTGCTTACTAGGGTGATTATTAAAGTGACAAAAACGCCAGCCCCGGAAAAAGAAAAAAGAACGACGAATCCTGATCCGATCGACGTGCATGTCGGAATTCGTCTTCGTCTTCGCCGCAACCTCCTTGGGCTTAGCCAAGAGAAGTTGAGCAAGGTTTGTGGCCTGACGTTTCAACAAATCCAAAAATATGAACGCGGGACCAACCGCATGGGGGCCAGCCGCCTCTATCAACTTGCGAAAGGGATGGATGTTCCCGTTTCTTACTTTTTTGAAGAAATGGGCGATGATCAAACAAGCTCTCGCACCGCTGCTGGCTTTGCGGAAAATGACCAGGCGCCACTTGATGAAGCACGGTTTGAAGGCAGCGAGTTTATGTATCGCCGCGAGGTGATGGAGCTTATCCGTGCCTACAATAAAATTACGGACATTAAGACGCGCCGCAAGGTGTATGAACTTATCAAGTCTATGGCGGATTCTGAGTAATCCTTTCTTGATCTTACCTGCCATTCGTGCTGAAATCGCGGCCTTTCCCACCCTTTGAAAAGAGGCTTTGATGATCAGCAACCAGAAGAACTTTTCCTTTACGTCCGAGTCCGTCGGCGAAGGCCACCCCGATAAAGTCTGTGACCGCATCTCCGATTCCATCGTTGACCTGTTCCTGAAAGAAGACGCCCACAGCCGCGTGGCCGTTGAAACGCTTGCGACCACGAACCGCATCGTGTTGGCTGGCGAAATCCGTGGCCCCGCTTCGATCACGCCAAAGGAGATGGAAGCCGCCGCGCGTGAGGCCGTGCGTGAAATCGGCTATGCGCAAAAGGGCTTTCACTGGCAGTGGGCGGACGTCCAGATTTATATTCACGCGCAATCATCCGATATCGCGATGGGCGTTGACGCTGGCGATAACAAGGATGAGGGCGCTGGCGATCAAGGCATCATGTTTGGCTTTGCGTGCAATGAAACGCCGCAACTTATGCCTGCGCCGATCATGCTTTCCCACAACATTCTGCGCTTTATGTCGGAAGATCGCCATGCGGGCAAGTTGCCACTATTGGGTCAAGATGCCAAAAGCCAAGTGACATTGGAATATGAGGATGGCAAGCCCGTCCGCGCTTCGCGCATTGTGGTGTCGACGCAGCATGATGAAAAAGCCGATCAGGCTGAAATCCGCGAGATGGTGCGCCCCTATGTGCTTAAGGCTTTGCCGGAAGGCTGGATGTGCGATGAAGAGTTTTTCTATGTCAACCCGACGGGGCGTTTTGTCATCGGTGGGCCCGATGGCGATACGGGCCTGACGGGACGCAAGATTATCGTGGATACTTACGGCGGCTCCGCACCTCATGGCGGCGGCGCGTTTTCGGGCAAGGACCCCACGAAAGTGGATCGTTCGGCGGCCTATATGGCGCGTTACATGGCGAAAAACGTCGTGGCGGCGGGCATTGCGGATCGCTGCACGATTGAGCTGGCCTATGCCATCGGCGTGTCAGAGCCTCTGGCCGTTTATGCGACAACGGACGGAACCAACCATGTGGATGATGCCAACCTTGTCGATGTGCTGCGTGGTTGCGTGAAGCTGACGCCCCGCGCCATCCGTGAGCGCCTTGGCCTTAATCGCCCTATCTATAAAAAAACTTCGTCCTTTGGCCACTTTGGCCGTGATCCAGAGGCTGATGGCCATTTTTCATGGGAGCGCCTCGACCTCGTCGCGGAACTCAAGCGAGCCTATAATTTGTAAGGGATTGCAGTCTTTTCTCAAACCAAGGCGTTGCTCTAGCTTTTATGCATCGAGCTTCGCCTTGGAGAGAGAAAATCATACCCTACCAACATTCGTAAACACAAAAGCTACGGCGATCCTGAACAAAAGCTTTGTTTGATCTCCGTTTGGGTTTGGCGGGTTTAATGTTGTGGGTCTCTGCCCATTTCTGGATGGCCGCCTCTGGGTTGGGGACAAACAAGTCCTCTAAATTGACGATTGGCCAAAGAACCCCACCCTTTGTTTTTACCAGTTTATAGCCAGCGTTCTTGATCTCGGCCTTTTGGGGCCTTGTGCAATGGTTCTGCGGCGTGTCCGTTGTGTTCGGGCTGGACATGGCTCGATCCTCCTTTTTTAAAAGGTTTTATGGCATCTTCAGGAATTTTAGGGGGAGGTGGATATGAATGTGCGCTTAGCGCACAATAAGGGCGACCCCAGAGACGGGGCTCAAAATAATGGAAACAGAAAAGGTTTTCTTCATCGTCATGATGGCATGATATACAAAGACTTTTTTGTTGGTCAATAACGTTGTATTATTTTTTAGATTTTTTTTGTAAACCGTGTCAAAAAAATCAAGGAAAGGGTTTGGGTTGGGGATATGCGGCATTCAGGGGTAATCTCCTGAATGCCGTTTGTTTATGGGGCTGGGATAAAAGCGGGGTAGGTTGAACGATAGGGACACAGAACACTGTTATATCGTTTAAGGTGCCTACTAATCGCCTCCTTCTGTTTTTCTTGGACGCGGATAACAGCAGAATAGAGAGGTTCTTTTAATGATATGGATTCTGAAAGATTAAAGAACTTAAGAACCGTTTGAACAAAGGCCAGATTTTGAACAAGCAAATGTTCTTCTAGCTCTTTTGGTGTCAATGGTACGCGCTTAGCTGCAGGGTGTGTTTGTTCAAAGTCTATCCGTTTAAGCCATTTCTGAGTGCGGTTCAGACAAACATCACGGCTTGCGCTTTTGTGTATATTGAGGATATTACGACGAATTGCAACAAACTTCGTTTCATAACCATAATCCAGAGTGATCCCCCATGATCGGACAACAGGAAATCCTTTGTGCCTATAGGTTTTATACAAAAACGATGCGTAGGGAAAGGAGGTATTGGAATGAATCTGTAAGGGCATGATTATATCCTTTTCAAAAATTGGCATGGCGTGATAATGCAAATAATCCGATGGCGGGCGCAACTTTTTTCTATGGTTAATGAATAATGGCAGAGCAGATAAAAACATCACCGAAACGCCTTTTTGGTCGTCGCAAGGGCCGCCCTTTGCGGGCGGGGCGCGTCTCGCTGATGGAAACGCTGTTGCCGCGCGTGGCGATTACGATAGGTGAAGGCGGGCGCGTTGATCCCTTCGCCCTATTTGACGCCGTGCCTGAAGCCGTACGCCTTGAGATTGGCTTTGGCGGGGGTGAGCATTTGGCGGCGCAGGCGGCGGCTAACCCTTCCGTTGGCTTTATGGGGTGTGAGCCTTTTGTTAACGGCGTGGCGAAGCTTTTGACGCAGATTGAGGCGCAGGATTTAAAGAATGTGCGCGTTTATCCCGACGATGCGCGGGTTTTATTGGACGCACTGCCGGACGCTTGCCTTGATATGTGTTTTGTTCTGTATGCCGATCCGTGGCCCAAAACGCGCCATGCCGAGCGTCGTTTTATCGGGAAAGAAAATCTAGATCGTCTTGCGCGCGTTTTAACAGCGGGCGGGCAGTTGCGCCTTGCCACCGATGTGGCGGCGCTGGCGCAGTGGATGCGTGAGCAGACGAACGCGCACCCGTCCTTTGCTTGCGTTTATGACGGGCCGCAGGCTCCCGCCGATTGGGTTCCCACGCGCTATGAGCAAAAGGGTATCGCCGCAGGCCGCACGCCTACGTATTTGGTTTATAAGCGCGTTTAGCCCCTATTCCTTCCAGCCATGCAGAAAAACAAGGTCGAGGGTGGTGGTGATGCCGCCGCCTGCCGCGCTGTGGCGCTCGGCGTAAATCTTATTGGCCTTTTCAAAAACAGCGCGGCGCGTGAAACAGCGCGAGCGCTCTGGCAGGGGCGGCGTGCAGCGTGCCTCCTGCAACTCGCGCAGCAGCGCATAAAGATCGTCATAGACCAAGGTCACACGCTGCGTGTCCACGACGGGCAGGGTGAAACCTGTCGTTAGTAAAGCGCGGCCCAAGCTTTGCGGATCGGGCATCGTGTAAAGGCGTGGGCTTGCGCCGCCCGCCACGGCGCTCTCGGCCTCAATCAGGCAGGCGCGCAATTCGTGCAAGGACTCGCCGCTCAAGATGACACCCAGAAAGAGGCCTTCGGCTTTCAGCGCCGCATAAATAGAGCTTAGCTCTTGCGTCCAATCGCTTGCGGGTGTCAGCGAGAGGCAAGCGGTAATCAGATCCTGTGAGGCTGGAGCGATGTTGTCTTGGTCTTGCCCCTGCCATTCATGGCGCAACGGAAAGGGGAGATGAACATCGCGCAGCCTTTCTTGAAGGCTCTTGGCTGCCTCATGATAAAGGGGGTGAGAGGCCAGCACGTTAGACATCGATCTCTTTGCTTTGCCAGATATAGAGCGCGGGGATCACCAAAAGCGTTAGTGCCGTCGCGCTGGCCAGACCAAAGACAAGAGAGATCGCCAGACCTTGAAAAATAGGATCGGTGAGGATAAAGGCCGCGCCGATCATAGCCGCCGCCGCCGTCAAAACAATCGGGCGAAGGCGGATAAGGCTGGCTTCGAGGAGGGCTTGCCGCAAGGGCATGCCCTCGGCGCGCAAATGGCGAATAAAATCGACCAGCAGGATCGAATTGCGCACGATAATGCCCGCCAGCGCGATAAAGCCGATCATCGAGGTTGCTGTGAAGGGCGCCCCAAATAGGGCGTGACCCAAGACAATACCGATCAGTGTAAGCGGCACGGGGACCATAATGACAAGCGGGACAAGGAACGAGCGGAACAGCCCCACAACAAGCAGATAGATACCCATAATCGCGACAAAGAACGCAGCGCCCATGTCGCGGAAGGTGACGTAGGTGATCTCCCACTCGCCATCCCATAACAGCGTCGGCTTGGATTCATCCAAGGGCTGTCCATGATAGCGAATGACGGGGCGCTGGGCCTCATCGGGGATGATCTCATCCAGACTGCTTTGCACCGCCAGCATGCCGTAAAGAGGCGCTTCATAGCGTCCTGCCAATTCGGCGGACACCATTTCGGCAAAGCGTCCGTCGCGGCGATAGATGGGGAAAGAGGCTGGCTCCTTGCTTATAGTCACGACATCGCCAAGCTCGACATTGCGGCCTTCGCGTTTCGTGCCACCAGCAGGAACGGGCGTAGAGAGAATCCTCTCGCCAAACCATTCGCCGCTTTTGGGCATCTTCAGCGTAATGTCGAGTGGCCGTGATCCTTCGCCGCGCTGGGAATAGCCGATTTTGACTCCGCCCGTAATGCCCGCCAGCGTGTCGTATACGGCCTGTTCTTCAACGCCGTAGTATTCAAGATTTTCCTGATTGATTGAAAAGCGCATCCGCTCGCTTCGCTTGTCAAAGACGTTGTCAATGTCTGTGATAAAGTCATTGGCCTTAAAGGCCTCGCGCACTTTGGTGGCCATGGCGCGGCGCGAATCCGCATCAGGGCCATAAATTTCGGCGAGCAGGGTTGCCAAAACGGGCGGGCCGGGCGGAACCTCAACCACTTTGACGACAGTGCCTTCGGGAAAGGTCATGGCTTTAAGGCGCTCGCGCACGTCGAGAGCGATGGTGTGGCTAGCGCGTGAACGCTCTGCCTTGGGCAGCAGGTTGATTTGCAAATCGCCCTGTTCGGGTTGATTGCGAAGAAAGGCGTGACGGACAAGGCCGTTAAAGTTGAATGGCGTGGCCGTTCCGACATAGGCCTGAAACGAGGTCATCTCTGGCAGGTCTTTAAGCTTTTCTGCCGTGGTTGCTAGAACGCGGTCGGTTGCCTCAAGGGTGGATCCTTTGGGGAGGTCAACGATGATCTGCATTTCGGACTTGTTGTCAAAAGGCAAGAGCTTGACCGTCACGACCTTAAGCGGAAACATCAAACAAGCCACCACCGTCGCCCCCGCAACATACAGGACAAAGCGTTTGGCCTTTTTCTTGTCTGCGAGCAGAGGCCGAGCGATGCGTTCATAAAAACGATGGAGCTTGTCGTGTGTATGATCGCTCTCTTCAGCGGATAGAGAAGTAAAATACTTACCGGATATTTTAAGAAGAAGCCAAGGCGTGATAATTTCGGCTACAAAAAACGAAAATAGCATGGCCATCGAGGCGTTGGCGGGAATGGGACTCATATAAGGCCCCATCATGCCAGAGACAAACATCATCGGCAAAAGCGCGGCCACGATGGTCAGCGTCGCGACAATCGTCGGATTGCCGACTTCGGAAACGGCGTCGACGGCGGTTTCAACAAGGTCGGCGCCTTTGTCCAGTCGCCAGCGGCGCACGATGTTTTCGACAATCACAATGGCATCATCGACAAGGATGCCGATGGAGAAGATTAATGCGAACAGGCTCACGCGATTGATCGTATAGCCCATCAACCACGAGGCGAAGAGTGTGAGCAAAATGGTGGTTGGAATGACAACCATGACCACAAGGCCCTCACGCCAGCCAATCATCCATGTAATTAGGGCCACAATGGTAATGGTCGCCAGAAAAAGATGGAAAAGAAGTTCGTCGGCTTTTTCCGTGGCGGTCTCACCATAATTGCGGGTCACCGCCAGCGTGATGCTTTCGGGGATGACATGGCCTTTTAGGGTTTCCAGACGCTTCAGAAGATCATCGGCTACAATAACGGCGTTAGCGCCTTTGCGTTTGGCGAAGGCAAGGGTGACAGCAGGACGGCGCGACAGATTGCCGGAGTCGTCACGCGAAAAGGTCCACACACGCGCGTCCGTTTGCGCGCCGCCTACGGTGACGGTGGACACGTCCTTGACATAAATGGGGCGACCATCGCGTGTGGTCAATAGAAGAAGGCCGATATCGGGAACGCCTTGTAGTGTTTGCCCTGCGACGATTGGCGTGTGGCGGTTCATTTGGTTGAAAGCGCCAACCTGAAACGAGCGATTGGCGTTCGTGAGCTTTTCGACCAGCTGGTTGAGCGTCACACCATACAGAGCAAGCTTTTCGGGATCAGGTTCGATGCGAACTTGGTTGGGACTTCCCCCCACAATATAATTCAGGCCGACATTGTCGGTTTTGTCCAGCTCATGCAGGACTTCTAAGGCAATCTGATAAAGACCATTGTCATCCCATCGCGCCGCGCTTTCCTGCTTGGCAGAAAGGGTCAGCGATAGGATCGCGATATCGTTGATGCCATGCCCAATAATGGCGGGAGCAGGAATGCCTTGGGGCAAACTATGGATATTCGCGTTGATTTTTTCCTGAATGCGCAAAATGGCCGTGTCTTGGTCGGTTCCGGGCAGAAACCGCGCGGTGGTCAGGATGTGGTCGTCTTCCGTTTGGGAATAGACATGCTCGACGGCCTCAATGCCTTTGACGATATCTTCCAGCGGGCGCGTGACCAGCTCAACGGCGTCAGCGGCTTTGTAGCCGTTGGTGTTGATCATGATATCGACCATCGGGACGCTGATTTGCGGCTCTTCCTCACGCGGAAGGGATTGAAGTGCCAAAAAGCCGACAGCCAACGACGCCAGTAGCAAGAGCGGCGAGAGCGGTGATTGGATAAAAACTTGGGTCAGGCGACCGGAAAGACCGACTCTCATGGTTGCACCACAACATCGCCATCGTTAAGGCCGGAGAGAATCTCGACCTTGTCTTCTTGCGTTGTCCCCGCCTGCACGGCAATTTCATTTCCACCCTTGAGTTTCAGGAAGGAAACGCCAGCGCGCCTAAAAAGGTATTCTTGGGGAACCATCATGGCGGCGCGTTGCCCTGTTGCGACATAAACGCGTGTGCGCTCGCCCACGAAATAATCGCCAAGGTCTGAGGCCGTCACATCCGCAATCACCCGCCCGTATTTGATTTCAGGATAAACAAGGCGAACCGTCCCTGTTTTCATGGCTTCGGTGCATTGCGTTCCCAGCCCTCGCGCGCCAATCTGAACCGTGTCACCCGCTTGGATAAAGCGCGCGTGCCGCTCTGGCAGATCAAGGCGCAGAATGTAATTTTCTTGGGAAAGCGTGGCAATAGTTTCCCCCGCCATCACGACGCTGCCAACGGATACGGGAACGGTTAGGATGCGTCCGGCATTGGGGGCTAGAACAGCGCCTTCTGTGGCTTGCTGCGCGACCTCTTGCTTCTCGGACTTGGCAGCGTCCAGATTGTGTTGTGCTATTTCCAGATTGGCGCGGGCTTCATCCAGCTTGGCTTGCGTGCCATAGCCCGATTGGCGAAGCTCGCTGGCGCGGGCGAAATCAAGCTTCGCTTTATCATAGGCGGATTGTGCCCCCAAGATGCGGGCATCAAGCCCTTGACCTTTGATGGCCAGTTTGGGGTCGCCCACGACGGCGATTCTGTCGCCTGCCTTGACGTGATCCCCTTCTTTAACGGTAACAAGGCTTAGCGTGCCGTTGATACGGGCGCGGGCCTGAACCTCACGCACGGACTCAATGGTCGCAATAACGGCTTTAAGGTCATCGACCATCGACGGATGAACCGTGAACTCTTGCGCCTGTGCACCAGAAGCAAAAAGGGTAAGCGACAAACTTGCAAAAAGAATAAAGCGATTCATGGGCAGTCTCCTTCAGATAGGGGATTATGCCTCTTGACAGAAACATTAGCAAGCGCTAAATTAGAACCTATGAATATAAACACACAAGAGTTCGGGCAGCAGGCGGGCCGCGTCGCGGCCTTGATGAAAAGCCTTTCAAACGCACACAGGCTTATGATTTTGTGCCGTTTGCATGAAGGCGAATGCTCGGTGGGCACGCTTGAAAAGACGCTCGGCATCAATCAGTCCTCTTTATCACAGCATTTGGCGCGTTTGCGGAAAGATGCTATCGTGGCCACGCGGCGTGAGTCGCAAACGATCTATTATCGGCTTCTGGACGATCATGCAGGTCGCGTGGTTAAGCAGCTATATTCTCTTTATTGTCCCTCTAAACCCCCAACAAAAAGGAAACGATCATGACTGTTGAACGCGCTGTGATGTTGCTCGCTGGCTCTGTTGTTCTGCTTGGCATTGTTTTGTCCGTCTTGGTCAGTCCTTGGTGGCAGCTTCTGCCCTTCTTTGTCTCGATCAATATGATCCAGTTTGTGTTTACTGGTTTTTGTCCGGCCGCGATTGTGCTCAAGAAGCTTGGGCTTAAGTCCGCGCCTCTCTTTTCAGAATAAAGAACCCCTAAAAGGATTTCTTCATGCGTCTTGGCTCTTTTGTCGTTGCAGGATTGCTTGTCTCCTCCTTGGCTCAACCGGCGTTTGCGGTAACGCAGACGCTGCAAGACGCTATGGCGGGGGCTTATCGCAGCAATCCTGATCTGCAGGCGGCCAGAGCCAAGCTTCGTGCCACGGATGAACAAGTGTCTCAGGCCTTAAGCGGCTGGCGGCCTAGTGTAGACGCTGTGGCGGGCGCGGGCGCTTCTCGTCAAAAAATCGCCAGTGGCCCCCTAGCGGGGGATGAGTCTTTATCGCCAAGCGATGTGGGTATTCGCGTGACGCAGCCCGTGTTTCGTGGCTTTCGCACGGAGGCTGCTGTCAAGGCTGCTGAGGCGAACGTGCTGGCGGGCCGCGCCCAGTTGAAAGAGGCCGAACAGCAGCTTCTTTTTGAGGCGGCTACGGCGTACCTAGACGTTGCGCAAAGCCAGACTGTTCTTGATCTGACAATTAACAACGAAGACATTTTGCGCAAGCAGCTAGAGGAAACGACGGGACGCTTTGATGTCGGTGAGGTCACCAAGACGGATGTCTCCCAATCCGAAGCCCGCCTAAGTGCGGCGATTGCGGCGCGTACAAGGGCCGAAGGCGCTTTGGCCAATGATCGCGCCACTTTTTTGCGCTTGGTCGGGGATCAGGCGGGCGTGTTGGCTCCCGCCAAACTGGTTTTGGATTTTCCGCACAGCGCGGATGAGGCCGCCACGATGGCTGTCAAAAACAACCCGTCCGTTCTAGCGGCGTTGCATGGACAGGATGCGGCTGAAGCCGGCGTGACGGCGGCGGAAGGCAGCTTGCTGCCTGAAATTGCGTTGGTGGGCGATGTCTCGCGCGGGTGGGAGCAAAGCATTATGCAATCGCACCGGCAGGACGACGCGACGATTATGGCGCGCCTGACCATTCCCCTTTATCGCTCTGGCGCGGATTATGCCAAAACGCGTGCTGCACGGCAGACCGTGACGCAAACGCGTCTTGAGCTGGAAGGCGCACGTCATAAAGCGCGTGAGCTAGCGGTTCGGGCATGGCAAAACCTGTTGACGGCACGGGCCGCTATTACAGCGCATAAAAGCGAAGGCGAGGCGACAGCGCTGGCGCTGCGCGGCGTTCAGGAGGAAAGAAAAGCGGGCACGCGCACAACCCTTGACGTGTTGAACGCCGAGCAAGAGATGTTGAATGCCAAGGTTAACCTTGTGAAGGCCGAGCATGATGAGGCCTTGGCCATTTTACAGATCAAGGCCGCCGTTGGCGCGTTGACGGCTGAGGCGCTTGCGCTGCGCGTTGAGGTCTATCAACCTTCCACGCACTATGATGAGGTGCGCGGCAAATGGATTGGTTTTGGCGCGTCCCAGAAATAAAGCGTGGTTATCGTCGGTTACAGGAGATAAGGATGCCTCTAGAGTCGGACGATATATCCAAGCCCCTGATCGCCATTGTCGATGATGATCCTATTCTTCGTTTGTCGGTTTCCGCGCTTCTATCAAAGCGGGCGCGGGTGATGACGGGCACAAACGCGCATGACGCGCGGCGCATCATGTTAGAGCACAAACCCTCCCTCGTGCTGCTGGATGACATTATGCCGGGCGGGCCGACGGGGCTTAGCTTTCTTGAACAAATTAAGGATGATCCCGTTTTGTCCGCGATCCCCGTTGTGATGGTGACCGCCAGCGATAAAAAAGAAGAGATGCTGCGCGGCCTTACGGCGGGGGCTGTTGATTATGTCCCCAAACCCGTGACAAGCGAGGCTCTTTTGCGTGTGGTTGAGCGCATCTTGGCGCGTAAGCAAAACCGCGTGATCCTGTGTTTGCGTGACCGTGCGTTCGAGTCCGCCATCACCGCGCGGTTGGCAGGGCTGAATTGTATTGTGTTTGGCTCTGGCGATGGGGGACAGGGGGGCATGGATTCCTTGCAAAAAGAATCCGCCATTGTTGTCTTTGATGCGGAGTCCCTCTCGCGTGATGAAGCGTTGCGTCTGGCTAAGACGTATCCCGCCAGTCGCTTTTTATGCCTTGCCAAGGATGGCGAGGTGGGGGGGCAAGACAACGCTGTCCCCACGCTTTCCGTGATGCCTTTCACAAAAGACGAAAACGATGTGATCAAGCGCATCGGCCTTTTGTTGGCGGCGCAAAGAAAGCTTGCCTAAGCAAAAGGGAATTAAAGTTCAGATCGTATGGATTTATCCATTTTATGCGTCTTTCGTTTTCTCGCTTCCTTATCCCCAAAGTTGTGGATAAGTCTGTGACTAACAGGACTGTTGAAGACGATAAAACCGACAAAACCTAGGATTCTGCTATATTGCCTATTTTTTAGGCAATATAGCAACATCATGAAATATAACAGCAATTTTATGTTTTGTGGCGAAAACGCCTAGTCTTCTGACGGAACAAAGGGAAAGAGCGTCTTTTTTAAGGCAGGTGTGAACAAAAGCCCTGCGGGCTGCACAAGATTCCTCGCCGAGTCAAGGGGCATAAAGCCGTATTCCTGCCTATAATGGTTAGGTTCTTTGCTAAAAAAGGAAGTGCAGAAAAGATTTTCAGGAATCGCAGCCTGTTATCGTCCCGTTTATCCCTTCGTCTTGTAGCAGGGCAAGCAGGCGGCGGTTTAGCGCCTCTCTCTCCGTTGGTTTGTGGGACGGGGTGGCTGCTACCAGTGCATCGAAATGTGCCTGCGATTGGCGCTCGTTCTTCAGCGTGGGGCCAAGGGCAAGCCCGTTGATCCTTGCGTGAGGCGCATAGCGCCGCGCCAGCGTGGGGATCATGGCGGCCATCGCAGCGCGGCTACGCGCATAGGCGCTCATGTGAGGCGGGATGAGGGTACTATCCAAAATCTGGACAATGGCGCCTTGGCAGCCTTGCGGCAGTTGGGCCAGAAACGCGTCGTTCAGCGCCAGCGGCGCATCGACATTCACGGCTCGGTGGCGTGCACCGGCAGGATCCTCGGCATCGTGGATAAAAAGGCTGGCATTATGAATAAGGGCGGTGAGCGGCGGGGCTTCCTTAACGGGGATCAGCCTTGCGATATCGTCCGGTTTTTCCAGATTGGCTTGAGCCAGAAAGACGGTGCGGCCCAGCGCGGTGATTTCCTGCGCCAGCGTTTCAGCCTCTTCTTTCGACGTGTTGTAATGGATCGTTATATCCCATCCGGCTTTGGCTAGATCCAGCGCCATAACGCGGCCTACGCGCTTGCCTGCACCTGTGATCAGGACGTGATGGTTCATTTCTTTTGTTATTCTTTCTTGCGCTTTGGCCCATCGACCAGCGCGGACAAAACCCCGTGCCATGAGCGGATTTCCTGTTCGGTCATTTCGGCGCGTCCCAAGGTTGATTGCAAGTTGCGCGTTATGGTGGGGCGCATGTCCTCGGCGACAAAATAGCCCGCCTTGTCCAACTCGTCCTCAAAGCGATCAAAGAATTTCTGGTATTCCTCGCGCAAAGCGGGGCGACTTTTGCCGACGCGCAACTGGTTTTCTGGTGTCGCATCGTTCGCCTGATACCACTCATACCCGATCAACAAAACCGTCTGCGCCAGATTGAGCGACATAAAGTCGGGATTCAGCGGAATGGTAATTTTCGCATTTGCTAGTGCGACATAATCGTTGATGAGGCCCATGCGTTCGGGGCCAAAAAGAACGCCGACCTTTTGTCCGTCAGACGTGCGCTCGATCATATCGGGAATAGCGGCGCGGGGGGTCATGATGCGATTGACCATGTCGTTGCCACGTGCCGTCGTGGCGTAAACGTAATTCAAATCGGCAATCGCGTCCTTTACCGTATCATAGTGCTTGGCGTTTTCAAGGAGATCGTCCGCGCCAGAGGAGGCGGCCATCATGCGCTGCCTGTGAATATCGCCCAGAGGCCATGGATCGCGAGGCGCGACGATGCGCAGTTCAGGCAGCGCACAGTTCGCCATTGCACGTGCCGTCATGCCGATATTTTCGACAAGCTGCGGATGAACAAGGATAATGATGGGGGCGGTCTTGGTCATAAAAGATCAGTCTTTCAATAAGAACAGCCGTCATCCCGCTGAAAAGCGGGATCCAGCGGCCTGCGTCCGCAGGCCGTATGAGTCTTGTGCCGCGCTAGCCTGCCCCGTGCTTGACACGGGGCGCGGCGCTGGATTCCGGCCTTCGCCCTACGCTGCTTCGCAGCTTCGGCGCGACAGGTCGCCGGAATGACGAAAAAGGGCTGCAGATGAACAAGGATGATGGGGGCGGTCATTTTTCTTTTTTCGTTTTCTTGATGCGTTTTGATGATTTTTTAAGCCATATCGCGAAGGTCTTTTCGTCAATTTCTTTCTGGGCAAGAGCCATTACGGTCATATAGGCATCGACCTCTGTTGCATCGTATTCCCATCCATTTTCATCCATAAAAGCACACGCGGTAAGAAACCCCGTGCGTTTATTGCCATCAAGAAAAGGGTGATTGCTGATGATGCCATAGGCATAGGCGGCGGCTAGATCGAAAACGTCAGGATTGTCATAGGCGGCTAGATTCTTGGGACGGGAAAGGGCGGAATCCAGCAAGGCTTCGTCACGAAGGCCTGACAAGCCGCCTTGTTTCATGACTTGTATTTCACCAGTCATCTTTACAACGTCTTCAGAAATCCATTTCCATTTTTTTGTCATCAGTCGGCCAGCTTGCGTAAAGTATTGCGATACTTCTTGGCGTATTTTGCGACGACGTCCATTTGTCTTTCTATTTCCTCGTCGTAGTGTGTGATCGTAAACCCGTCTTTGGTTGGGGTCAAAAAAACTTCTTCCCCTTTTTTGAGGTTCATGGCTGTGATGAGTTCCTTGGGGATTATCATTCCCATGGAATTGCCGATTTGTGTGATTTTCGCGCGCATGACTAAGCCCTCCAAAACTTTGTGTTATAACACATGTTACAACATTGGGCGGAAAAAGTCAAAGGAAATAATTAGGGCACATCATCCAAATGCTTGTCGTTTTTGATCACCTCATGTTTGTCTTTGCCCTCTAACACGAGGCGGAAGACAACAAAAGCCACGACAGACGAAGAATTATTGATGAAAGTGTGAGGCGTGTTTTCAACGCGCACAACGTCACCAGTGTGAAGGGTTTTGTTTTTCTTCGCTCCGTTTTCTATCCAATGAGCTTCAATTTTACCAGAGATAATGTAAAGCGTTTCTTCGATTTGGTTGTGGTGATGCCAAGGCTGTATAGTTCCTGCCGCAACTTCGTTGTAATGAATCTCATACTCAGGAAAGATGTAATAGGTTACATCGGTTCCTTCGGGTTTTTTGACAGAGATGCCTTGAGATTTTCCTACAACTTGCATTGTTACTAATTACCCCCGCCGCCATGTCGTGCCGCTGGCGCTATCCTCAAGGATTACGCCTTGCTGCGCGAGGGCGTCACGGATGCGGTCGGATTCGGCAAAGTTTTTGGCCTTTTTAGCCGCCAGACGGGCTTCGATTTGTGCGTCGATGGCGGCATCGGAAAGGCCATCCGCTGTGCCTGCGCCTTTAAGCCAGCTTTCCGCGTCTTGTTGCAAGAGGCCCAGCGCGTCTCCGGCGGCCAGCAGGGCGGCTTTCAGGGCCGCTTTTGCCTCGTCCGTGGTGGCGCGGTTTAGCTCGCCCACCAATTCATGAATATGCGAGATAGCCAGCGGCGTATTGAGGTCGTCCAAAAGGGCGGCCTCGATGGCTTCGGGGATAACGGAAGAGGATGAGGCGATGACGGGAATGTCCTTCACGCTTCTCAACGCCCCGTACCATTTGTCCAGCGTCGCCTTGCACTGCATCAGGTTGTCCTTGGTAAAGTCGCAAGGCTGGCGATAGTGCGATTGAAGGAGGGATAGGCGTAGCGCCTCACCCGGCGCTTCGTCCAGCAATTCATGCACTGTGAAGAAGTTGCCAAGCGACTTCGACATCTTCTCACCGTTTACGGTGAGAAAGCCGTTATGCACCCAGTATTTTGCAGGAGGCGCGCCATCATGGGCGCACGCGCTTTGCGCGATTTCGTTTTCATGATGCGGAAAAATCAAATCCAGCCCGCCGCCATGAATATCAAACGTCGTGCCCAACAAATCATCCGCCATGGCTGAGCATTCCAAATGCCAGCCGGGGCGTCCATAGCCCCACGGGCTGTCCCATCCCTCACCACCTTCGGGCGCGGGCTTCCACAGGACAAAATCCGCAGGGTCTTTTTTGTACGGCGCGATTTCGACGCGGGATCCGGCAATCAGCTCATCACGCGTGCGGCGGGAAAGCTTGCCGTAATCCGCCATCGATTGAACGCTAAACAGGACGTGCCCTTCCGCTTCATAGGCATGGCCTTTGTCGATCAGCGTTTGCGTAAGCGCGATCATCGGCGCGATATAGGCTGTGGCGCGAGGCTCATGATCGGGGCGAAGTGCGTTCAGATGATCCATGTCCTGATGGAACATTTTTGTTGTGCCGATGGTCAGCTCTTGTATCGAGATGCCGCGTTCTTTGGCACGCGCTAGGATTTTGTCATCCACGTCCGTGATATTGCGGGCATAGGTGACTTTGGGAAAGTGTCGCTTGAGGAGGCGATAAAGCGTGTCAAATACCACGATAGGCCGCGCGTTGCCGATATGCGCGAAGTCATACACCGTGGGGCCGCAGACATACATGCGAACGTTGGCTGAATCGAGTGGCTCGAACACTTCCTTGGTGCGGGAGAGGGTGTTGTAAAGGTGAAGGGTGGTCATCGATAGCTCCAAGAAAAGGGGATTCAGGATTCGGGATTCAGGATTCAGCCGTACAACAGAGGCAACAACAGCGTGAAAGTTTCACAATGTCTCCCCGAATCCCGAATCCTGAATCCTGAAAGCTTCTCATGCCTGCTCCCCGCTCAATCGCGCCAGCGCCCGTTCCCGTCCGATGAGTGGCAGCAGTGTTTTCAGCTCTGGCCCGTGATCCATGCCCGTCAGGGCGCGGCGCAGTGGCATAAACAGCTCTTTGCCCTTGCGGCCCGTTTTATCTTTAACCGCGCCTGTCCAGCTCTGCCACGTTGTTTCATCCCACGGCGTGGGGGGCAGCAGCGCGGCGGCCTCGCCCACAAACGCCTTATCGTCGATCAGTGGCGTGACGGGGCCGTTGGCGACATGCCACCACAGGCGAACATCCTCAATCGTCATCAGATTGGTGCGAACAGCGTTCCAGAAATCTTCCGTAACGTGCCCAAGGCCCAGAGCATCCAGCCGCGCGCCGATGGAAGCAAAGGGTGTCATATGCAGGATTTTGGCGCTCATATGCTTCAGCTCTTCCAAATCAAACTTGACTGTCGAGCGCGAGATTTTGGCAAGGTCAAACGTGCCCGCCAGCTCATCAAGGCTGAGGCAAGGCGTAACGGGATCGGACGTGCCTAGTTTGGCCAAAAGGGCGTTGATCGCCATGGCCTCTAGGTGAAGCTCGTCGCGCAAGGACGCGATGCTCATCGTGCCAAGGCGTTTGCTCATGGCCTCGCCCGTGATGTTGACCATCAAAGGATAATGCGCCCATTGCGGCGCGGGCTTGTCCGTGATCGCTTGCCACAGCTGGATTTGTACGGAGGTGTTGGTGACGTGATCCTCGCCGCGAATGATATGTGTGATGCCCATATCGGCATCGTCCACGACCGAGCAAAAGGTGTAAAGCGGCACGCCGTCTTCGCGCACAATCACGGGATCGGACAAAGAGGAGGCGGGGAAAATCTTGTGCTTTTGGATCAGATCATCCCATGAAACGTCGCCCGCGTTCAGCTTAAAGCGCCAATGTGGTTTCTTGCCCTGCGCGATCAGCGTGGCAATCTCATCCGGCGCGAGCTTCAGCGCGGCGCGGTCATAAACGGGCGGCAGGCCGCGACCCAATTGGGTTTTGCGCTTAAGGCCCAGCTCATCCGCCGTCTCAAAACAGGGATAGACGCGGCCGCTGGCTTTCAGCGATTCCAAAACTTCCTGATAGCGCGCCGTGCGCTCTGACTGCTTGGCATAGGCATCCCATGTCAGGCCTAGCCATGTCATATCGTCTTTGATACCTTGCTCAAACGCGGGGGTAGAGCGCTCCTGATCCGTATCATCCATACGCAACAGAAAGCGTCCGCCATGCTGGCGGGCGAAAAGGACATTGAACAGGGCCGCACGGATATTGCCAATATGCAAAGAACCGGTGGGCGAGGGCGCAAAGCGTACAAATACAGTCATGCCCGTTGTTCTAGCAGGAAAAAAGGGCGATGGGGAAGGGGGTTTAGGGTTCCAAACGCAGGTTAATAAAAAAGGAAACCCGACAAAATCACCCTCCCCTTGCGGGAGGGTCGAAAAATAAGGCTCCGCAGGAGACGGATTTTTTGGGGAGGGGTTCTAAAGTCGTATGTTTTCTGACCCCTCCCCGAAATTTCTTCTTGCTCCGCAATCAGAAATTTCGACCCTCCCGCAAGGGGAGGGTACTTTGTTAACTCAGATTCATAGCCCCAGAAGGGGGGGGGAGACAAAAACCCCTCTATTTTCTTAAGATTTTTGCTTGGTTAAGAAAGGGTTATGGCCCTATTTTGCTCTCTTTAAACGAAAATATACCTTTTTGTGCTTTAATGAGAATGAGATTTCCAGAGACTATAGCTCTTTCTATGGTTTCTAATGGGCAATAAGGAAATTGATAGGACGAAAGGCACTGAAGGATTTTTAAAGGAGGGAAACATGACGCAAGCGATTAAGGGGTTGGTGATCTATTCTCCTGAAGAGAGTGTGTATTCTGCGGAACAACTAGAAAAAGGCCTCCGAGAATTGAGTACAGGTCAACCCTTGCCCGTGCGCATTCAAAAAGTGCTTGGCAGTGGCTATGAAGAGCTTGCTTTTGAGGTCGATCTAGCCGATCCAAACGCTACACCACAAAAGTTATTTGAAGAAGCCGTTGCTTTAAGGCAAAAAATGAAGATGAGCGATGATTACCCTATAAAGCTCTCTACAGGTTATACAAGTCATCTTGTCACGAAGAACACTACTGTAGCGGAACTATTCAAAGAACGCGAACGGCAGATTTCTCGTGAGGCAGCTCTTCAAGAAAGAGCGAACCAGAAAATCTCTAAAATAAACAGGCGAAGAGCTAGACATGCTTTGAAAGTTCTTACGGGGCCAAACAGTTCTATGGAATTAAGAAAAATTGCTGTCGGAAAGTTGGGCGAAGCAGTAAGGGATGGCGTAAAAAAGCACACACACACTTTTGCTAGGCATCTTCGTCCGGGTGGTTAACCCCCCATCTTGCTCCCCTTTCTTAATGCGCCTACACTCCGCTCCTGCCGTTAAGACAGGAGCGGATTTTTTATGACCTTTCCCACCTTTGCCGATGTGAAGAAGCCGGACTTTCGCCCCGAAGCGGGGCGGGGTTTTCGGCTTGTGTCCGACTATCAGCCTGCTGGCGACCAGCCGCAGGCCATTGACGCGCTTTGCGCGGGGTTAGAGGCGGGCGCACGGGATCAGGTGCTCTTGGGCGTCACAGGCTCTGGCAAGACGTTCACAATGGCGCAGGTGATCCAGCGCTTGCAGCGTCCCGCCTTGGTTCTTGCGCCCAACAAGACTCTTGCCGCGCAATTGTATGGCGAGATGAAGAGCTTTTTCCCCGATAACGCGGTGGAGTATTTCGTCAGCTATTACGACTATTATCAACCCGAAGCCTATGTTCCTAAGACGGACACCTATATCGAAAAAGAGTCGATGATCAACGAGCAGATCGACCGCATGCGCCATGCGGCCACGCGCTCGCTGCTGGAGCGTGACGACGTGATCATCGTGGCTTCCGTCTCGTGCATTTATGGCATCGGATCGGTAGAGACGTATCAGGATATGGTGCTGGCCTTGCAGGCGGGGCAGACGATTCCTCGGCAAGAACTTCTCGCGGGCTTTGTGCAGCTTCAATACAAGCGCAATGATATCGGCTTTGGGCGCGGCGATTTCCGCGTGAAGGGCGACACGGTTGAGGTGTTCCCCGCGCATTTGGAAAGCACCGCGTGGCGTTTTTCTCTGTTTGGCGATGAGATTGAAAAGATTATCGAGATTGATCCTCTGACGGGCGAAAAGGGCATGGTTTTGGACGGCGTGAAGCTGTACGCCAACAGCCACTACGTCACGCCGCAATTCACGATTGAGCAGGCGGTGGCCAAGATCAAAGTGGATTTGCAAGCGCGGCTAAAGGAGCTTTTGGCGGAAGGCAAATTGGTGGAGGAACAACGCCTGCGTGAGCGCATCACTTTTGATATGGAAATGATGCTGGCGACGGGAAGTTGTTCGGGCATCGAAAATTTCTCGCGTTATCTGACGGGCCGAGCCGCGGGAGAGCCTCCGCCCACGCTGTTTGAGTATCTGCCCAAAAATATGCTGCTCTTCGCGGATGAAAGCCACAACATGATCCCGCAACTTCATGCGATGTATCGCGGCGATTTTCAGCGGAAAACGACCCTTTCTACTTTTGGCTTTCGCCTGCCGTCTTGCGTCGATAACCGCCCCTTGAAGTTTGAGGAGTGGGACGCGATGCGCCCGCAAACCATCTTTGTGTCGGCGACCCCGGGGCCGTGGGAGCTAGAGCAAACGCAAGGCGTCTTTACCGAGCAGGTGGTGCGCCCCACGGGCCTTATCGACCCGCCCGTGATCATTCGCCCAACGGATCATCAGGTGGATGACCTTCTGGCCGAGGTGCGTGAGGTTGTGAAAAAAGGGATGCGTATTTTGGTGACGACGCTCACCAAAAAGATGGCCGAAGCGCTCACCGATTACATGACCGAGGCGGGGATCAAGGTGCGCTATATCCACTCGGACGTGGATACGCTGGAGAGGATCGAGATTATCCGTGATCTGCGCCTTGGCGTGTGCGATGTGCTGGTGGGGATCAACCTTTTGCGCGAGGGACTCGACATTCCCGAATGTGGGCTTGTCGCTATTTTGGATGCGGATAAGGAAGGCTATTTGCGCTCACGCGTGTCGCTGATCCAAACGATTGGGCGCGCGTCCCGCAATGTGGAAGGTCGCGCCATTCTTTATGCCGATAAAATTACGGGCAGCATGCAGGCGGCCTTGGATGAAACAGGCCGCAGGCGCGAAAGACAGCAGGCCTATAACGCCCTTCATGGCATCACACCTGAAAGCATCAAGAAAAACATTGGCGATATTCTGTCCTCGGTTTACGAGCGCGGCGATCACGTCAATGTGCCTGTGGGCACAGAAGTCTTCAGCGGCAAGAAGCTGCAGAGCCGCCTTCGCGCTCTTGAGAAACAGATGAAGGATGCGGCCAGTAACCTCGATTTCGAAGACGCCGCCCGCCTGCGCGATGAAATCCGGCGGCTGGAGGCGGCAGAGATGGAGATTGCCAAGCTATAACCAGCCTTATACCAAAAAGCGAATGAAGTGACTCGTAGAGAAAAAACAAACGGGATGCCCGCTTTGCCCTTTCGCCCGCCGCAAGTGCGGCGGGACGAGGGCGCGGGAATGACGGGGTTTTTTGTGGCGATACTCCCCTTTAGCGTCATCCCCGCGAAAGCGGGGATCCCGTTTTTCTTGTTGTTTTTGCGTGTCAGTTCATTGGGGGATTGGTATTACTTAAACGCCACTTCGGTAAAGCTGCGGAGCTTACGACTATGCAGGGCTTCAAACCCTATCTCGCGCAGAAGGTCGATGGCTTTAAGGCCGATGGCCAAATGCTGATTGACTTGCTTTTGATAAAAGTCGGTGGCCATGCCGGGCAGTTTAATTTCGCCGTGCATCGGGCGATCCGAAACGCACAGCAGTGTGCCATAGGGAACGCGGTAGCGATAGCCATTGGCCGCAATGGCGGCGGATTCCATATCCAGCGCGATGGCGCGGCTTTGGCAGAATTGTTTTACAAGATCGGTATAGCCTGAAATCTCCCAATTGCGGTTGTCGGTGGAGACAATCGTGCCCGTACGCATCACGGATTTCAGATCGTACCCCGCGTGCCCCGTGACATGCGAGACGGCGCTTTCGATGGCGCGTTGCACTTCGGCCAGCGCGGGGATGGGAACCCATAAGGGAAGTTCTTTGTCCAGAACATGATCGTCGCGGACATAAGCGTGCGCCAGAACATAATCGCCCAGTTTTTGTGAGCGGCGCAGACCCGCGCAGTGACCCAGCATAATCCACGCATCGGGGCGCAAAACGGCGACATGATCCGAAATGGTGCGGGCGTTGCTGGGGCCGACGCCTATGTTAATCATCGTTATGCCGCGCCCATCGGCGCGTTTCAGGTGATAGGCGGGCATTTGCGGCAAGGTCTGACGGGCACTGGGCGACGTGAGCAAGGTAGGCTCAACCATCTCGACATAGCGGCGGGTGGGATGCTCGCGTTGATCGTCCAAAGGATTTTCGATCATCTCTTTGCCTTGCCGGACAAACTCATCAACATAAAATTGATAGTTGGTATAGATCACGAAGCTTTGGAAATGCTCGGCGTCCGTGCTTGTATAGTGGCGCAGACGTTGCAGAGAATAATCGACGCGCGGCGCGGTGAAAAGCGCCAGCGGCATTTCCTCGGCTTCTTGCGAAAACCACGTGCCGTTGGCGATAGAATCGTCGATGACGGACAAGTCGGGCACGTCAAACATCTCGCGCAGCAAGGTCAGGCGGGCGGGGGATAGGCCTCCTTCGACGTGTGCCCCGTTTTGAAAGGCGAAGTGAATGGGAATGGGCGTTGAACTTAGGCCGACTTCCAGCGGTACATCATGGTTTTTCAACAGCTGTTGAAATTGCTCCAGATAGTAGGAGGCAAAGACATCGGGGCGCGTTAGCGTTGTGGTGTGGCGATGCGGCTCGGTCACAAAGCCATAGGACAGGCGCGTGTCGGGCAAGGCCAGCTGCGTGGTTTTGATTGATAGATAGGGGTAAAAGGCCTCGACCTTTATCGTTGGCGTTTGGCCTTCGACGAAATTGGCAAAGGCATCGCGAATGGCCGCGATGTTAGAGGCATAAAGCTCAGTGACATAGGCGAGCGCCTCAACAGCGTCGGTAAAAAGACGGGCGGGGAGCGGCATAAAAGGCGCGGAAGAAGACATGGGTGGATATTTTTTGTAAAGGTGAGGCCTTAACTATAAGCCGTCCTTGCCTTAAAATCTAATGAAGATTTTTGTAGCCCCAAGCGTCACCCTATGGCTTTCCGCTTCCCGTCAGGCTGCGGATAAGGTCGCCCAAAGAGTCCGTTTTGCTTTCTTCTTGTTCATCGGGGGGCGCGTCATGGAAAACCTCAACCGAGGGTTCGCCTTGAGGCTGTGCTAGGCCGAAATCGCGTACCGGCTGGCCGTTTTCGGCCTCAACCATGTAATCGTGCCATAAAGTAGCGGGCAGGCTGCCGCCTGTGACCTTTTTCATCGGCTTATTGTCGTCGTTGCCCATCCACACGCCCGTGATCAAATCGCCCGTAAAGCCGACAAACCACGCATCGCGATAGTCCGAGCTTGTGCCCGTCTTTCCCGCGACGGGGCGATCCAGCGCGGCGCGGGTTCCTGTGCCATAGCGCACGACATCGCCCATCATCGAGACAAGCGTTGCCACGGCTTGTGGCTCGACCGTGACGGGCAAAGTTACGTCCTCGCGGTGGTAGAGAATCTTGCCCTCGCGGCTTCGGATTTCCTTGATGCCATAGGGCGTGACGGCGCGGCCACCGGTGGCGAGAGCGGCGTAAACGCCTGTCAGCTCCAACGGCGTCATCAGGTTGGTTCCCAACGCCAAGGATAAATCGGGATCAAGCGGCGAGGTCACGCCCAACGCCCGCGCCGTGTCCAGTACGTTGTTTAGCCCCGCGCGTTGTAAGACGCGCACAGCGACTGTGTTGATGGACTGCGCCAGCGCTTGCCGTGCAGAAACCATGCCGCGATACTTCTCGTCGTAGTTGGCTGGCGCCCACTTGCCGATTTTGATGGGAGCATCTTCGAACATATCCTCAGGCGACAGGCCTTGGCGTAGCGCGGCCAGATAGATAACGGGCTTAAAGGCAGAGCCGGGTTGCCGCATGGCTTGCGTTGCGCGGTTAAACTGGCTTTCGCCGTAATCGCGCCCGCCCACCATCGTGCGTACCGCGCCATCGGGGGTCATTGAGATTAGCGCCGCTTCCTCGACCTTCTTGGCCGCGCCTTCGGCGGCGAGGATCCCATCCAGCTTACGCTCAGCCACGCGCTGCAGCTTAAGGTCGATGGTGGTAAGGACAACGATATCTTGCGGCGCGTTTTCAAGCAAAGCGTTCACCTGATCCACGATCCAGTCCGCAAAGTAATGCCCATCGCCGCCTGCGCCCGGTTTGCGTTGGGGCAGCGGGATGGAGGCCTCGGCCAAGGCTTGATCGGATTCGGCGATATAGCCCGCATCCGCCATGGCCGCCAGAACGACACGCGTGCGCGCTGCTGCCTCTGCCGGATTATTGGTGGGGGCATAGCGCGAGGGTGCGCGAAGGAGGCCTGCGAGCGTCGCGCACTCGCGTAAATTAAGGGCGCTCACGGGCTTGTTGAAATAGACTTCCGCCGCCGCATCGACGCCATAAGCGCCCGCACCAAGATAGACACGGTTGAGGTAGGCGGTCAGGATTTGATCTTTGCTGTAGGTATGCTCCAGCCAAAGGGAGAGGAGCATTTCCTGCACCTTGCGCCGCGCGGTGCGTTCGGGCGTTAAGAACAGGTTTTTGGCGAGTTGCTGCGTAAGGGTTGAGCCACCTTGGACGACATGCCCTGCGATGACATTTTGGACAAAGGCGCGAAGGAGGCCGAAAACGTCGACGCCGAAATGGCTATAAAAGCGCCGATCCTCAATCGCTAAAATGGCATTGATGAGATTGGGGGGGGCATCCTTGAGTGTCACGCGCTGTCCGGCTAGATCGCCATAGCGTTTAAAGACCGTGCCGTCATCGGCGAGTAGCGTGATGGCAGGGCGGCGCTCTGGCTGCGCGATTTGGCGGATGTCGGGCATGTCATAGGCGTAATAGGCCACAACCGCGCCACCCAAAAGCGTGCCCCAGATCGCCAAAAGGACGAAGGCTTTGCCGGCGAAGGTGAACGTTTTTTTCGCGGACTCGCCTAGGCCTTCCCATGAGAAAAAGGAGTGCAGCGTAAATTTCTTTTTTTGTGGTCTTCTTGGCATAGAGATCCTGAGTTATGTGCCGTCTTTTGCCTTTTGTTTGGCAGGTGATGCCCTATAAATAAAGCAAAAAAAGGGCGCTGGAGAGAAAAGTGTCTCCAGCGCCCCTCATAGCAGGTCTTTTAGGACTTAATGCCCTCTTTTCTTAACATAGTAGCCAAGGGGCCAAACGACCTTGCCCTCAACTTCATTGAGGACTTGAGCCAGACCGGCATAGATGGCTGAAGCGCCGCAAGCAATCCCAACCCAACCCGCAAAGTGCGTGATTGATTCCAAGCCTGTGGCATCGCCCATGGCCAAAAGGAAGAACAAAAGGGTCAGTGTGCCAAACGCAAATTGCAACGCGCGGTTTAGCAAGAAGGTGGCCTTGAACATGCCCAGTGTGAAGAGGCCCCACATAATCAGGTATAAGGCCATCGACATGTCTTTTGCAGGGGCGGCAACGCCAAGATCCATCTTGGGCATAAGGATCAACGCGACAAGCGTGAGCCAAAAGGAACCATAGCTAAGAAAGGCGGTTGTGGCGAACGTATTGCCTTTGCGCCATTCCATGATGCCCGCGATCATTTGCGCGATGCCGCCATAAAAAAGGCCCATCGCTAAAATCATGGAATCAAGGGGGTAAAGGCCGATATTGTGAAAGTTCAGCAATACCGTTGTCATACCGAAGCCCAGCAAGCCAAGCGGCGCGGGGTTGCCGGTCTTATCCGTTATCGTCATCTTTGTCTCGGTCATGGATTTCGCTCCTTTTTGGGTAAGAAAAGGGATAGGAAGCGAAACTATGAACGGAAAAGGTTAATAGTTTAACACTCAAATATCGATTTCGCGCACGAAACGAGCATTTTCCTGTATGAATTGGAAGCGTAATTCAGCCTTACGGCCCATCAGTTTTTCGACGAGGTTTTCGGTTTCCTTAATATCGTCCAAACGATCCGGCGAGTCCGGCTCGGTGATAATCACGCGCAGCAGATTGCGCGAGCGTGGATCCATCGTGGTTTCGCGTAGCTGGACAGGCATCATCTCGCCAAGGCCTTTAAATCGACTGATTTCGATCTTGCCGCGCCCGCTAAAGGTCGTCTCCAAAAGCTCTTCTTTATGGGCATCATCGCGGGCATAGACGGTGTTATTTCCTTGCGTGATGCGATAGAGCGGCGGTTGTGCCAAAAACAGTTTACCGCCTGTGATCAGCGCGGGCATTTCGCGATAGAAAAAGGTCATGAGGAGGGAGGCAATATGCGCCCCGTCCACATCGGCGTCGGTCATAATGATGACGCGCTCATAGCGCAGCTTGCTTAACTCAAACGCGCTTCCCATCCCGCAGCCAAGGGCCAGCGTGAGGTCAGAGATTTCCTGATTGCCGCGCAGCTTGTCGGTGCTGGCGGAAGCCACGTTGAGGATTTTGCCGCGCAGGGGAAGGATGGCTTGCGTCTCGCGATTGCGGGCTTGTTTGGCTGAGCCGCCCGCGCTGTCGCCTTCGACAAGGAAAATCTCGGTATTCTCCGCGCTGGTAGATGAACAATCGGATAGTTTGCCAGGAAGGCGCAACTTGCGCGTGGCGGTCTTGCGGGCCATGTCTTTGGCTTGCGAAAGGCGTGCCCGTTCCTCGGCTTTTAAGGTCAAGTGATCCAAAAGAGCTTTGCTGCTGATAGGATCGGCGGAAAGCCAATGGTCAAAGTGATCCTTGACGACTTGATCAATAAGGCGTGTGGCCTCGATGGTGGCTAGTTTGTCTTTCGTCTGACCTTGAAACTGTGGGTCACGGATGAACAGCGAGATCAACGTTGCCGCATCGCCAAAGGCTTCATCGCCTGTGATAACTGCTGCGCGGCGGTTGTTCAAAAGCTCACCATGGCCACGAAGGCCTCGCAAAAGGGCCGAGCGCAGGCCAGATTCATGCGTGCCGCCTTGCGGCGTGGGAATGGTGTTGCAATAGGAATGGCAAAAGCCGATGCCGTCTTCTGGCCACGCCACGGCCCACTCAACCTTACCTTTGCCATCGGGCAGATCGGCCATCCCGCTAAAGAGTTGGGGCGTGACAGTGGCGCGTTCTTCAAGGGCGGATGTCAGGTAATCGGCGAGGCCTCCCGGAAAATGAAGGGTCGCTTCGGTCGGCGTATGCTCATCGGATTTAATCAGCGAAGGTTCGCATTTCCAGCGGATTTCGACGCCTCGGAACAAATAGGCCTTGGAACGCGCCATGCGGTAGAGCGTTGAGGGCTTAAAGCGGAGCTTGGTTCCAAAAATCTCGGTATCGGGTCTGAAGATAACCGTTGTGCCGCGCCTGTTCACGGCCCCCATTTTCTTCAACTTGCCAAGCGGAGCGCCACGCGAAAAACTTTGCACAAAAAGGTGCTTGTCACGCGCGACTTCAACTGTCATTTCTTCGGCCAGCGCGTTGACGACGGAAATGCCGACGCCATGCAGACCGCCAGAGGTCTGATAAACCTTATTGGAAAATTTTCCGCCCGAATGCAGCGTGGTCAGGATGACTTCTAACGCGGATTTGCCCGGAAACTTCGGGTGGTTGTCGACGGGAATGCCGCGTCCGTTGTCGCGCACCGTGATCTGGTTGTCCGCGCCCATCTCCAACTCGATCCTGCTGGCAAAGCCCGCGACGGCTTCGTCCATTGCGTTGTCCAAAACTTCGGCGACCAGATGGTGCAGGGCGGCTTCGTCCGTGCCGCCGATATACATGCCCGGACGGCGGCGCACGGGCTCCAGCCCCTCTAGGACTTCGATATCGTTGGCATCATAAGAATCTTGTTGACGCACGGCGGCAGAGCCAGCGGGAAATAAATCGGACATGGATCCTGAACACTCAAAAAAACGTATAAAAACCCGCGAATCACGGATGGGGGAGTGTAATCGGATTAAAGGGAGGGGGCAAGAACTGTGAGGGCCGAGCGAAGCTTGGGCTTAATTTTTTTGTAATCCGACGTTGAGCGCAAAACATAATTGACGGGGTCGAGGAAGTCGTTTCTCAGCCCCTTGGGCTTTGTCTCAATGGCCGTCTCAACTTTGCTAATGAGGCGGTAGTACCAGCGCTTTAGGCGCGGATTGATGTTCAGTGCGTCGACGACCTCAAGACGTTCTTCAAAATACCGACGGAACCGATCTTCCGTGCCAAAGGGCATGACGCCGTCCAGCAGCGTTGTGTAGTCCCGATTAAGCGTGCTGAGTTTGTCACAAAAACGAATATGGGCAACAAGACCTGAAGGGTCTTCGTTATTGGCGACGCGGATTTGTTCTTCATGCCGCGCTGCGCCGTATAAGGCGGGGGGGTCTGTTATCTTTTCTAGCGTATCGATAAGAAGCGGCTTCCATTTTTGATCGCCTTTCCAGCAGCGATTGACGATGAAGGAGGCTTCCATTTCTGGTGAGTCTTGAGCAAAATCTTCGATAAGGTCATGGGCATAAGCGGCAAAGGCTATGACCTCATTGGGAAGCTTAATTCCGCCATTGAGATTAACGGCCAGATCGGCTGTTTCGATATAATGTGTACAGGTAGGAACGGCGGCGAATTTGCGGTAGGCCTTCGCCACAGTGATATTACGAGTCGTAAAGGTGATATAGCGAGCCGTAAAGCCGCGGAGCTTGATAATACTGGAATCGTTCAACCAATCGTGATTGCTGTGGGGAACAAACTGGGCGGTCTGATTGGTCTGCAGGATATGTTTTTGGTGATGGGGCGGTAAGTGAGGTTTTTTAGGGTTGGTTTTATTGACGTAGAGTGTTTCAAGAAGAGGCGTTTGTGAAGGCGGAGAGATACGCGTTTCACCACGGCTGGCAGTTTTAAGCGGGTGTTTTCCCATATGAGAGCCAAGTGTTATTTTAGAAGAGGTCATAATGGCTTTTCTCTAAATTGTGATAGGGGCGAAAAAATTCAAAAAACGAAAGATAAAGCAGGCGGCATCCGCAAAGTTGTTAAATCTTGATAGAAGAGTACGTAAAAAGTTGTGGATAAGCGAATCAATTTTTTCCTTTCATGGCCTGTTTTCGCGCCTTGTCCACATGTGCATAAGGCGAAATCGTAAGCTTTCTTCAAATGGTTAAGAAACTATATATAGACGTTAATGAAAGGTTATCCACAAAATCGTGATGGGACTAGAATCGCCTTCGCGTATCTGGTATGTCTCTATCTCGTTAGCCACAACATCTTGTGCCTCATGCCAAGTGGTTTGGTTAATCTTTGACGGCACGCTTTCGGGATCGAAACGGGATTTTGAGTGCGCCAACCGTCCAAATGTTGAACTTTTTTCAAGGGAGCTTACGCGCCATGGTCTGGACCGATCAACAAATCCAAACACTTAAACAAATGTGGGGCAATGGCTACAGCGCCAACGACATCGCCAAAAATCTGGGCGGAAGCGTAACGCGCAACGCGGTTATTGGTAAGGCGCATCGCTTGAAGCTTTCGGCGGGTCTTGCCGCCTCCGGCCGCGCCACGGTTGAGCCAACCTCTAAGACAAGGGGGGTCGTGATGGCCTCCATCACGAAGATCAGTAAGCGACGAGCTTCCTTGCGTGCGATGCCACCCGTTCAATCCGAAGCGCCTGCCCGTTCGGTGGTGATCCCCGATCCTATCCTCAGGCCGATTGAGATCGTCCGTCGTAGCGAGGGCATTCCTGTCACCAAAGCTGGCGAGCGTCACTGTCGTTGGCCTATCGGCGATCCTCGTTCGCCTGACTTCCGTTTTTGTGGCTGTGAGACGCAAGAGAGTTTGCCTTATTGCTCCCATCACGCCCGCATCGCTTATCAAACTGTGTCGCGTAAATCGCGCGCCAATGCCAGCGCTGATGCCGTCGCGGTAAGCTTTGGCGGCAAACCCAAGGCCGAAGAAAAGGAATAAACCAGTCTTTTCCCTTCGCAGTAAAAAGCCCCCTAACGGGGGCTTTTTTGTTGGCTGGGAGACTAGGATTGATGTCGCTGTGCTCCATCGCGCCTTCGGCATACTTAATAATTTTTCCGCTCGGCGTTATTCCGCCTCGCGTTGTTGAATGCCTTGTTGTCGAACCTAGTTGTCGGTTCGAATGCATATTCTCAATTAACAAGCAAAAAGCCGCCCTATGGGCGGCCTTTTGTTTATTGGCTGGGAGACTAGGATTCGAACCTAGGTAAACAGAGTCAGAGTCTATTGTCCTACCGCTAGACGATCTCCCAAGCAGACTTGTTCAGGCGCGTTTCCTAAGCGCCTGTTTTCACCCTCTACTCTGGCTTTGGCTTTTTATCTGTTTTCTACGCTTCCGCTTCGCGTGTACTCATTTGTACACTTGCGATGCGGTTCTCGAAAACAACTAAAAATCCTGTGCCATAGCGAGAGTGAAAAAAGGCTCTAACACACCCGTTTGGCTTTGTGTAGTTGTTTTTGGCGTTTTTTAGCCCAAAACCTTATAGCCACGGCCTTTCAGGCAGTTGTTCATGATGTTTTTCTTGCGGTCGAGCGAACTCATCGTTCCTGCCCCGCCGCCGCCAAAAGCGCCAATCGTTGCGCCCGTAGCTGCCCCCATGCCTGCATTACCGCTGATGGCGCCAAGCGCCGCGCCCGCTGCCGCGCCAACACCTGCGCCGATCAAAGCGTCCGTCGCGCCATTTTCAGCGGCATCGACTTGGTCGGATAGAGCGCGGCATTCGCCGAGATCTTGCTGATACTTCACGGCATCGATGCCTTTGGTATCGACAACGGGGGTATAAGTTGTGGCGCAACCTGCCAGAAGGACAGAGACCGCGCACAAGGTGGAAGCGAGAGAAAGCGTTTTTCTGGTAACCATAAAAGACTCCTGCATCTTAAGGGGTTGGGGTGTGAATTTCGCTTTAGAACGGACGGGATCGTAGCGTAAAAACGCACGATTGGCCAGAGGTGTTGTTTTCCTATAGGATCATTGGCTGAAAAGGCCGTAAAAGAAGAACCAAAGAATAGAAAGCGCGGAAGACATGGTGACGACGAAAAAAACGGGAACGGGCGGGCTGGCCTCAAAAAGGCGTGAGGCCGTGCGCGTGAAGACCGCCAAGAAACGCAGCAATTCCTCCGCGCAGTGGCTTAAGCGGCAATTGAACGATCCTTATGTCGCGGCGGCCAAGGACATGGGCTATCGCTCACGCGCGGCGTTCAAGGTTTTACAGCTGGATGAGCAGTTTCACTTTATCAAATCAGGCCAGCGGGTCATTGATCTGGGCGCGGCGCCGGGCGGTTGGTCGCAGGTCGTGGTGAAAAGGATCGGCGCGAAGGGTAAGCTTATCGCGCTGGATATTCAAGAGATGGACCCCATCGGCGGCGCGGAAATCCTGCATATGGATTTTCTGGCCGATGATGCGCCTGAGAAATTAAAAGAGCTTTTAGGCGGTAAGGCCAATCTGGTGCTCAGCGATATGGCTCCTTCGACCACGGGGCATACCGCCACCGATCATATCCGCATCATGGGGTTGGCCGAAAACGCTGCGCATTTCGCTGTAGAGGTTCTGGCCCCGAACGGGGTTTTTGTGTGCAAATACTTCCAAGGCGGCGCGGAAAAATCGCTGCTGGATATGCTGAAAAAGAATTTCACTAAAGTTCGCCACGCTAAACCCGCCTCTAGCCGTCAGGACTCATCCGAATCCTTTATCGTCGCCATGGGATTTAAGGGGTAGCGCAAAGAAACTAAAGGAATCTCATCTTAATTTTAACCATAACAGTTAATGGGGTATCAATAATTTATAATTATACTGAGTGGGATATGGCCATAAGAAAACATTTATTTTTTTGCAAAAGGACCCATAAAATGTTAGTGATCTCTTACCACGATATATCTCCACAGCAGAGTGTTTATGAGATCGTGGCTATGGGGGTCGCCATGCCAACAGTAGTAACAAAAAGAACACCGCCTGCGCAGCCGGAAATCACGCAACCATCTCTTAGTAATCTATGGACAGCCGAATTATGCGCGGGTCTGCGTACAGTTGATCAGCAGTCTGTTTTGCAGATGGAAGCTGAAATGAATAACTTAATTGACAAAACCCTTCTTAAGATTCAGGGAAATCACAGTGCAAAAAAAACACCGTCCGCGCATACTGAAATTTCAGTGTGTAAACCTGAGGGTGAACCTCCAAGTCTGGCTGAGAAATTGTGTTTGGGTATCCGTGAGGCAGATCAGCAATCTGTTGCAATACTGAGGGAAAAAATGTCCGGCCTTATAGATAAGGCGCTTATTGAAATTGAAAAAAAGCCAACAGGAACAAAAAACACATCATTAAAACCCAAAGAATTAAACATTTCATAATCAGAATGATATATCCTGTTCTTATATTTAGAACGGGGGATTTATGGAAGAAAGTGTTACTTGGGCACACGTTTTGTCGAAATCGCATGAGCTCTTTTTTCACGAGCGACCAAAGAATGATTTAACGCCAATGGTTGCCATCGTTCTTTTTGAGCGAAGAGTTCTGGCTCTTAAATTATCTCCTGCTCAGGCTATAGGTCTTTTGGAACAGTCAGAGTTTGTCATAGGCTTTCTTGCTAAGGCGGAAAGTCTTGCTGAGAAGGGTCGTCGTGATTTCATTGAGCACACACAAAAGCTGACAAATATCGAACAAAGCAATGCTCGCATTGAAAACACCCTATCACTCATCAATGCGGCGGCGGCAAAAATCGAAGCTTCATCGAACAAAATTGAGGCGCGAACCGAAAGTATCGCGGTCACCATCGAGAAGGCCGTGATTGAAAAACTGGATGAGGCCATAAGACACGCTTTCAAGGCGGCGGAGAACACGGCTTTGAAAGCGGCCATTAAAGCGGCTATCGTCACCAGCGCTATATCTACCATTATCTTTGGTCTTCCCGCTAATTTAGCCACCAGCTATTATTATGATCGGAACCTTAGTGTTGATGCCCAGAAAAGAGCAGGGGAGCCGAAAGCTTCTGTGACGACGTCCAGTGGTCTGCCTCCCATTAAGAAGGCAAAATTAAACCAAGAATCCATGACGTACGCAGAAAGAGCGCTGCCTTTTGCTTCCTCCTCCTTTTTTGTCCGTTTGGAACAGGATAGTTACGGGCTTCGTAGTGCGGCAACGGGTAAAAATATGGTTGGGTTGCTGCGGGATGGTTCTGTTGTTTCCATGCCGCTCAACAACGAAGCAGACTCTGTCTGCCTAAGAAGCTCTCCGCCGATCATTTGTAAGCCACGGCAACTTGTCCAATAAAAATATCCATAAAGAAAGCTACGCCCCCAGCATCCGTACCACGCTCCCTTGCTCTTCGGTTTCAAGCAGGGCGTGAAGGGTGGGGAAAAGGGCGGCCAGTTGCGCTTCGATCATCCACGGGGGATTCACGATAACAAAGCCTGAACCGTTGAGGCGATCATGCCGCGTTTCGGGGTGAAAGATAAACTCGGCGGCCAGAAGCTTGGGCAGTCCCGCCGCAATCAATGCCTCGTGAAAGCGCCAGATGGTTGGTCGCTCCTTAATCGGATACCAAAGCGCGACGATGGCTTGCGGGAGCGTCGCATGGATTGCCGCTGCCGCCTGTGCCAGCGCGTTGAACTCATCCGGCTGTTCAAAGGGCGGATCGATCAGGATTAAACTGCGTTCTTTAAGGGCGGGCAGGAACGCCTTGGGTGCGCCGTACCCATCGCGATGATGAACCTGCGTTTGCTTATCGCCGTGGAAGTGGCGGCGTAGAAGGCTGGCATCATCGGGGTGAAGCTCGCACGCGATCAGCGTGTCTTGCGGGCGCATCATGTGCCGCGCCAAGGCGGGTGAGCCCGGATAGTGGCGCAGCGCCCCGTCGGGATTAAGGCCGCGTAGAACCTGAAGATAGGGGGCAAGCTCTGGCGTTGCCGCCGCGCTCCCTGCCCAAATCTTTTGGACGCCTGACTCGGCCTCGCCTGTTTTCAGGGCGCAAGGATCAGTCAGGTCATACTGCCCGCAGCCCGCGTGCGTATCCAAGACGGTAAAGCCTTTATCTTTTTTTTGAAGGTGAAGGAGGATGAGCGCCAGCGTTGCATGCTTGACGACATCGCAGACATTGCCCGCGTGATAGGCGTGGCGGTAATTCACGGATGCCCTGCCGCGACGATGCGATAGCCTCGGTCTGTCAGGTTCTCCAAAGGCTCAACAGTTACCTGCCGGACGAGGGGATCGGCGGTGATAATATGGTCGGGGCTGGTCATCAGGCCGACATGCGCGGCGTTCTCAAAAAAGACAAGATCGCCGCGCTTCCACACAATATCTCGCCAGTGACAAGGTAGGGGATGGCCGAAAAGGGCTTTTAGCTGGGCATTGGTGCGCGGGGCATCGATTCCCCCCAGATCCAAGGCGAGTTGGACAAGACCCTCGGCATCGATCCCTAAGGGCGTGCGGCCGCCCGCCAGAAAGGGGCGGCCGAGAAGCTGGCCTGCCGTAAAAACAAAGTCGGCGCAAAAAACCTCATCAGTCGGGACAACGTGGCCTTTGAAGACATAGCCGCCGCTGGCTAGGGGGTAAAACTCGCCCTCTTCGCCGGCCAGAGAAACGTAAGAGCCAAGCGTCAAGCGGTCCAAGATGGGCGAGCGCGGGTCAGGCTTGGCGTGAACAAACGTGTGCAACACATTGATGCGGTTCATAAGGGCCGCGATGGACTCGCTTAAGACGCCATCCTTTTGAATATAGCCAACCATACGATCATTACGATTTTGCACCCACGCAAAACCGTCCTTGCGTTCCTCAAAAACATCCAAAAACTCGCCATAGCGAATCTCGCTGATCCGTGGGGCGTCTGGATCGGGGGCCTGTAGAAGGGGGATAATGCCGCGCACGCATTGGCGCAAGGCGGGCTCGACATAGCTTTCTGCCTGAACATAGGCGCGCAAAGACGCATCCGCCAGATCGGGGCGAAACGCGTTTATCGTCGGGTCAAGGGGCTCTTTTTCGGTCATAATGGGGCTAATCTAGCAAGAAAAGCCTAGGCTGTCAGCGCGATTATGCGGCGACATTCGACCAAGCGGAAGGCGCGGTCTTTTCCTCGGTGGGCGAGCCCATGGCAGCCGCAGCCGCGCTTAAGGATTCGAACGCGAAGTCTAGCGCCTGATGATCGGGAATAGCGGCGCTGTGCGTCTGGGCATCCATGATCATCTTGGAGAAATTCGTCAAAAACACACCGCCTTCGGGTGTGCGTTGAACAAGGACGTTGCGGCGGTCAAGGTCGTCGCGCTCACGGCGGATATAGCCAAGTTCGCCGAGGCGATCCAGCGCGCGGCTGATGGCAGGCTTCGATATTTTCAGATCCTTGGCAAGGCCGCGAACGGTATGGGGGCCAGCGCCCAAATAAACGCAAAGGAGGAGGGCCATTTGTCTTGCCGAGAGGTCGGGGGCGTCGCTACGGACGCTTGCGACAAGAGAGGTGCGCCATAATTCGAGTGCTTGAAGTTGCGTGCTCACGATAACATCCTTACGCAATGGGTCGAAAAGAATTCAGGAGCAGAGTGTGAGCTACTCGCGTTTGATTCGCAAGACAGAGAATTATTTTTTTGCGCAATTCACGCGCTTGACGTTGCCGAAAAACACAGGCAGGGCAGGCCTGTTGCTTGAGGTAAACCCTGAGGCGCGACGGGATGTTTCGAATCCAATCATACGGTTGCGGGGGCTACTTGATGGCTTGGCTGCAAACAAGGTTGTTGTTTTGGGACAGGTAGCAATAGCTCACCTCGCCCGACGACGTATCAAGGCGGAAAACCCCCGCATTGGCGGTCGGGTTACTGTGGTGCATCAGCTGGAAGGGGCCGCTGGCATAGGCCTCCGCTTTTCCCGTGTTTTGAAGCAGCATAACGCTGCCCGCGATCAGCAGCGCCCCGAAAAGAATGGCTTGAGGAATGGACATAGCAAAGCCTCCTTGCAGAAGAATCAGTTCTTGGCTAGTGTGCCGGATAAGTTCGCTAAAATGAAGCCCTTCCGTTGAGGGCGTTTTGGTTAAAGGGGGATCATTATGCCTTGGGTTACAATTGAGCTTATGGCGGGCCATAGCGAAGATAAGAAAAGAAAGCTACATGAGGAAGTGGCCAAGGCCGTTTATCAGACGCTTGAAATCCCCACGGAGCATGTCAAAATACATCTGGTTGAAATGAGCCCTATCGATCATTCCATTGGCGGAATCGCGATGGATAAGTTTAAAAAGTAGCCTTTTTGCATAACCAATACAGAAAAGAAACCAAATGGGATCCCCGCCTTCGCGGGGATGACGAGAGGGGGATGAAAACAACCCCCGTCATGCCAGCGTAGGCTGGCATCCCATTTTTTGTTTTGGTCAATGATGTTTGTGATTATGCAAAGAGGCTTAGTGAATTAACAGAAGCTGGAGAAAACCTATGCCGTACGTTGTGACCGAAGCCTGCATCCGCTGCAAATATATGGATTGTGTTGAGGTTTGCCCTGTGGATTGCTTTTACGAAGGCAAAAACATGCTCGTGATCAATCCTGACGAGTGCATCGATTGCGGCGTGTGCGAGCCTGAATGTCCTGCGGAAGCCATCGTGTCGGATAGCGATTCCCGCGCCGAAAAGTGGGCGGATGTGAACCGCGATTTTGCGGCCAAATGGCCCAATATCACGCATAAGGGCACTGTCCCTGCCGATGCCGACGCTTGGAAAGGCAAAGAGGGCAAGGGTGATCAATTCAGCGAAGAATCAGGCGAAGGTTAATGCCTCCTCCCATGCTTTTTTCTCGTGATCTGTCAAAAATCACCTAACTAAACAAATATAGTCTATCGTCATCCCCGCCTTCCCCCTACGCTGCTTCGCAGCTTCGGCGCGACAGGTCGCGGGGATGACGCAATTATATGATTGTATTTGAAGCAAGGCGAAAAAAAAGCTATTGTAAAGCCTGAGAGCCAAGAAAATTAACCAAGAACGCCTTGTTTTAAGAATTTTCATTGTGGAGTTTTTATAATGGCTGATCCCCTCAATCAGAAAAAAACAATCGTCGTTAAAATCGGAACCGAGGCTTTGAGCAACGCTCAAGGTCTTCCGGATCTGACCGTTCTTGCGCCGCTGACCCACCAACTCGTTGCGCTGAAAAAAGCGGGGCACGCTGTTGTGCTGGTCACTTCTGGCGCTGTGGGGGTTGGTCGCCACCTTTTGGGTTGGGATAAGGCGAAAAAGCTGACGCTTCGCGAACGGCAGGTGGCCTCCAAACGCGGGCAGGTCGAGTTGATGCGCCTTTATGGTGATCTTCTTCGCTATGACGATATCGGCGTTACCCAATCTCTTTTTGAAAGAAGGCATTTTGGGAATGAGGATGTCAGTCCGGTTGAGGATGTGGCAGCGCCTCTTTTTGTTGAGCTTGGCATGCCCAACATTATCCCTATCATTAATGAAAATGACGGCGCGGCGACGACCGAGCTTCGCTTTACCGATAACGATCAACTGGCCAAACACGTTTCGCGCCTTATTCAGGCCGATACGATGATTGTCCTGTCCAATGTAGATGGCGTTTATACGACGAACCCTAGCGATCCATCGGCACGAAAAATAACGACCATCAATTTTTGTGATCCTTCGACATGGCAGGGCATTGATACCAACGGCACGTCGTCCAGTGGCCTTGGTGGCATGAAGGGCAAGATCAAGGCAGCGCACTGTTTCTTGTGTGGACGCGAGGGTGAACGCGCCTGTGATCCCGCGCCGTGGGCGCATTGGCAGCGGCAGGTTTTTATTGCTAATTCGCGCACGCCCAATGTTGTGACGCGTCTTTTGGCGGGGGAAGAGGGCGTGGGCACGCGGCTGATATGCCAGCCTGAGGGCAACGCACCGCCGAAGAGGTGTTATTTAAGCCAGTTCCCTATCGCCAAAAATGGCTAGAGCCGCAGGGGATTTATTCAAATTGACCCTTGATATGCTGATGGATTTCTTCCAACAGCGCGATCACCTCAAATGAGGCTTCGTCCATCAATTTGGCTTGTTCCAGTGCCGCTGATGCATCGTCTTGTTCGTAATACTCCAGCGCTTTTTTCCCTGCGGCATGAACGCAAGCGTGGGGTCCTGCCAATTTGGCAAAGGCAGGAGCGTTCGTGATAAGGGGGTTGTCTAGTGTGTCATACCATTTGCCAAGGCGGCAGGTGTGGTGATCGGCAATGCCAGAGCTTTTGGCTGTTTTTGTGCCCAGTAACGTATCTATAATTGTCTTTTTATAGCTGGCATGATCGGCTTTGGTCAGCAGAACAAGCATACGCTGGATGTTAGTTCCGTTTTGACATCTTGGGCGTCACGCGAGACAATTTCGGCTGAACGCCCCACTTCATTGATTGACGCCAGCATTTCTTCTGACGCGGAGGCCATAGTTTGACTTCGATTACCAAGTTCGCGCATATCGCGAAACATCTCTGCAATTGTAAGGAGAGGCCGCGTTTGTTCTACCCAAATGCTGACAATGGAGTCCAACATCCCTAGTTTGCAGTTTCGTTGTGCTTGAGCTAAGGGGCGAAGAACCTTTGCGATATCATCCTTGCGAGTCAGGAAATTAATAAACGCGCCCTTTTGCGCTAGTTCCTGAATAGAGTCATGTAAAGAATGAAGAGCTGACTCTGCTATCCCGCTGGTAGCGGTGTTGGCTTGTTGCTCTACCGTATTGTTCTTATGGAGAAAAGAAAACATGGCGAGTTCCTCAAGGGGGGGGCTGTGGGCTTAAGACTATTGATGGTGATCTGGCTTATTATAGACTTGGTTGGCGAACCTCCACGGGGCACACCCCATAGTTGTCGCATAGTGTAAAGAGATTATGGTTAATAAAAGGTGAAAGAGCCAACCACATGCTCTGCATTCATTCTTTAATAAAGCGTTATTCATTAATGGCCTCAAGATTAACCCAACGCGCCAAGGCCTCGTCAAGTTGCTGCGTTACATCCGTCAGGCGAAGCGAAAGCGCCAGAAAGGTCGCTTGGTCTTTTTCATAAAGGGTTGTGTCTGTTAGGCGTTCTTCAATCTGTTTCTTTTGATGCTCAAGGCTGGCGACTTTTTCCGGCATGTTGTCCAACTCAAAGCGCAACTTATAGGAAAGCTGGGGCCTCTCCCTTTTTGCCGGAGAGTCGCTACGCGACTTCTTGGTTGGGCAGGAAGCAGGGGCGTCGGGCTCTTCCTTTTTCTTTTGTGCCGCACGGTAATCACTATAGCCGCCGATGTAGCCTTCGACCTTGCCATCGCCCTCAAAGGCCAAAATTTTCGTAACCGTTTGGTCCAGAAAGTCACGATCATGACTGACGACCAGAAGCGTGCCGGTATAGCTGGACAGAATGTCCTCAAGCTTGTCAAGCGTGTCCATATCCAAGTCGTTGGTTGGTTCATCAAGGATCAAAAAGTTGCCCGGATTGGCCAGCGTTTTGGCGAGCATCAGGCGGTTCTTCTGCCCGCCCGATAGGGTTCCTGCGGGCTGTGAGGCCATCTTGGGATCGAACAGAAAATCTTTCAGATAGCCGCACACATGGCGCGTTTTCCCCATCACCTCGATATAATCGCTACCGTTTGGAATGAGATTGCGTTGCAAGGACTTATCGGAATTCAGGTCTTTACGGTTTTGATCGAAATAGGTCAGGGCCAGATCCTTGGCGCGTTTGATGGTTCCCGAATCTTGCGTCAATTCGCCGATCAACAATTTCAGGAAGGTTGTTTTGCCTGTGCCGTTTTTGCCGACGATGCCGATGCGCTCGCCGCGTTGAAGACGTAGATGAAATTTGTCCAGAATCACACGCTCTGGCCTATCCGGATGGTTCGCGTCATAAAAGTTTTTCGAGACGTTGTAAAACTCGGCAATTAGGCGTGAGGCCGCCTGTGCTTGTTCTTGCGGCGTGAATTCAATCCTCGCCAGCATGCGGCCAAGCGTGTTTTTATCGGCGCGTAGGCGGTCGCGCTCGGCTTTCATTTGGTCAAGGCGGCGGACGTTGCGCTTGCAGCGAGCCTTAACGCCGCGACTGGCCCACGCGACTTCCTGATCAAGGTTTTTTTGCCTTGTGCGAAGCGTGCGTTCCTCTTGCTCCAGCATCATGATCGACCATTCTTCGAAAAAGGCAAAGCCTTTGGGGCAGACCCTCAACTTGCCTCGATCCAGCCAGAAAACCTTGTTGGAAATGTTGCTTAGAAAGGCCTTATCATGGCTAATGCACAAAACCGCGCCGCGATAGGCGCGAAGGTAGCTTTCAAGCCATTCAATGATGGAAAGGTCAAGGTGGTTGGTCGGCTCGTCCAGCAAAAGGATGTCGGGTTGTTCGACCAGCGCCCGCGCCAGCGCGGCGCGGCGCAGCTCGCCCCCCGACAGAGAGCCCATCTTGTCGTGAATGTTCAGCTCAAGCGGTTCGAGGATCTTTTCAACTTTATAGGCGTTGCGGTCGTTTTTGTTTTCTGGGTTTAATTCATCGAACACGAACTCATAGATCGTTTGATCCGGTCGTGGCGTTATTTCTTGCTGCATATAGCCGATGGACGCGCCCTGCAATTGCCAACGCGTGCCGGCATCAAGCTCGCGCACACCCGTGATGATGTTCATCAGCGTCGTTTTGCCTGCGCCATTCTGGCCGATAAGACAAATCTTCTCTCCATCCTGAATGGTGAAGGCAAGGTCTTTGAAAAGCGTTTTGGGGCCAAAGCTTATTTCGGCTTCTTGAACGGATAAAAGCAGGGGCATGATGACAGGCAAACACTAAAAAGGGGTGACGGGAGCCTCATCAATAGGAGATTGAGCCCAAGGAAGCCACATGATTTTGCTAATGTTTATCAAAGGGATGGCTCTTTTTTTCGAATATGAGCAAAGAAGGCGCGTAGATTAACCACTTTTTTTACCATCTGGTTTGTATATTTCATGATGTTGGTACTTTTCCTCACAGAATTCAAAAAACGCACCTATGGCTGAAGAAAGAGAAACACAAGCGGAAGATTGGGGCGCGGGCCTTCCTTTGGAAGGACGATACCTTTTGTATCCGGACAAGGCCTTGCCTGCTTTTAATGCGGCGGGCGGGGCAGCCTATGCTGCGCGTCACAAAAACGATGCGATGCAGGCGTTGATGGGAATCATCAGCTCAGGTGGGGTGTTGCCTCGCATCGAAAATGTTCGCGCCATGAAAATGATCGATAGTCCCTGCATCCTACGCTTGTGTGAGGGCGGCGTTGTTCATTGGCCAGCGCAAAACACCAATTACTACGCTCTGATTTACGAACGGCCTTTGGCCGAGCGTTATTGGAAGTCGCTTAATGAAACGCACCCAGTCATGAGTGAGGATACGGTTAATAACGCGTTTGTCATCCCCATGATTAAGGCGCTGCTCGAGTTTCAGCGCACAGGGCTTGTTCATGGCGGGATTAGGCCAACCAATATCTTCTGGCGCGATGGCAGCACGACCCCTCCGCAAATTGGGGATGGCCTGTCAGCGCCCTGTGGTGTTGGCCAGCCTAGTCTTTTTGAACCAATAGAAAGAGCCTTGTGCCAACCTATCGCGCGTGGCGAGGGTAACCATGCGGATGATTGTTATGCTTTTGGCATGACGTTGGCTTTTGTTGTTTTGGGGACTAACCCGTTTCAGGGGATCGATGATCAAGCGGCTCTTCGTTTAAAATTAGACAAGGGCTCTTTTACCGCGACGCTAGGAACACGTCGCTTGCCCCCCGCGCACATTGAATTGTTGCGCGGTCTTTTGAGCGATGACCCGCGCCAGCGGTGGACGGCGGAAGACCTTGAGCAGTGGATGACTGGGCGACGCGCCACGCCTAAAAGTTCTGATGCGGGTCGTCGCGCCAGCCGCCATTTTTCCATAGCGGGCAAGGAGTATTGGCAGCTTCGCCCCTTGGCGGCAGGGATGGCCGAAAATGTGGCTGAGGCCGTTAAGGTCATAGAAAACGGAAGTCTTGAAAAATGGATCACGCGCTCTTTGGGGGATGAGGAACGCGCTAAAAGTGTTGCCGAGGTTGTGGAGGAGATTAAAGAAAAAGGAAAAACAACATCGTATCAGGATCAATTGGTGGCGCGGGTTTGTATTGCGCTTGATCCTGTTTCTCCCATTCGTTATCGCGGGCTGTCGGTTATGCCACAGGGCATAGCTACGGTTTTAGCCGAAGCGATTATGACAGGCCAGAATCTTCAGATCCTTAGCGAGATCCTGACGTCACGATTTGTGACGCTTTGGGTCAATATGCAAAAAGATGTTAAAACCGATTTTGTGCCTTTGGCGCAGCAGCTTGAACGTATGGCTGCTTATGCGGAAAAAACATCATTTGGCAGTGGTCTAGAGCGGGTTCTTTATGAGATGAATTCGGGAGCGCCCTGTCTTAGCCCTCTTTTTAAAAACGACTTCATTCTTTCGCCTAAACAGATTTTAAGTTCGTTAGAACGTATGGTGGCTTCCGGCGCACGATCGAGTGAGCCGATGGATCGTCATCTGGCGGCTTTTCTTATAGCGAGGGAAAAGCGCAGTGAATCCCTTTTCACGGCCATGGGTCCAACCGAGTCGAGCCTAAAGCGTGGGCTTGCCCTGATCTCTTTGTTTGGGGAGATGCAGAACCGTTATGGCCCCGACAAACTGCCGCAGCTCTGTGCTTGGTTGATGCCGCTTGTGGAGCCTTGTTTGCGGCGGTTTCTTAGCAAGCCTCTTCAGGACAAGGTGCGTCGTCAGGCGAAGGAGGCAGTTGATCAAGGAAGCCTTTCTTTGTTGCTTAAGAGGGTGGACGATTCAGCCCGCGTTATGGGCGATGAAAACGATTTTCTTTCGGCAAGGGCGATGTATCGGAACATTCAAAAAGAAATGGCCATGATAGAAAAGAACATTAGCAACAAAAACCAAGTCGCGCGCGAAATGGGGCGGCCTGTATCCGCCAGTGTCGCCAGTTTGTTGGCTTTAATTTTGATTGCTGTGACGTTGTGGAAAACGGTATGGCAAGGGTTGATGGGGTAGGCGGATGACAGGGGCACCAGAAGAAAAAAGCAAAAAAGAAAAGGGGTCCAAGCCCAAAAAAGGCGGGTTCAAGCTCATCCTTGTGATGGTGATTGCGGGCTGCCTTGCGCCCTTTGGCATCCCCACGCTTCTTATTTGCTTGGGGCTCACGCCGACCTTTGTCGCGCTTGTCACGGATACGGATGAAAACAGGTCGGGGCTTGCGACAATTGGTTATATGAACTTTGCGGGTGTTCTGCCGTTTCTGATTGATCTTTGGCAAAATGGTCAAACGATGGATGCGGCCATGGCGATTATTAGGCAGCCAGCCTCATGGGCCATTATGCTGGGGGCGGCAGGTATTGGGCATTTGATCCTTTACGCCGTACCGCCTGTGATTGCCTCGGTTTTCTTGATCAATCAAGAAAGCCGCCTGCGCACCTTGCGTGAAGGCATGCAACAGCTAGAGGCCATTTGGGGCCCCGATGTCGCCTCTGATACATCGCTGGACGTTGTAAAGAGCAACAGAGGTGGTTAGGCTAAAGGCCGCATGGTCGGAAACGCGATGACCTCGCGGATGGTCGTGCTGTCCGTCATCAAAATAGCCAGACGGTCCAGTCCAATCCCCAAGCCGCCCATGGGCGGCATGCCAAACGCCAACGCCTTGATGAAATCATCATCGATGGGGTGAGGCGGCTCATCGGGGCCACGCTTTTGCTCGGCTTGTTCAAGGAAACGGGCGCGTTGCTCGCGTGGATCATTCAACTCGCTAAACGCGTTGGCGAGTTCCCATCCGTTGACATACGTCTCAAAACGTTGCGCGACATGCGGGCGATCTGGCCATGCTTTGGACAGCGGCGAGATTTCCTTGGGCAAGTCAATGACGTGCGTGGGCTGAATCAACTTGTCTTCAACGCGCTCACCAAAGACGGCCTCGACAATCTGGCCCCAGCTGAGGCCCTCTTGCGTTTTGATGCCAATCTTGGCGGCGGCTTCGCGCGCGGCCACGGGATCCGTGATTTTATAGAAATCAACGCCCGTGTGTTCCGTGACCAGATCAACCATGCTTTTGCGCGGCCATGGCGCGGTGAAATCAATCTCTTTATCACCGAACGTGATTTTCGTCGTGCCGTGAATCGTTTTGGCGATGTGTTCGATGATGGATTCGGCCAGCTCGATCATCGCCGTAAAATCAACATAGGCCTGATAAATCTCAATCATCGTGAACTCAGGGTTGTGCCTAGGGCTCATGCCTTCGTTGCGAAAGCTGCGATTGATTTCAAAAACCTTCTCCGACAATCCACCGATGACAAGCCTTTTCAAGTGTAGCTCTGGCGCGATGCGAAGATAAAGTGGCATGTCCAGCGCGTTGTGATGCGTCGTAAAGGGTTTGGCGAGCGCCCCGCCAGCAAGGACGTGCAGCATCGGCGTTTCAACTTCCAGAAAACCTTTTTCTTCCAGAAAGTGGCGCAGCGTTGAGATCATTTTAAAGCGTGCGCGCAGCGTGTCGCGTGTTTTTTGCGAGGAGGCAAGGTCTTGCTCGCGGTGGCGGAAGCGAACCTCAACGTCCTTTAGGCCGTGATATTTTTCGGGAGGCGGCTCCAACGCTTTGGACAGGACTTTAAGGTCTTCGGCATCCACCGTAATTTCGCCGCGTGGCGTGCGCCGCACTTTGCCCGTGATGCCGACGATATCGCCTAAATCAAGAAGGGCGAGAAGTTCTAACCGTTCGGGCGAGGTGTTCTTCAGATCATGAAAAGCTTGCACGCGGTCGCTGTCATCCATCACATCTAGGAACATGCCGTTGTTGCGGATGGCCATAATGCGTCCGGCGATGGCAACCGTGACATCGGTTTTTTCGCCATTCTCTAACGATTCAAATTGTTTTTTGATAGCCTGCGCGCTGTGCGTTTTATCAAAGCGCGTTTCATTAAACGGATTGCCAAAACGAGCCGTTAGCGCGTCAAGGCGTTGGCCGCGACGGGTTTGTTCGTCTTCGGGCGTAGCGGCTGTGCAGGATTCTTCAGACATGGGGTCAATCCATTTAATAAAGGAGAACGAGCCTTCTTTTTACGTTGTTTAAAGACGGGGAGCAAGCCTGCTTTCGCAGAAAAAAGGGGAGGGCTGGTTATTGGCTGGCCCACACGATCCGGTTCATCCACACGATATCGTGGCGCGGTAGCGTTAAAGGCGGCTCTCCCGCTGTGAGAGAGGCCAGCTCTATTTTAAGCACGCCCTCGCGGTTCAATTTTTTGATGAAAAGATCGCCTTGCACGGTGCGTACGCCGACGGGCTCGCCTCGCCTTGGTTTTTCCGCAGGGGATAGAATAAGGCGGCATCCTTTAGAATAGTGAGGTTCTAGCGTTTCATTATCAATTTCTAGCGCAAACGCGGTCCCGTCATGGGCGGCGGGAAGAGTCATGAAGTCGCCAAGCTCTTTTTGCGGAATACCTGCTTCATCGAAAAGGTTGGTGTGGGCGGCTTGCGTCAGGGTAAAGAGCGGTATTTTTGATAGGGCGCGTTGTTTTGCCGTTATCAGGGCCACAAAATCGTCCAACGGACACTGGGTGGCGTTTAAAACAGCGGCAAGGCTTTCTGTCGAAGGCCAGCGGGGGCGTTCGCCATGAAAGCGCTTGCTAGGGTTAAACAGAGTCGCGCTAAGACCCGCTTTGCGGGCCAGACCGGATGGGGTGAGGCCATGGCTTTCGGCCAAACGGTCGATGGCCAGCCAAATATCGACGTGAGTGAACATGATAGGAATAATAACCTATCCCTGATGATCCGACAAGCCGCAAGGCTTTAATGGATCGTTTTTTTGCCCATTTTCTCGACAGCCTTAAGTGCTGTTTCAAAAATTTCGCTCAGATGGCCTTTTTTGAGCTTATTGGGCTGAAGGGGCGTGCCATCAAGGGGTGTTTGCTTGGCTTCTTGAAAGCCCTTCTTGTTTTTATCATCTTTTTTCATTGTTTCTTCCTTAAAATAAATCCGTTGAATGCAAGTATTTGCTATGTATTAATTGTATAAATAAATTCACTGGAGTCCATAAAATTTGAAAAGACAAATACAAAAATGATCGTTAACCATAAGAATTCAGTGCAAGCAAGTTGTTACCGCATTGCACACAATATAAATTTGCATAATAAGGTATGATATCGGCCCCAATTATAAGGGGCCAATATAGGACTTAATTAGTTTCATAGGCGGCGTTAACGGGTTTTTTGACCTTTTTAGACCACGCCTAAAACGTCGTCCATCAGGTAATAGCCCCTCTTTTGCGTAGAGAGCCATAGGGCCGCTTGTACCGCGCCACGGGCAAAGACCCTGCGGTCGGTTACTTGATGCGTGACAGAGACCGTTTCGCCTGTGCCCGCGAAAAGAATGTCATGCTCGCCGATAATCGAGCCCGCGCGGGTGGAGGAATAGGTTGGAGGATGGGTTCCCTCGTTGCCGTCTAAAACGGCCTTGCCAAGGGTCAGGGCCGTGCCTGATGGCGCATCTTTTTTCCACTTGTGGTGTTTGTCATGGATGGCGATATCGTAGTCCTGATCCTTGAGGAGCTTGGCGGCCAGCTTGGCGAGGTGTTTGACGACGATAAGCGAAAGGCTTGTGTTTGTTGTGTGCAAAACGGGAATGGTGGCGCTGACCTCGCGCAAAATATCAAGGGACTCTTGATCCAGTCCCGTTGTTCCTGACAAAAAAGGCTTGCCATAGTCGGCGGCAAGTTTGGCAAAGGGGGCCGTTGCACTGGCGTGGCTGAAATCGACAAGAACATCGCATTGAGGAAACAAATCTTCCGGTTTATCGGTCAGAATAAAGGGCACATCGTCGCCCATGGACGAAAGCGGCAACGTGCGGACAAGGCCTCCACCAAGACAGGCCGTGGGGTGAGAGTCAATGGTGTGGGCAATGGCTTGTCCCATGCGCCCCGCGTAGCCGATAAGGCCGATAGTTGTGATCATAGATGCTCCTTTACCAAAAGTTCGGCAATTTGCACGGCATTCAGCGCCGCGCCTTTTCGCAGATTGTCGCTGACGATCCATAGGGCGAGGCCGTTTTCCACCGAGATATCCTCGCGGATGCGGCTGACAAAGACGCTGTCTTCGCCCGCGCACTCGGCAGGCGTGACAAAGCCATCCTCATGTTGGTGGTCGATAACGGTGACGCCCTTGGCTTTCTTCAGGGCGGCACGCGCCTCGGCGGCGCTGATCTCTTTCTCAAACTCGACGAAAACGGCTTCGCTGTGGCCGATAAAGACGGGCACGCGCACGCATGTGGCCGCGACCTTGATCTTGGGGTCGAGGATCTTTTTGGTCTCCACAACCATCTTCCATTCTTCCTTGGTCAAACCGTCTTCCATAAACACGTCAATCTGGGGTATGACGTTAAAGGCGATCTGTTTATGAAAGACCTCTTTGACCAAAGCATCGTTTACATAAACGGCGCGTGTTTGGGAGAAAAGCTCATCCATTGCCTCGCGCCCTGCGCCTGATACGGCTTGATAGGTTGACACGACGACGCGCTTGATGGTGGCCAGATCGTGCAAGGGCTTGAGTGCAACGACCATCTGGATCGTGGAGCAGTTGGGGTTCGCAATGATGTTTTTCTTTTTATAGCCTGCTAGCGCTTCAGGGTTCACTTCTGGCACGATCAGCGGCACATCGGGATCCATACGAAAATGCGAGGTGTTGTCGATCACAACGCAACCCGCCGCCGCCGCGCGTGGCGCAAACGCTTCGGATATTTTGCCGCCGGCAGAGGACAGGCAGATGTCATAGCCTTTAAAATCGAATTGATCCAAATCTTCGACTTTGAGAACCGTTTTCTCGCCAAAGCTGACTTCGCGTCCTGCCGAGCCTCTAGAGGCCAACGCGGCTATTTTCCCAACGGGAAACTGGCGCTCGTCAAGGGTTTTGAGCATTTCTTGTCCAACGGCCCCCGTTGCGCCGACAACAGCCACATTCACTTTTTTCATAATAACCCCTTGGATCGCTTTAATAGTTTGATGAAAGTCATGCTAGGGGAGTTTATGAAAGAAGGCAACAGCCTGCATAAGGGGATGGGTCATGAGGTTTAACTGTTTTTTTAGCGTTTGTCGGGCATAAGAGGCTCTCGCCTTTTTCAGGAAACCGACCCGTTTCTAGCGAGCGGGTTTGTCTTGTCTGGTTTCCCCCCTTTATCCAAGGAGAACACTCGATGCCTAAAGAAATTCGTAAGGTGGCTGTGATTGGTTCCGGCGTGATGGGGAGCCAGATTGCGGCGCAAGTCGCGAACGCGGGCGTGCCTGTTCTTTTACTGGATATCGTCCCCAAGGACGCAACCGACCGTAACGTGCTCGCCAAGACAGCCGTTGAGAAGATGGAGCGCGGGGGCGCAGCCTTTATGAGCGCCGAGGCCGTCAAGCTGGTGACTGTGGGCAACATTGATGACGATCTGGCTAAGATCAAAGATTGCGACTGGGTTTTGGAAGCGGTCTTGGAAAATCCGAAAATCAAAAGCGACCTTTATAAGAAAGTTGATGCCTTGCGTCAGCCCGGTACGATTGTCGCGTCGAATACCTCCACCATTCCTTTGGCCAATTTGATTGGCGATCAGTCGCCTGCCTTCGGCAAAGATTTTATGATCACGCACTTCTTCAATCCTGTGCGCTACATGCGTTTGCTTGAGTTGATTATCGGGCCAAAGAACGACCCCGCCTCGGTCGAGTTGATGCGCGTTTTTTGTGATAAGAAGCTGGGCAAGGGCGTTGTGCCTTGCCATGACACACCGGGATTCATCGCCAACCGCCTTGGCATGTTTTGGCTGCAATCTGCCGTCAACGCGGCGATGGATCTGGGTCTGACGGTTGAGGAAGCCGATGAGGTTTGCGGCAGCCCGATGGGCGTGCCCCGCACGGGCGTTTTTGGTTTGATCGATCTGGTTGGGCTTGATCTGATGCCGCTGATCGGCAAAAGCCTCTTGTCCACGCTTGGCCCGAACGATACCTATCGCGGTTTGTACCAAGAGCCTGAATTGTTCCAAAAGATGATCGCCGATGGCTACACGGGGCGCAAAGGGAAGGGTGGTTATTACCGCTTTGCCAAGTCGGACGACGGCAAGAAGGTCAAGGAATCCATCAATCTGGAAACGGGCGCGTACGCGCCTTCTGTCACTCCAAAAATCCCAGCACTGGAATCGGCGGGCAAGGACCTACGTGCTTTGTGCGAGGCCACAGACAAAATCGGTCAGTTTGCATGGCGCGTGTTGTCGGAAACGTTGTGCTACGCTTTCAACCTTGTCCCCGCAACCGTGCCTGACATTACGCTGGTTGATGAGGCCATGCGCCTTGGCTACAACTGGAAATTTGGGCCGTTTGAGCTGATGGACAAGCTGGGCGCGGATTGGATGATGGCGCGGCTAAAGGAAGAGGGACGCGTTGTTCCAGCTCTTATGGCGAAAGCAGCGGGTAAAAGCTTTTACCGCGTCGAAGGCGGCAAGCTGGAATTCTTGCAAGAGGACGGAAGTTTTGCCTCTGTGAAAAGAGCCGAAGGCGTTTTGGTTCTGGCCGACATCAAACGCGCCAAAAAACCCGTCGAGAAAAATGACTCGGCGGCGTTGTGGGATCTGGGCGACAATGTTTTGTGCCTAGAGTTCACCAGCAAGGCTAATACGCTGGACAGCGATATCTTTGCGATGATCCACAAAGCGATTGAGCTGATCCAAGGAAGCGGCGGCCAGTGGAAGGGGCTTGTTGTCTATAACGAAGCCACCAACTTCTCGGCGGGCGCGAACCTTAGCATGTTCCGCGACTGGATCAAGGCGGGCAACTTTGATGCGGTCGAGGCCTTTATCAAAGAAGGCCAAGCGGCGTATAACGCCTTGCGCTTTGCTTTGTTCCCAAGTGTGGCCGCGCCAGCGGGCGCAGCGATGGGGGGCGGGTGTGAGATCACCTTGCATTGCTCGGCGGTACAGGCTTATTGCGAAGCGTCCATGGGGCTTGTTGAAGTCGGCGTGGGTCTTATTCCGGGTTGGGGCGGCTGCGCCCAAATGTTGGGTCGCGCCTATAATCTGGACAGTTATGGCGATGTTCCGCCTATCAACCATGTGTTTGAGCTTCTCATGACCACATGGTCGTCAAAGTCGGCGGCGGAGGCCAAAGCTAACGGGTTCTTGTGTCCAACGGATCACATCTCAATGAACCGCGATCGCTTGCTCTTTGATGCCAAGGCGCAGGTGGCGGCGTTGGCTAAGGACTATAACCCGCCAGAGCCTTGGACGATGACGTTGCCGGGCCCAGCGGGCAAGGCTTCGCTAGAGCTGATCCTTGAGACGACCAAGGCCTCGCCGCATGACGTGACGATTGGCAAGATGCTGGCGGACGTTCTGTGCGGCGGCGAAGGCGGCTTGTCGGGCATCGTGAATGAAAAGCAGATTATGGATGTCGAACGCGACGTCTTTATGAAGCTTGCGCGCACGCCCGAAACGTTGGCGCGTATCGAGCATATGCTGGACAAAGGCAAAGTGCTGAAGAACTAATCGATCCTAGAGGACAAAGAAAAAGCGGCCATCCTTACGGGTGGCCGCTTTTTAATGCAATCAAAAAGGCGTTTACGCCTTTTTCGCTTTCGCGGGGGCTTTGGCCTTGGCGGCGGCGGGCGTCGCTTTGGTTGTCAGCTTGATCTTGTCTTCCTTGGCAACAGGCGCGGCGGCGGCAGGCGCAGCGGCGACTTCGCCTTCGCCCTTCTTGGTGCCCAGCCCAGCAAAACGCTTGTTGAACTTGGCCAACTGGCCACCGCGATCAACCATACGGAATTGGCCAGTCCATGCGGGATGCGTCTTGGCATCGATGTCCAGCTGGATGTGATCACCCGCCTTGCCATACGTGCTGCGCGTCGTGAACTCGGTACCATCGGTCATGATGATAGAGATGTCGTGGTATTCGGGATGAATATCTTTTTTCATAGAGTCTACTTCTTTCTCAAGGCGTCAAATGAGCGCATTTCTGCGCAAACAAAACCACTTCCAGCTTCAAGGGCGCGCCCATCGCCAGCCGAAAGTAAGAGGCCTTTTCTAGGGAAAACTGGCCGCGAAAGCAAGGCTTTCGGCAAGAAAAACACAGAAAATACCTAATGTCTTGTTGCTAAACAGATTTTAGCTTGCCGCCGCGATAACGGAGAGGAACTGGAACAGGCGCTCGGTCTGCGGGTTTTTCAGGATGTCAGGTGTGCCGCGCTCGGCAATCGTGCCGCCTTCCATGAACAGGACTTGATCGGCGGCGTGGCGGGCAAAGCCCAACAAGTGGGTGATCAGAAAAATGCCGATATTCTGGCCGCGCAGGGTTTTAAGGTAGCCCAGAATCTTGGCGATTTGCTCCACGTCTAGCGCGGAGGTAATTTCATCCAAAAGCAAGTAGTGAGGTTTAAGCATCAAAGCGCGGGCCAGCGCGACCCGCTGACGCTGGCCTAGCGAGGCCTCATTGGGATAGCGCTCAATAAACGCGCCCATGTCAAAGGCCTCGATCAGCTTGTCCAGTTCCTCATGGCCATCCGTTTGGCCGCTGAGTCGGACGGGGAGCAGGATGTTTTCGCGCAAGGTCAGGTGCGGCCACAGGAACAATTGTTGAAAGACAGCGGTCAGCCGTGGCCACGGCGCGGGCTCATTCCCACCAGCGGGGATGGGAAAAGTAAAGCGTTGCTCATCCACGGCAATCTCGCCGCCGCGTGGCGGGTCAAGAAGAGCAAGGCAGCGCAGCAGTGTTGTCTTACCTGTGCCGCTGGGGCCGATCAAAACGGTGATGCCGCCCAGATCAATGTCCACATCGACGTTCTCAAAGACGGTTTTGCCATCGTCATAGGCAAAGGAAAGATTGCGTGCGGTCAGCATATGGAGGGTCCCTTACCGCTCGGAATAGTCGCGGGTGTAGCGCTTTTTCAGCCACGCCGCGAGAAGGTTGATGGGCAAGCATACCGCAAGGAAGAACAGCGCGAGCGCTGTGTAAATCTCAATGGGGCGATAAATGATGCTGTTGATACGCTGCGCGACACGGAACAATTCCTCAACCGAGATCAAGCTGGCGAAGAGTGAGGCGTGCAGCATCCCGACTTGCAAGACAAGCAGGCTGGGCAGGAGTTGGCGGAACAGAATAGGCAGCTGGATATGGCGCACGATGTCGCGCGTCCTCATCCCGCATACGCGCCCCGCCACGATATATTGGCGCGGAAAGTCGTTGACGGCTTGCCTCACGATCTCGCCAACCCCGAATAGATTGACAAGGGAAAGGGTCAACGACGCGGTATAAAAGGGATCGATCACGACGTCGAACATCGCCTGCGCCGGATAGTGAAGCCAGAATAGAATGACCAGCGTCGGAATAGCGGAAAAGGCGAAGGAGGTCCACTGCACTGTGCGTCCCCAGCTTCGATTGTGCTGCGCCCCCACAATGCCCAGCGCTACGCCCCCGATAAGACCTGTGGCCCAAATCACCGCGCAGAGCTTAAGCGTGACCGACAGTCCTTGCAGAAAGGCCATATGATAGGTGATCAGAATATCAAGAACGGACATATATTTATTTCTCGGTTGGTTTGGCAAAGGGCTGCGCGACACGCAGGAAAGTGCGGCCCGGTTCAGCCTCCCATTTCCTAAGCAATCGATCAATCTCGCCGCTGTTATTCATCTCACGAATGGCTTGGTCAAGAAAGTCTTTTAAAAGCATTTCGTTGCGCTCAACAACAAGCGTAAAGGATTGTAGCTTGACGGGGTGGTCTGTGTCCATAAGGCGTAGGGTCTTGCCGTTCATTTTCTTAAATTGAGCCAAGGCGTTGCTGTCCGTTAAAACAACATCGGCTTTATTGGCGAGAATGGATTGATAAAACTCGCCGCCGCTCATCATGTTCGAAACGGTGTAGAACTTCGCTTTTGGAAAAGTCTCGCGTGCTAAAAGGTCTGTTGTGTTTCCATCCTGCGTTAAAAAGGTAACATCTGGTTGGTTGAGTCGAGAAAGGTCGTCTTTAAAGCGCGTATCCGATGCGCGGACGAGGGGGGAAAGGCTCGCATAAAACATGGGGTCAGTAAAGACCACGGCCTTGGCCATTGTAATTTCCGGCCACATGGGTGTGCAAACGACATCAAAACGTTTGCTTTGAAGAGCAGGAATCCAATTGGCGAACGTGACCTCCTCCGACCATTCAAGTTTAAGACCTGCTCGTTGGGCGATTCGTTCCATCATATCGACGGAGAAACCGGACAGCACGTTAGTGTTGGGGTCGCGGATTGTCACAGGCGAAAAGACGTAATACCCACAGCGCAAAACGCCCGTTCGCATCACGCGCTCAAACGCTGTTTCCTTGGCCGCAGAGGTGGTAGTCGGTGCGGCGACCTTCACCACACTAAACGCCACGGCGGCGGAGAGGAGGACGGTGAGGACGAGATGGCTGATTTTCATAGGATTATTTCTTTATAGTGGAGCAAAGGGATCGCGGGCGCGTTCAAAGCGTCCATATTCTGGCTCATATTTTTTCAGGATGCTATCAATGGTTCCGTTGTTTTGCAGCTCACTGATGGCGGTATTCAGCAGCTCGCGCAATTCAAACTCGCCCATTCCAACGGCAAAGGACTCGCCGTAAAGCCGGAGCGGAGGAAGGCCAAGAACGCGGCGCAAGGGATGTTGCGGATTTTTCTTATTATAGGCAAGAATATTGCTTTCATCAAAGATGGTCGCATCGGCTTTGCCTGTGGCCACGCCCATCATGATCTCGGATATATTTCCCAATTGGGGGACTTTGTACAGGTTGGCTTTAGGGAAAGTGGTGGAGGCAACCGCCAAGCCGCTCGCGCCATCCATGACGGAGAGCGTTACGGAGTCGTTGTTTAGGGCTTCCGGCTTGTTATCAAACCTGTTGTCGCCCTCTTTAACATAAGCGTGGATGGAGGCGAAGAAAAGCGGGGACGTCAGCAGAATCTTGTGTGCCCGTGCCGAACTTGTCCATACGGTTCCGCAAAACATATCTTCTTTGCCGCTTCGCAGGTTTTCGGCAAAAGTGCCATAACCTGTGTCTTCAGCCCATTCAATTTTTAGGTGCAGGACTTTGCCGATCTCTTCCATGATGTCGACCAACGATCCTTGAAGGGCCTTTGTATTGGGATCGGGAATAAAACGTGGTGGGCCACTTAAGGCGTAGGCGCAACGGATGGTTTGTGACCTCATGACACGCTGGAACGCGGTTTCCTTGGCCGTAGCTGTGGTGGTTGTGGGTGAGGCGACTTTTACCACACCAAACGCCACAGCGGCGGAGAGGAGGACGGTGAGGGCGAGCTGCGAAATCTTCATATAGAACCGCCTTTAGGGTTGTGATACAGGGCTTTTAATCCGTACAAAACTATGGGGGATTAGCTCATATTTATCAAGGACTTTGTTGATGGTTCCGTCATCGCTCATTTCGTTTAAAACGACGTCAAACATGGATGTTAAATCATGTTCGCCTTTAGCAAAGCTTAGGGCGTGAGCATAAGCCCGAATAGGGGGTGACTCAACGCGGCGGAGCTTGTCAGGATTAGAAACAAGGTAGGGCATAGCTTCTAATGGATTAAAAAGGGCAACGTCGGCCTTCTTCGTCGCCACAGTCTCTAGCATCAGGCTGTGGTCTATGTTGGCAGGTAGAGAAACGCTGGAACTTAGTGGAAAATCAGCTTCACGGATGAAGGCGCTGGCCTCACCGCCGTCAGAGATTACAATCTTGACACTCGGATTGTTGATAGCCTTGAGGTTGGCATCAAAGCGGTGGTCGTCCGCGCGAACATAGACACTTGTGGTGCTATAAAAAAGGGGCGAGGTGTATTCCATCACGCGCGACCAAGGCGTCCAGCGATAACCAGAGAAACAAAACGAGTCATAACGGTTTGTTTTGAATCCTTCAGGCACGGTCATAAAGTTGACTTCCTCAACCCAATCGACTTTAAGGCTTAGCCGCTTGGCCGCTTCCATCACAATATCATAAGAAACGCCAGAAAAAGCCCCCGTGTTGGGGTCGCGGCTAAATTGCGGCGGCATAACCAAATACGCGCACCGCAGCGTATTGGTGCGGATCACGCGCTCAAACGCTGTTTCCTTGACCGTAGAGGTGGTCGTCGGTGCGGCGACCTTCACCACCCCAAACGCCACGGAGGCGGAAAGGAGGACGGTGAGGAGGAGGGGGGTGAACTTCATGGGGTTAGCCTTTTTGTTTTAAGGCCATGTAAGGCGTTGCGGGTATAAAAAACGTGTCCGGATAATCGACTTGATATTTCCTTAGAATACGGGCGATGGCGCCGCTGGATAAAAGATCGCCGACGGCGGCGTCTATCATGTTGCGCAGTTTTTGTTCTTGAATGGAGGTTCCAATAACATTTTCATAAACCCGCAGGGGGGCGGGCATAAGAACCTTACGGATTGTTTTCGGTCTCTCTTTCAAAAAGTCCAAAACGTAATTGCTGCTGACAAAAAGGATATCTGCTTTTTTATCAAGGAGGGTTAGAAAATAATATTCAAGGCCAGCAATCTGTGGTCTGGCAATTCGTTGTGTTTTGGGAAAGTCTGTTTTGGCAATGATTTCATTGAAATCGCCGTCGTCAACGATAACGCGGATATCAGGAGAATTGATCCGCTCTGGTGCGTTATCAAAGCGTGTATCCCCCGCCCGCGCCCAGATTTCAATGGGGGTATAGAAAAGGGGGCGCGTAAAGGTTGTGGCGCGCGCACGGTTGGCGGAAGCCCACATGGCCGAACATATAACGTCGCCCCTGCCAGAATCGACGGCTGTGCTCAATTCGCCCCATCCGACCTCACCGTTTGACCAATCAATCTTCATCGACAAGGCCTTGCCAATTTCTTCCATGACATCGACCATGATGCCAGAGCGTTGCTTTGTGTTGGGGTCAATGGACAGCCACGGCTTTCCCGTCGCGTAAACGCAACGGATGGTTTGTGTCCGCATCACGTGCTCAAACGCTGTTTCCTTGGCCGCAGAGGTGGTAGTCGGTGCGGCAACCTTCACCACCCCAAACGCCACGGCGGCGGAAAGGAGGACGGTGAGGAGGAGGTGTGAAAGTTTCATAGGAAGGGTTTCTTTCAATCCGGTTTTTGATAAAGCGCGGGAAGCCGCAAAAATTTCATTTCAGGGTTTTCATAGCGATCTAAAAGGGCGTCAAACCATTTGGTGCCACGCAGATAAAGGGTGGTGGCATCAAGAGCCTCCTTTAAATCATATTCTTTTGCTGGCAAGGGAAAGCTTACGGGCATAATGCCAACGGGTTCCCCTGTCACTTGTTTCAGTTTGTTGGGATTATGGGTGTTAAAGGAGGCGAAGGTCATCGGTTCGGTTACGACAAGATCGGCCTTTTTATCCGCAACATTAAGAAACAAATCAGAGCCGCTCGCGTTTTGGGGGAGGGCAATTTGTTTTGCTTGGGGGAAGTGTTCCGTAGCGCCAATGCTGGAAAACTCACCATCAAGGGTTGAAAACGTCACGGAAGGGTCGTTGGCGGCGGCATAGTTATTATCAAAGCGCGTATCATCGGCGCGGGCAAACAGGTAATAGGGATGATAAAGAATGGGGTTCATAAACAACGCCTCGCGTGCGCGTGCCGGCGTTATGAAATAGGTGATGCAACCAATGTCATAGCGGTTCGAGTCTAAATCTGCGAAAGCATGCGCCGTACTCATTTCCATTGTCCATTCGACCTTGACGCCTAGTTGCCTTCCGATTTCCTCAAAGAGGTCAACGTTCATCCCGCTCATTTTGCCGGTATTAGGGTCTCTGTTGATAATGGGGGGCCAGATCATATATCCGCACCTTAAAACGCCTGTGCGCTTGATTTGCTCAAGCCGCGTTTCTTTGATGGGCGCGGTTTGCGCGGCAGGGCCAGCAACTTTCACCACCCCAAACGCCACGGCGGCGGAGAGAAGGACGGTGAGGGCGATTTGGGTGAGTTTCATTTGTTAGACCCCTGCTTTTTTCCAAGGTGTTGAGGGAAAGAAGTATAGCTCTTTATTCTTGGGACCGCTGGTGAACAACCTCTCAATATAGCCTGTGCTATGGAGGGAATCGATGGTGGTATTAAGAAGGCTTTTCAGCGCTTCTTCCCCTGTGCCTACGCTTATTCCGATGGATTGCATGCGAAGCGGGGCCGATTCAATGCGTTTAATCTTGCCCGGATTGTGGGCCATATAAACGTCTCCCGCTTGCGGCTCGGCCATGGTTATGTCGGCCTTGCCCATCGCGACATTCACGAAGCTTTGGGATACATCTGTAAAGTTGGGCAGGGAAAGCATCTGCGCTTTTGGAAAGTCTTCTTCTTTGACGGCTTGTCCAAGCTCTCCTTCAAGAATGACGGCTGTGATGGCGGGGTCGTTAATTTTGCTGAGTGCGCCATCAAAACGCGTGTCATTGGCGCGGGCATAGGCGTAGTAGGGGGCAAAGAGAATGGGGTGGGTGAACTCAGCGGCGCGGGCGCGACCGGGCGTGGCGCTTAAGTTAATGCAAACGGCATCATAGCGGTTGGTTTTTAATCCCTCGAAGGCGACGCCAAAGCCCACTTCTTCCGTCCATTCAATTTTAAGGCTTAAACGCTTCCCAATTTCTTCCATCACGTCATAGTAAAAGCCGGACAGTTTATTGGTCGTGACATCCTTGCTCATAAACTCTGGATAGGGGGCATAGGCGCACCGCAAAACGCCCGTCCGCATCACGCGCTCATACGCTGTTTCCTTATGTGTAGCAGAAGTGGCGGCAGGGACAGCGTATTTCACGACCCCAAACGCCACGGCGGCGGAAAGGAGGACAGTGAGGGCGATTTGGGTGAATTTCATGGGGTTAACCTTCCAAAGAGGGGCTATGGCGCTCATTTTAGGGGGGCTTTTAGGAAAAACAAGCAATCATTTGACTCAAGGGGGGCGTTTCGGCTAGAAAGCCGTTGTTCCTTAAATGAAAAGCTAAGGAAGCGCGATCTGGCGGGGCTTAGGAGTAAGCCTTGAAAAGGAGAGCGTAAGGTCAGTCCTCGCGTTGCGGGCACTGGCCCGATTTCGTTTGTTTCTTTGTCATTCCCGCGAAAGCGGGAATCCAGCCGCGAGCGGCAGTGAGCGTATGAAAAAAGGCTATGTCTATATACTGGCGAGTGATCGAAACGGGACGCTTTACATTGGTGTGACAAGCGATATTGGTCGGCGAGAGTGGGAACATAGGACTAAAAGTCAAAGTGGATTTACGGCACGTTATGGGGTTGATCGCCTTGTTTACGTTGAATCGTTTGACGACATTGCGACGGCCATTGTTCGTGAGAAAGCCATGAAAAAATGGCGGCGCGCGTGGAAGATAGAGTTGATTGAGAAGGCAAACCCAGAGTGGGAAAATCTGTCTTTTAACGGTGGAATGTAAAACATATGTGGCCCGCAGACGCGGGCCGCGGGATCCCCGCTTTCGCGGGGATGACAGTAAAGGAAAGCGGTAGAAAAAAAAGTGTTCGACAGTCTAAGCAGCAAGCTCGGCGGCATTTTTGACCGCTTGAAAGGACGCGGCGCTCTCAGCGAGAGCGACGTGGCTGAGGCTATGCGTGAAGTGCGCGTGGCGCTGCTTGAGGCCGATGTGGCGCTGCCCGTCGTTAAGGATTTCGTCGCTAAGGTGAAAGAACGCGCTATCGGGCAGGACGTAATCCGCTCGATCACACCCGGTCAGCAGGTTGTCAAGACCGTGCATGACAATCTGGTGGAGCTTTTGGGGACGCAGGCCGAAGGCCTCAACATCGCCGTTGTGCCTCCCGCCGTCATTATGATGCTGGGCTTGCAGGGATCGGGCAAAACCACGACCTCGGCCAAGCTGGCAAAGCGTCTGCAAGAGGTGGATCGCAAGAAGGTTCTGCTGGCCTCGCTGGACGTGCGTCGTCCGGCGGCGCAAGAGCAGCTGGCGGTTCTGGCGCAGCAGATCGGCGCGGCCAGCCTGCCTATCGTGGCGGGGCAAGAGCCTCTCGCCATTACGCGCCGCGCGATGGAGACGGCGAGGCTCGAAGGCTATGACGTTCTGATTTTGGATACGGCGGGTCGCCTTGCGATTGATGAGGAGCTGATGGCTGAGGCCGCCGCCGTGCGCGACGTGGCGAAGCCTCATGAAAGTTTGCTTGTTGTCGATGCGATGACGGGGCAGGACGCGGTCAACACGGCCCTGCATTTCGAAGAAAAAGTCGGGATCACCGGCCTTGTTTTGACCCGCATTGACGGCGATGCGCGGGGCGGCGCAGCGCTTTCCATGCGTGCGGTGACGGGCAAGCCGATCAAGTTTTTGGGCACGGGCGAAAAGACCGAGGCTTTGGAAGTTTATCACCCCGACCGTTTGGCGGGGCGCATTTTGGGCATGGGCGATGTCGTCTCGCTGGTCGAAAAAGCTGCCGCGACGATGGATCAAGATGTGGCCGAGGACATGGCCAAAAAGTTCATCAGCGGCAAGGCTTTTGACTTTGACGATTTGGCCAAGCAGATGCAGCAGATGCGCAAAATGGGCGGCATGTCCACCATGATGACGATGCTGCCGGGCCTTGGCAAGTTTAAGGATCAGTTGAAGAATGCCAACATCGATGAAAAACAAATCAAGCGCCAAGAAGCGATCATTCATTCGATGACGAAGGCCGAGCGTAAGAATGTGGATCTTCTGGCTGCCAGCCGTAAGCGTCGTATTGCTAAGGGCGCGGGCGTTGAGGTGGCGGATGTCAACCGCCTGATCAAACAGTTTTTGGAAATGCAAAAGATGATGAAGCAGCTTGGCCGCCTTGGCAAGACAGGGTTCATGCGCAGCATGGCCGGTATGATGGGGGGCAGGAGATAGAAACCTCTACTGCGGCGTTGTCTTTATTGGCCGCAGCGAGTTTCTGAATGGGTTCTAATAAAATAACACAACAACAAACACTAACCGAAGGAGAAAGAATAAAATGATCAGCATGCGTTTAACACGTCACGGAGCCAAGAAGCGTCCCTTTTACCACATCGTTGTGGCGGACTCGCGCTGCCCTCGTGATGGTAAATATCTTGAGAAGGTTGGCACGTACAACCCGATGCTGCCGCGCGAGAGCGCCGAGCGCGTGAAGTTCGTTGAAGAGCGCGTGAAGCATTGGATCAGCGTTGGCGCTCAGCCAACCGACCGCGTTGCTCGTTTGCTCGCCACGGCGAACCTTGGGCCTTCCTATCAAGAACGCACGACTCCTAAGAAGTCTGCACCCCGTGCCAAGGCTCAGGAACGTATGAAGATGGAAGCCGAAGCTGCCGCCAAGGCCGCTGAAGCTGCCGCCGCGCCAGCGCCTGCTCCTGTGGAAGCGCCAGCCGAAGCCTAAGGCTTATTTATTGTCAAAAGACCCCGCCGAGGCCATGCGCAGCGGCGGGGTTTCTTTTTGCTTGGGTGGCAGCGCCGCGTGTGTTATTATTCACAGCGAATTCGCACATGAACCTCAAGGGGCCCTACCATGATCCATTTGGAAGATATTCACTCGCTCACTGACTTTGCGCGTAACACCAAGGCCTATGCCAAGAAGCTGAAAAAAACGGGACGGCCTGCGGTGCTTACGGTCAATGGCCGCGCCGAGTTCGTGGTGCAGGACGCGCAGACCTATCAGCATCTTTTGAATATGGCAGACTATACGGCAGAAAGCATAAAGCTTGATCAAGCTATCAAAGAAATGGACGCAGGCACTTTCCATACGGAAAAAGAGGCCATGAGCGCACTTGGCCTTAAAGCCAAAAAAACAACGAGGCTTAAATGAAGTATGCTCTTCATTTTATGCCGAAGGCGTTGAACGATCTCGCTGAGATACGCGCCTATATTGCGGCAGATAATCCATCTCGTGCCGATATTTTTGCTCAAAAGCTATGGGACGAAATACAAAGTCTTAAAGAGATGCCCAACAGATGTTCGTTGGCTCCAGAAGCGTCAAGAACAGGGCGCGAGCTTCGTCACTTCCTCTTTGGGGATTATCGCATTTTGTTTGTTGTCAAAGGCGGCGCGGTTAAGGTGCTGCGCATTATCCATGGCGCGCGGGCACATTTTGATATGGGGCATGCATGAATCCTTCTCACAAAATCTGCGTAGGCGTTTTTCTGGGGCCGCACGGCGTGCGGGGACAGGTTCGCTTGGGCAGTTTTACGGATGATCCTGAGGCCATCTTTGATTATGAGCCGTTGAGCGACGAAGCGGCCAGTCGCTTTTTTGTGCTCACGGCGCGAGGCGTGGGCAAGGATCATTACATTGTCTCGGTCAAGGGCTGTGCGACGCGTGAAGACGCTGAAGAGCTGAAAGGCACGCGCCTTTATGTGGATCGCGACGCTTTGCCGCCTGAGGACGAGGGTGAGTATTACCACGCTGATCTTATCGGTCTTGAGGCGCGTGACGCGCAAGGGCAGCCCGTGGGCGTTGTCGAAAATGTTTTCGACTATGGCGCGGGCGCGTTCTTGGAAATCAAGCCCGTGAACGCCAAAAGCTTTATGCTGCCGTTTAAAGATGCGTTTGTCCCTACCGTTGATTTAAAGGCGGGATGGATCGACGTGATCCTCCCTGAAGGCTGGTTAGCCGCCGAAAAGCCACCTAAGGAAAAGAAAAAGAAATCGGATATAAAGGGGGCTGAATGAATAATACTTCTTCCCTGAATCCTGAATCCCGAATCCTGAATCCTTCCCCTTGGCACGCCCAAATCCTTACGCTGTTTCCTGAAATGTTTCCCGGCGTTGTGGGGCAAAGCTTGGCGGGTCGCGCACTGGACGATGGCTTGTGGACGCTGGACGTTCTGAATATCCGCGATTTTGCGACCGATAAGCACCGCACCGTGGACGACACGCCTTATGGCGGCGGCGCTGGCATGGTGATGCGGCCTGATGTTATTGCGGCGGCGCTGCGCGGCGCAGAAAAGCAGTTTGGTCGAGCGGCGCGGCGCGCATACCTGTCGCCCCGTGGGCGCGTTTTGGATCAAGCCTTGGTTGAGGATCTGGCGGCGGCCCCCTCTCTTTTGCTGCTCTGCGGGCGGTATGAGGGCGTGGATCAGCGCGTGCTGGATGCCGAAGGACTAGAGGAAATCAGCCTTGGCGACTTCGTCCTTGCGGGCGGCGAGGTTGCGGCGCTGACCGTGATTGAGGCCTGCACGAGACTTTTGACGGGCGTGATGGGTAATGCTCAGACGGTTGAGGAAGAAAGCTTTGTGGATGGGCTGTTGGAATATCCGCATTACACCCGTCCGCCAGAGTGGGAGGGGAGGGCCGTTCCCGACGTCCTTATCTCTGGCCATCATGAAAAGGTTAAGACGTGGCGGCGCGAGCAGGCAGAGCGCCTGACGCGTGAAAGACGCCCCGATTTGTGGGAAATTCGTGAAAAGACGAAAAAAGAAGGGAAAAATGGTTAAAACGGCATGGAAAGCATTGAGTTTGCCGAAAAGACCATGTATAGGGACGAGCCTTAGAGCGTTATTAAGCCGATTCCCAGATAAACCTATTCTGGCTGGCTTTTGTGGAGAGAATGAAAATGAACTTGTTACAAAAATTTGAAGCCGCCCAGATCGAAAAGATCGGCGCTAAGATTCCTGATTTTGGCGCTGGCGATACCGTTCGCGTCAACGTGAAGGTTGTTGAAGGCACGCGTGAGCGTATTCAGGCCTATGAAGGCGTTTGCATCGCGCGTAAGAACGCGGGCATCCATTCTTCGTTCACCGTTCGCAAGATCAGCTATAACGAAGGCGTAGAGCGCGTATTTCCGCTTTACAGCCCTCGTCTTGAATCGATCGTTGTCGTCCGTCGTGGCGATGTGCGTCGCGCCAAGCTTTATTATCTGCGTGGTCGTCGCGGTAAGTCGGCCCGTATCACGGAAAAGACAAGCTACGCGCCCAAGGCTACGGCCAAGGCTGCCGACGCATCGTAAGACGGGTTCGTTTCTTTTTTCAAAAAGCCTCTCTTGGGAAACCGAGGGGGGCTTTTTGTTGTTTCAACGTTGTGGGCAGCGGTTGTTAACCATAATGCTGACGAACTAACCGATGAAAGTAAAAATTAAAAAATAAAAAAGCGCAAAAATGGGTAATGATGTATCCATCGATTGTGCGGGTTTGCACAGTATTAAATAGATTGAGATGAGGTCTATTATGAAAGCGAAGAAAACGATTGCAGTGATTGGTAGTGTTCTTTTGGCGACAAGCTGCTGGCTGTTACAGGGATGTTCTCAACAATCCCCTCAGAAAAAAATAGAGGATCAAAAACAAGAATCTTTCAAACAATGCATGAACGTCGTGATGGACAAGGTTGGAGCGTATGACATCATTTCAACATTCAACGCAAACGAGGAAATCGTTGGAGTTCGGTCAAATGGCGAATCGGAGATCGTCAAATATTTTGACCTTAAAGATGGATCCGTAACGACGACCATTACTCGTAATCCCCACAGTACCGGGGCGACAGAGGTTGTCTTAAAACAGCATGTTGGTGAAGCTATAACCCCTGATGAGAAGTCCCTTATGAACAGCACCAAGTTATGTCGTCAAAAAGCTTATGATATGCCGTAAGGCCTTTGTCGTCATAATCCTTTCCTTAAAAGCCTCCCTTGGGAAACCGAGGGAGGCTTTTTGGTTAATAGAGCTGGTGGCATAAAAACGAGAATCTCTTTGTTTTTAGAGCTGAAAAGGCTATTGTGCTGCTGCGCCTTGAAGGACGCCTTATGTTAAAACGTTTTTCAAAAGGAGAGATTGTGATGAATGAAAATAAAAAATCGTTAGCCAAGGTTTTAGTGGCGTTTCCCGTTTCCTTGCTAGTCGCAACCTTTGCTGTCGCACTTATGGGGAAAACCGTTCACTCTTTTACCGCCCCAGAAGCAAAAAAATTCCGCAATGAAGGGACGATCAACGCCCAGTGGAAAAAACAGAAGGAAGAGTGTCTCAAAAAAGCGCTGCCAGAGCTTAAAGGTAAGACATCGGGTTTGGGCGAATCTCTTTACTGCGTTCACGAGCAGGGAAGTGATGATTTTGGCGCCACAAGCGGGGTTTATAAAGTTTATGACCTTAAGAATGGGTTAGTGACAACGAGCATGAATGTTCCGAATAAGAATGCCAGTGTGCCTGTTTCTACGGTGTATGCGGCCAATATGTCTCCATCTGACCGTCAGGTGATGGTTGCCATTATAAAATGCGAGGCCTTGCCGCGTCCGACTCTTTAAAAAACGGCTTGCTGTTTTTCTTTTTCCAACAAAGCCTCCCTCGTGTTAAACCGAGGGAGGCTTTTTGGTTTTTTGGTGCAAAGTAAACGAGCAGACGAAAGGATGCACGAAGGAAAATATGAAAACGGGATCCCCGCTTCCGTGGGGATGACGATAGAGGGTATAACTTATACATAAATCCTGTCATTCCCGCGAAAGCGGGAATCTCGTTTGTTTTTTACTTGTTGCAAGGGGTTTAACTGTTGGGGCTATAGGGAAAAAGATGTCTTTGTTTTTTGCGATGCTGTCGAAACTGTTTCCGCTGTATGCCACGATGGGGGCAGGGGTTGCTCTTTCCCGCGCCTTTGGCAATTTGAATAACACGCTGGCGACGATCCAGATTTATTTGATTATGCCCGTCGTTATATTTACGAACCTGATGCGGCTGGATTTTTCGGCGGATTTATTGCTGTTGCCCTTTTGGCTTGGGGTTCTTTGCATCACTATCAGCGCGGGAACAAACTTTATCGCGCGGAAGGTGGGTTCTCCTTATGCGCCGTTGATGGCGCAGGCCAGCGGTGCGGCGAACCTTGGTTATCTGGGCATTCCTGTGGCTATGATCGTTTTGCCCGCTGATTTTCTCCCCGTCTATGTCCTCACAATGGTGGGGGGCAGTTTGTATGAAAGCACTTTGGGCTATTACTGGATTGCACGCGGGCGGTTCTCCCCCCGTGACGCGATCAGAAGCCTTTTGCGGATGCCGTTTCTTTACGCTGTGGCGGCGGGACTGGGGTTTAATCTTATGGGGATTAAGATTCCTGCCCAATGGGAAAGCGCGGCGCGCGATTTTCTGGGGGCTTATGTCGTTTTGGGTGTCTTAATTATCGGCCTTGGTTTGGCACAAAAGGGCTGGCCTCGTTTTCATGGCAAACTGTTTAGTGCGCTGCTCGGCATCAAATTTCTTTTATGGCCTGCCTTGACGGTGGCGCTCATGGCTGCGCTGCGTTTCACGCCGTTGGCTGTGCCTGCTTTGTATGAGCCTATTTTGCTGCTGATGAGCGTTCTGCCCTTGGCGGCCAACACGGCGGCATTGGCGGAACTTTTAAATGTCTATCCGGAAGAGGCTGCGGGCGCGGTGGCGCTTTCAACACTTTTGTCGATGGCGATTGTGCCCGCGTATGTCTTATTATTCGGGTTCGCGCATGGCTGATGGGGCAATCCTACCGGATGAGGTTGTCGCGTTGCTTGCGCCCTTTGGCGTGCAGGCGGGCGCGGTGGCCGTCGCGGTATCGGGTGGCCCCGACAGCATGGCTCTGGCGTTTTGTTTGCAGCGTTTTTGGGGCGAGGACGGGCGCGTCCTCGCCTTGATCGTCGAACATGGCCTGCGTTCGGAATCGGCGGCAGAGGCGGGGGAGGTAGCGGATCGTTTGCGCGGCATGGGTATGGAGGCCGAGATCCTGCCGTGGCAGCATGAATCCCTTTCAAGCCGCATCCACGTTAAAGCGCGTGAGGCGCGTTACGCGCTGCTGCTTGCGGCCTGTCAAAAAAACAACATTAAAACGCTGTTTTTAGCGCACCATGCGGATGATCAGGCCGAGACGGTGTTGATGCGCTTTGCCAAAGGTAGCGGGATTGACGGGCTGGCGGGGATGGCACCTGCCCGCGAAATAGGCGGCGTTACGCTCGCGCGGCCTTTTTTGACTTTGCCTAAGGCGCGACTGCTGGCGACGTGCGAGGCAAACGGGATTCCCTTTGTTACCGACCCAAGCAATGAAAAAGACAAGTACGCGCGTGGTCGTCTGCGCCGCGTCATGCCGTTGCTGGCGGAGGAGGGCTTTACGGCAGAGCGCTTGACGGATCTGGGGAACCGCGCCCGCGAGGCCAAAGAGGCGCTGGAGCATTACACCAAGATGTTTTTGTGCGAGTCTGTAGAGGCAACGGATGTTAGCGGCACGTTGCTGCTGAATGGCGAGGCTCTGGCCGCTGTCCCCCGCGCTATCGCTTTGCGGGCGCTGGCGGCGTGTTTAACGACGCTCAACTCCACCGCCTATGCACCAGAGCGCGAGCCGTTGTCGGCGCTGATGGCGTGGCTGCTGACCCCTTCGGCGCAGGATGTTCGCACGCTTCACGGCTGCCTTGTCCAAAAGAAGGCGGGGCAGAAAACAATACGCTTCTTGCGTGAGGTCGCCGCGATTACCGATGCTCCCTCTCTCTCCTTTCAGGAAACGGTGATGTGGGACGGGCGCTGGCGCGTGACGCTGCTTGAGGATCGGGCAGGGTTAGCGGTACGACCTTTGGGCCTGCCAACACATGAGGTGTTGGACGCTCTTGCGCCAGCGCTGCGGCGGCAAATCCCCTCTGCGCGGGCGCGGGCGTCCCTGCCTTCTGTATGGGAGGAAGGTCGCCTTGTCGCCATCCCCTCTTTTGATAAGGTAAATCAAGCTGTTGCCGTGGCCGAGTGGATTCGCCCTTTTTGGCTTGTTTAGAGCCCGTCCGCTTGAAAGGCCGAAAAGTTTTTCTCCGCCAAGTCGCATAAAACAAAGAGAAACAAGCTCATGCGGCCAAAAAGTTTTCGGATTTTCAAGTTGACGTAGTATAGGTTGAAAATGGGTCTGTGAACCCCTATCTATAAGGGGTCGCCATTTTATCCGAAAGGTCGGGACATTGAACAACAGCACGGGCAAAAATATCCTCCTTATCGTCCTTATCGGCGGGCTTTTGTATGGGCTTGTGAGCATGCTGCAAAGTCCTGACGGGCTTTCGTCGCAAGCTATGATGCCGTTTAGCGATTTTCTGGCGCGGGTTGATGAAGGCAAGGTCGCCGATGTGACGATCAAGGGCGGCCTTGTTTCTGGCCATATGATGGAGGGCGGCGCGAGCTTTGCGACCTATCTTCCCAACAACACGAACATTGTTGACCGTCTGGTGGATAAAAAGGTCAAGATCGTCGCGCAGCCCGAAACTCTTGGGGAGCCGACCTTTTGGGGCGTTTTGATTTCCTCATGGCCCATGCTGCTGATGATCGCGGTCTATGTGTTCTTTATGCGCCAGATGAATGGCGCGGGTGGCAAGGCCATGGGCTTTGGCCGCAGCAAGGCGCGGCTTCTGACGGAAAAAGAGGGCAAGGTGACGTTTGAGGACGTCGCGGGCGTTGAGGAAGCCAAGCAAGAGCTTGAGGAAGTCGTGGAGTTCCTGCGCGATCCGCAAAAATTTCAAAAGCTGGGTGGCAAGATTCCCAAGGGCGTCCTTTTGGTGGGGCCTCCCGGTACGGGTAAAACGCTGATCGCCCGCGCTGTGGCGGGTGAGGCGAATGTGCCGTTCTTCACGATTTCAGGTTCGGACTTTGTTGAGATGTTTGTCGGCGTGGGCGCCAGCCGCGTGCGCGATATGTTTGAGCAAGGCAAGAAAAACGCGCCTTGCATTATCTTTATTGACGAGATCGACGCGGTGGGTCGCCATCGCGGCGCGGGTCTTGGCGGTGGCAATGATGAGCGCGAACAAACGCTCAACCAGTTGCTTGTGGAAATGGACGGGTTTGAGGCGAACGAAGGCGTGATCCTGATCGCGGCCACGAACCGTCCCGACGTTCTTGATCCTGCTTTGCTGCGACCGGGACGCTTTGATCGTCAAGTGGTCGTGCCGAACCCCGATATTCTGGGGCGTGAGCGCATCCTTAAGGTTCATATGCGTAAAGTGCCACTCGCCATGGATGTGGATGCAAGGACGATTGCGCGGGGCACGCCCGGCTTTTCCGGTGCGGATTTGGCCAACCTTGTGAACGAGGCGGCCTTGTTGGCGGCGCGGCGCAATAAGACAAGCGTCGATATGGCGGACTTTGAATCGGCCAAGGATAAGGTGATGATGGGCGCGGAGCGGCGCTCGATGGTCATGACGGATAAGGAGCGCGAGCTGACGGCCTATCACGAAGCCGGTCATGCGCTGGTCGGCCTGAACATGCCGCAAAGCGATCCGTTGCATAAGGTCACGATTATCCCTCGTGGGCGGGCTTTGGGTGTTACCATGAACCTGCCGGAGCGGGACAAATACAGTCAGACGAAGATCGAGCTGGAATCGCGCATCGCGATGATGTTCGGTGGCCGCATGGCCGAGGAGCTGACGTTCGGCAAGGACAATGTCACGACGGGCGCAAGCAGCGATATCGCGCAGGCGACCAATCTGGCGCGGCGCATGGTGAGTGAGTTCGGCATGTCGGACAAGCTAGGTCGCGTGCGCTATCACGCGAATGAACAGGAAGTTTTCTTGGGTCATTCGGTGTCGCAAACGCAAAACGTGTCCGATAGCACCGCGCAGCTGATCGATGATGAAGTGCGGCATTTGATCGAAGCGGGCGAAGCCAAGGCGCGCGAGGTTCTAACCACGCACAAGGACGAGTTAAAGCACATTGCTGAAGCGCTTTTGGAATATGAAACGCTATCGGGCGATGATGTTGCGGCGCTGTTGCGCGGTGAGGCGCTGGATCGTAAGGATCAAGCGGCCAAGCCGCCCTCTGCCGATGCACCGCCCTCGACGCGTCAAGGCTCAGTTCCCAAAGTGGCTCCGCCAGCTAGTTCGATTGTCGTCTAAAACAGGAAATTTTCTATGCCCCGCAAACTTTTTGGAACTGATGGTATCCGTGGTCGCGCCAACCAAGAGCCGATGACGGCCACGACGGCGCTATCTGTTGCCATGGCCGCTGCGCGGCTGTTCCGTCGCGGATCCCATCGTCACCGCGTTGTGATCGGTAAGGATACGCGCCTGTCGGGTTATTTGCTGGAGCCCGCTCTTACGGCTGGTTTTATTGCGCAGGGCATGGACGTGATCCTGCTGGGGCCTTTGCCGACGCCCGCCGTCGCGATGCTGACCAAAAGCTTGCGCGCCGATTTGGGCGTGATGATTTCCGCCTCGCACAATCCTTATGCCGATAACGGCATCAAGCTGTTTTCGCCCGATGGGCAAAAGCTGTCGGATGAGCTGGAAGAGCAGATTGAAAAGTTGATGGAGGAGCCGGATCAAGAGCTGGCGGCTTCGGATGCCTTGGGCAAAGCCTCGCGCCTAGAAGACGCGCAAGGCCGCTATGTCGAGTTTGTGAAGGCGACGTTTCCGGCAGGGCAGCGCCTTGATGGCCTCAAGATCGTGATCGATTGCGCTAACGGTGCGGCTTACAAGGTTGCGCCGACGGTTCTGTGGGAGCTGGGGGCGGAGGTGATCCCCGTTGCGGTCAGTCCCAACGGGAAAAATATCAATGATCGCTGCGGTGCGACACATACCGATTTAATGCGCGAGACGGTTTTACTTCATGGCGCGGATGTCGGGATTTCCTTGGACGGCGATGCCGACCGTCTCATCATGGCCGATGAAAAGGGGCAGGTGATCGATGGAGATCAGCTGATGGCGCTGATTGCCAAGGCGTGGGCAGCACAAGGTCGCCTTAAGGGCGGCAAGCTGGCGACGACCGTGATGTCCAATCTGGGGCTAGAGCGTTTTCTAAAGTCGATTGGTGTTGGTATGATCCGCACGAATGTGGGTGACCGCTATGTTGTCGAAGCGATGCGCGAGCAAGGCTGTAATTTGGGCGGAGAGCAATCGGGCCATATGGTGCTTTCCGACTATAGCACCACGGGCGATGGGCTTTTGACGGCCCTGCAAGTGTTGGCCGTGATCGGTGAGGCGGGCAAGCCTGCCAGTCACGTGTGCCGTCTGTTTGAGCCTGTGCCCCAGCTTTTGAAAAGCGTCAAGGTCGCGCGCGATGTGATGAATGATCCGGCGTTTCTGGATGCGATCAAAGCCGCCGAAACCACGTTAAATGGTGCGGGCCGCCTGCTGGTTCGCAAGTCGGGCACCGAGAATTTGGTGCGCGTGATGGCCGAGGGGGATGACCTTGCCTTGGTCGAGAAAATTGTGAACGACCTGACGGCTATGATCGCGGCGTAGGGCTGCTGCCCCCCCGCTCGTCATCCCAAGACCCCGCTACGCCAAGGCTTCGCAGGGCAGGCATTTTCTCTTCGCACCTCTTTGTGCGAAAGAAAATGGACGTGGGATCCAGCCGCCTTTCCCGTCCTCACAAACGTTTCTTTATCGCCCGCTGGTAGCAACACTGGATCCCAGATCAACTTTCTTTCGTGCGCGTGCGCCCGAAGAGAAAGTTTTCTGGGATGACGAAAGGGGATGACGGGCTGTGCTTGCGGATAGGTGCTCTCTTGGCTTCCTTTATTCCTCATGCCCTTGGATTTTGGACGCGAGGGACGCTTGCAGGAAGCGGTCGATGTCGCCGTTTAAAACGTCCTGCGTTTGCGATGTTTCTGCGCCGGTGCGGGCGTCCTTGACCATCTGATAGGGTTGCAGGACGTACGAGCGTATCTGATGGCCCCAGCCAATCTCGCTTTTACCGGCTTCGATCACGGCGGCTGCGTCCTCGCGCTTTTTCAGCTCCATCTCATAGATTTTGGCGCGCAGCATCTCCATCGCCTTGGCGCGGTTCTTGTGCTGAGAGCGTTCTTGCTGGCACGCCACAACAATGCCCGTCGGGATGTGCGTGAAGCGCACCGCGCTGTCGGTCTTGTTGATGTGCTGGCCGCCAGCGCCCGAGGCGCGATAGGTATCGACCCGTAAATCCTTGTCCAAAACCTCAACTTGAATCGTGTCATCGATCACGGGGGTGACCGACACGCTGGAAAAGCTGGTATGGCGGCGGGCGTTAGAGTCATAGGGACTGATGCGCACAAGGCGATGCACGCCACATTCGGTTTTCAGCCAGCCATAGGCGTTGCGGCCCATAATCTCGATGGTGGAGGATTTGATCCCCGCTTCCTCACCACGCGATTCATCCAAAAGGAAAACCTTATACCCATGTTGCTCGGCCCAGCGCATATACATGCGAAGGAGCATTTCGGCCCAGTCTTGAGCCTCGGTTCCGCCTGCGCCCGCGTTGACCTCAAGATAGCAGTCATTGCCATCGGCCTCGCCGGACAGCAGGCTTTCCAGCTCACGCTGCGAAGCGGTTTTTTGGTTGTCCAACAGGCCGCGTTCGGCCTCTGCGATCATCGCGGCATCGCCTTCGGCTTCGGCCATCGCCAGAAGCTCGGTGTTGTCTTTCATGGCCTGTTCGATAGAGCGGTAGTCCGTCACCGCCTGATCCAGCTTGGTGCGCTCCTTCATCAGGCTTTGCGCGTGCGTGGGGTTTTCCCATAGGGCCGGGTCTTCGGAAAGGTTGTTCAGTTCGTCAAGACGGGAGGTGGCCCGATCATAGTCAAAGATGCCTCCTCAGCAAGGCCAGCGACTTTTCTGTCGCCGTGATTGCTGATTGTATTTCTGCGCGCATGGGATGTCCTTGGCTGCTTAAAACGAAAGGTTCTTGTAACGTGCTGGCAGCTTTTTGAAAAGCTAAAACAGCTTCAATTGCTGGGGCTGATGATCCTTGTACACTTTTGCAGCGTCTTTTGTGGTTGGGCGGTGAGCGGGCGGCGTATAATTTGCCTCAATCAATCCGCTCACAGGGGAGGTGGGGCCGGAAGGCGGCGTTTTCGTTCCCGGCTCAGGCTCTAGGCCAAGCAAGGCGTTGGCTGCCGCTTTGCTAAGTGGAAACGTGCTCTCAAGGGCTGTCATAGGCGCAAAGCGTTCGCCATTCACAAACCCCATGACTAAAACGTGCGGTATTTTGATCGGTTGCGCGATGCCGTCTTGATCTGGATAAACGAGGGACTGCGTCCCCTTGCAGGTGAACCCGACCTGATAGGGCTTGCCATTCTGGCCCCATGCCACCGAAGCAGGCTCACGCGCCGCCAGAATATAGGGCACAAGCCACGGATGGCTGGCCAAGACGGGATGATGGAAATAGGGGGCGGCCCCACGCCGCCGATCAAGCGCGGCCAAGAGTTTTTCTTTGGCGGCTTCATAGGAGATCACAACCTGCGGGCGCTTTTGCATCAAAGCCCTAAAAATCTGGGCGTTGAGCATAAGCGTGTTGCCTTCTCTTAAAACACTCAAGACGACATCGTTGCTTATGTCGTCCTGACCTTTTCGAAGGAGTGATGCAAAGGGATAGATTTTTTGTTTGGCGACCATGAGTGGATTGTACCCGAAAAACACGAAAGTAATAAGCTGAAAGCAAGAGGGGCGGGTAAACTTCGCGGAATTTAGCTTCCGCAAAAAGATGATTCAGAAAATCGTTTGTTTTCAATGGGATGCGTGGGGTCATCGATTTTGACAAAATCGTTATATTTCATCAACATAGATGGTTAATTAGGTACAAACAGACTCAAAAGCGTCTCTCAGTAGGGCTCTGCTCGACGTACGGCTTCTAAAAAGGTTCGATTCGTTGATTCTAAAAGCTTTTTTCGGAAGTGAAAAAGGGGGCGTGCGTGGACGATGATGAGGGGCTTTTATGAAGATGGTCGGGGCGCCCGGATTCGAACCGGGGGCCTTCTGGTCCCAAACCAGACGCGCTACCAGACTGTGCTACGCCCCGACGAGGGATGAGATAGCCTATTCTCATCCGTATTTCAAATGATACCTTTTGTTTTCTTGTTTTTTATTGAGCGGCCATAGTTTTGCCGTTTCCTGCCTTTATAAGAGGTGTGTCTTTTAAAAAGCGCTCACTTAGGAAAAGGGATGATGGGATGACCAAACGCTTTGCTTCTTTTTCTTCTGCTACGGCGCTGTGCGTCCTTTTCCTTGGGATTGCCCCCGCCATGGCTGAGGCAGGCCCCCATATCACGCTTAAAGAGGACCAGAGCCTTACGGGGCGGTTCGTTCACGATCATCCGGTGCAGGGTTTTGACGTGCCTCTCCGCAGCGAGGGACGCTTTAGCGTGTCGGGCAAGGATCGTATCGTGTGGGCGATTGAAAAGCCGATGGCGACGACGACGACCTTGACGCCAGAGGGGCTGACGCAAAGCGTTGGCCAGTTCGCTTTGCTGCGGCTCAATCGCCAGCAGATGCCTTTCCTGTCCGAGGTTCAAAAGAACCTTCTGTGGGCGCTGGCCGGCAATTGGGAAAGGCTGAAAGGTGATTTTACGATCACCAGTGTTGAGGAACCCGCCCATCGCTGGACAGTGACCTTTGTGCCAAAGGAAAAGGTGGGAACAAGGAAGCCGTTTCAAAAGATCGTCGCGCATGGCGCGCGCTTTGTCGAGGATGCGGATATCCTGCTGCAAAATGGCGTGACGGATCATGTTTCCTTTTCAGAAACCGTTCTAACACCAACGGCCTTTTGAAACGATCCATTACAAAATAAGAAAGCGGGCATCCCGTTTGTTTTCTTTCTTAATAAGTCACTTCATCGAACCGTTGGTATAACACAGTAAGAATTAGCGAAGGGATGTGGGTGGGAGCCGCCTTAGCGGACGTAGACGTGGACTTCGGCCGTCTTGGCGTCTTGGGTCTGCGTGCCGCTCACGGTGATGCGCGAGGGGGCAAGACCCAGTTGAACCAGCGAGCGCTTGACACCTTCGGCGTTGCGGGCGGCGGCTTCTTGCATGGTGGCCAGTTCAGAAGGCTCACCCTTGGCTGGCGTTACGCCAATAACGGAAAACTCGGCATCGGGCTTACGCGCCACGACCGCGCTAACCGCGCCCGCCAATTGTTGTTCGTATTCGACGTTCGGCTGGTTGTAGCGGATCAAAACTAAAAGACGCCCTGTTGAGGGCGCCATGGCGGAGGTGGATGAAGCAAAGTCTGGCCCGCCTTTTTCTTCCATGTAGGCCCGCGGCGACATGGGGGAGGGCCCAATTTTTCCGCTATCGACGGGCATCATCGGCGCTGCCGCTGGCGTTGGCGCATAAGAAGATGCCTGACCACCCCCAAACGGGTTGCTTGCGGCCTGCGGCAACATCATAACGGGCGATGGGTTGACGATCACAGGGCGGTTGCCAAGGCTGTTGCCCAACAGCTCGCCACGCGTGATGGCAAAGGCCAGTGCTTGAAGGTTCGTGCGTTCAGTCGTCAGGTACGTCGTTTGGCGTTGAATGTCATCGGCGACCTGATTGCGCAGGTAATCCAATTGAACGACCAAGCGGCTGACTTCATCGCGTAAAAGTTTCAACTGGTCATGATCCTCGTCCACCGCGCCGGAAAGCAAGAAACCCGCTTGAACGGATTCGAGCATATAGGAGGAGAGAGAGGCATCTGCCGCCACCGCCGTTTGAAGGGCATTGAGGCGGTTGAGCGAGTTGGTGACTTCGTTCAGGCTGCCTTCAGCTTCTTCCCATTGGCGGAGCAAGATCGGGTTGCCGCGTGTCGTGCCGTTTTGAAGGCGGGCTGTGATGGCGGCCACGGTGCTGTGATACTGAACAGCGCCGGCTGCGCCATTGGCGCGTAGAACCATAAACTCGCTGGCGTTGAGATTGACGGAAGAACGGAGGCGAAGAACTTCGTCTCGCAATTCAAGGGCGCGATTGCCGACCATGGTTCCGCTGGAAGGGCCGAACCCTGCCAGTGAATCATTGGCGCCGCTTCCTGACGATGACAGCGTGGAGGATTCCCCTTGCGAGGCCAACTGCATCGGCGTGCTTTCGGACGCTTCCTGCGCCATAGAAGGCTCTTCAGCAGAAGGCGCTGTGGTCTCAGCCTTATCGGCATCGACTTTACGGGGCTCGGTCTTATTGAGATTATTGACCGAGTTGAAATTTCCAGTCGTTGCCCAAGCTGGCGTACTAACTGAAAACAGCGTGGCCAAAAGGGCGGCCAGAACAATTTTGCGGAGCATCGCAAATCCCTTCGTTTGCATCACGTTACACCTACTGCCGATTGCGGTGGCTATAGAAAAACCGGAGAACCCTAAACGTATTCTATTTAGAGGCAACGGGTAGAAATTCCAAGCACTCTGATAATGATTCTTTTACACTTTAATTTGTTAACCACTTGATAACAAGCTTTATCAACAGAAAAACCTTGTGGCTATTGCGCCACAGTGTCAAAAGAAGAGAGAAAAGGAGCCCATGATGGAGCCAAAATTCAAAGAACAGCCTGCAAAAGTCGAGATTCAAACCGTCCATTCCGATGAGACGGGGATTCGCCTTGATCGTTGGTTTAAGCGTCATTTTCCGGCGCTAACCCATAGCCAGCTTCAAAAAATGCTCAGAACGAAGCAAATTCGGGTTGATGGCAAACGGGCTGATTCGTCGGACAGGTTGGAGGCGGGGCAAGTGTTGCGCCTTCCCCCTCAACTGACGGGCGATTTCTTTGTTTCTCCTGCTGTCGCGCCCGATGTCCCCGTTAAGCGGCCTTTGCGCAATCCGAATAAGTTGAAGAGCCTCATCCTGTATGAGGATGAGGATGTCGTTGCGCTGAATAAGCCTGCTGGCCTTGCGGTTCAGGGCGGCACGGGGCTTAAGGAAAACCTTGATGACAGCTTGATGGCGCTGAGTCTGGATGGGGTGACGCGCCCCAAGCTTGTGCATCGCTTAGATCGTGACACCAGCGGCGTCCTTCTTATTGCGCGTAATGATTTTGCGGCGATGCAGCTGGCGGCTTCGTTTCGCGCGCGCTCGACGCAAAAGATTTATTGGGCGGCGACGGTGGGCGTGCCCGTGCCAGAGCAGGGACGGATCGAAGCGCCGCTCATCAAAAAGGGTCAGGTGATGACCATCGCGCAGGATGAGGATTTATCAAGCCGCGAGGCCAAAAGCGCCGTGACGCTTTACCGCGTTATGGAAAGCATTCCGCGGGCGATGGCGTTTGTGGCGCTGTGGCCGTTGACAGGGCGCACGCATCAGTTGCGCGTGCATTTGGCCCATCTTGGAACGCCGATTTGGAAAGATCCGCTTTATGGGTTTATAAAGGAGGAAGAGGAATTAAAGGGCCTTACGGCGATGAACCTTGGTGCGGGTCTTCACCTTCATGCACGGCAGTTGATTATCCCGCATCCGCGTCAAGGGATTCTCAATGTGACAGCTCCTTTAAGCGTGGCCATGCAAAAGACATGGCGATGCTTTGGTTTTTCGGAAAAGGCGCGCGTTGATTTCGACGACATCTAAAAGGCGAGGACGACCATGACAAAAGCCAAAAAAGCGATGTTCAGAAAAATATCCCAAAAGGAGAGCCTTTTGCGTTCGTTTTTGATCGTTTTCGTCATTCTTTTGGTGCTTCCCGTTATGGGCATGGGGATCGTGATTGCCACCTTTGACGTGAATGATTATCGAGGGACGATTGCGCAAACGCTTTCCGAAAAAAGCGGTCGGGAGATTAAACTCTCCGGCCCCATTCATTGGGGATTTTCTCTCACGCAAGGGTTCAGCGTTGTTGTGGAAGGGATCACGCTTGGCAATCCGCCTTGGGCCAGTCGCCCTCTTATGGCTCAAATCGGGCAAGCCAAACTGCATGTTGCCCTTGCCCCTCTTTTGCAAAAAAAGCTGAAAGTGGTGGCATTTGAAATAAACCGCGCGGACATTCAATTAGAGACAGGTTCCAGCGGCGCTGCCAATTGGTCTTTTGAGTCCAAGAAAGAGACCTTGCCGGAGAGCGGTAACAAGAAGGAGCAACAACAGCAAAAAGCTAGCGCGTCCCTCCTTGCGCTGGATCTTCAGCGCGTGACCATCACCGACTCCCGCGTCGGGATTAAAGGAAAAGACGGCAAGCTTAGCCTTTATGATATTCCGACCCTGACTATGGTCACGAATCCTAAAGGCGTTCGTTTCCATTACAGCGGTTTTCTGGCGGGGGTTGCGGCAGAAATTGAAATAGCGGGCGGGCGTTTGGAAGACATCACGGGCGCGCGTTGGCCGTTTAATCTTCAGGCGGTTTACGGCGACCTCAAGCTCGATGCGAGCGGGGCTTTGGCCGATAATATCAAAAAAATTGTGATTGATGAGTACCTGCTGACAGCGGGGGAATCCAAGGCCAAAGGCGCGTTAACGGTGGCGCTGAACGGGCCGCGGCCTTTTGTCACGGGCACACTGGAAAGCCCGCATCTTGATCCGGCTAATTTTAAAGGGAAGGCCGAGGAAAAGGAATCCTTGACGGCAGAAAAGGGCGCGGCTGGAGCGAAGAGCAAGGGCAGCGTTCTCTTTAGTCGCGAACCCTTGGCGCTAGAGGGTCTGCGGGCGGTTGACCTTGATCTAAAGGTTAGCCTTGATACGCTGGTTGCGGGCCTGACGACGTTGCAACAAGTCGTGACGCATGTCGATTTGCGCCAAGGCCGACTGGTGCTTGAGCCCTTTACGACGCTGATTGCGGGGAGCAAAGCCGAGGGTCATTTAACGCTGGATGCTTCTCAGACTCCGGCGCAGGTGCAGCTTAGCGCCAAGGCTCCCGACATCGACCTTTCTCAACTTTTCAAAATCGGCGGGATTGAATCGTTTATCTCTGGCAAAAGCGATTTTGCCATGAGCCTTACGACATCGGGGAGCAGCCTTCATGATTTTGCCTCCTATGCGAACGGCACTATCGATTTATCGATGAAGGCCGGAAACATTTCCTCTAGCGAGTTGAAGCAAATTGCGGGCGCGCTGCTTAATGTTTTTGCGCCCGGCATTGGCTCGCTTACCTCAACGGGCGTCAAGTGCATCGCCGCGCGGTATAAGATGACGAATGGGTTGATGGAAACCAAAGGGCTTCTTATCGACACGGATATGACGACGATTGCGGGGGGCGGTTATATCAATCTGGCGGATGAGCGTATCAGTATGATTCTACGCACCAAGCCCAAGGGTATCGGGCTGGGCAGTGCCCTGCCGCCTATGAAAATCTATGGCGCACTCGCCGCGCCTTCCTTTACGTTGGATACGGCGGGCGCGGTGCAAAAGATGGCGGGTCTTTTGCTTGGTGGTAGCGCGGTGGATGACGGTGTGCCGACGGTAATGACGGTTCCCGAAGGCCAGAACGCCTGCGTGGCGACGCTTGATAATCCGGCGGCGGCCAAGGCGGCAGCCTCTGTCACGACGCCTTTGGTGAGAGACAAGCTGGACGATGTCAAGGATGCTGTTAAAGGGATCGGTGGCAATCTTCTAAAAGACCTTGGCAATACGTTTTTAGGGCAGTGAGGATCAGTTCGTGACGAAACATAAAACAAAAATTGTTCCCGTTTATGAGGTGGCGGAGCATGAGGGCGCGTTCGCGCTTCATCGCGATGGCCGCTTTTTGATGACGCCTGCGGGCAAGCCTTATATTGTTCCGACGCAAAAGTTGGCACGCGCGTTGGTGCAGGAATGGCGGGCGCAGGGCGAGAAAGTTATCCCGACCTCCATGCCGCTAACCCAGCTGGCGGCCACAGCGTTTGATGTGGTGGGCAAAGACCGCTCCAAAATTATACGCGGGTTGGTGGCCTATGTGGGCAGCGATCTGCTTTGTCATTTCGCCGAGGAGCCTGAGGCGTTGACCGAAAAACAAAGGCAACTATGGCAGCCTGTTTTGGATTGGTGCGCGGCGCGTTATGGTGTTCGGTTCGTGACGGGGTGTGGCGTGATGCCTCTTTCCCAACAGCCTGAAACAGCGCCTACGCTTGCGGCGGTTCTTGAAGTGATGGACGACCTTCACCTGTCGGGTCTTAGCAGCGCCACGGATTCCTCCGGTTCTTTGCTGTTGGGGCTGGCTTTGGCTGAAGGCTTTAAAAACGCTGATGAGGTTTTTACGGCCTCGGTTTTAGATACGCTGCATCAGGCTATCCGTTGGGGCAGTGACCCTGTGACGGAGGCGCGTCATGCTTCCATTCTAAAAGACCTGTCGGCTTGCGAAAAATGGTTTGCGTTGCTGGCGGACTGATTTTTGGGCATAGGCGGGATATATGGTTAAAATCCGACGCTAAAAGGGTGTTTGAGGGGTGTTTCAGGTAATTGGGGTGAAACGTCCCTTTATATGGCCTCTCACGGGGCTTAGGGTGAGCGTGGGTGCGTTATTGCGACTCCTCGGCCACCTACCCAGCCAACGAAATTATTAACGCATTCTGTGACCGTTTAAATCGATTTTGTCTGGTGGCTTCTTATGAGGCCAATAATGCCCACGGCAATAATGAATGACACATGGACGGACACCCCCCCTTTCGTCATCCCGCTGAAAAGCGGGATCCAGCGCCGCGCGTCTGCGCGGCATAAGACTCTTATGCGCCGTGGACACGGCGCGACTGGATACCGGCCTTCGCCGGTATGACGCTAAAGGAATAAGCTTTCCACAAGAGTCAGTCTTTATGGCCGTTGGTATTATTTTATACCGCGCAGGCAATATCGCCCAGCGCTTGATCGGCAGCGAACGTGGCCGCAAAGGCGGCCATCGCGCCTTGTTCTATCGCGCCGCGCAAATCTTTCATCAACGATTGATAATAATGAAGGTTATGCTGCGTCAGCAACATCGGCCCCAAAATCTCCTCGCAACGAAACAAATGATGCAAATAAGCGCGTGAATAGTTTTGACAGGTGGGGCAGGTGCAGCGCTCATCAAGGGGTCTTGGATCCGCCGCATGGCGGGCATTCTTGATATTGATTTGACCGCGATGGGTATACCCGCGCCCTGTGCGCCCCGCGCGGGTCGGCATGACGCAATCGAACATATCAATGCCGCGCATGACGCTGCCCACAATGTCGGATGGCGTGCCGACGCCCATCAGATAGCGCGGCTTGTCCGCTGGAACCAACGGCATCGTGAAGTCCAGAACGCGGAACATTTCCTCTTGCCCCTCGCCCACGGCAAGGCCGCCGATGCCAAAGCCATCAAAGCCGATATCAGCCAGCGCCTTGACGGACTCGGCGCGAAGGTCTTCGTAGGTGCTGCCTTGCACGATGCCGAATAAGCCATAGCCCTCGCGCTTTTGAAACGCCTCACGGCAACGCTGCGCCCAGCGCATGGAACGGCGCATGGACTCGGCGGCGACTTCATGTGTTGCGGGATGCGGCGTGCATTCATCCAGCGCCATCGTAATGTCGCTGTCCAAAAGATTTTGAATCTCCATGGATCGTTCAGGCGTCAGCTCATGCTTGCTGCCATCCACATGCGAGCGAAAGGTCACGCCCTCCTCGGTCAGCTTGCGAAGCCCCGCCAGCGACATGACCTGAAACCCGCCGCTGTCGGTGACGATGGGGCCCGTCCAATTCATAAATTTGTGAAGGCCACCCAGCGCCGCCACGCGCTCTGCCGAGGGGCGCAGCATTAGGTGATAGGTGTTGCATATTGCCAGCTCTGCGCCCGTTGCCCGCACTTGGTTGGTGGTCATGGCCTTGACGGTCGCAGCGGTGGCCGTGGCCATAAAGGTTGGCGTTTCAAAGGAGCCATGCGCGGTGGTGACGCGTCCACGCCGCGCCGCGCCATCGGTTTTTTGAAGATCGAAAGAGAAGGTTGTCATAGGCTTTTTTCCAATAAGCACGCATCGCCGTACGAGTAAAAGCGATAGTTGTTTTCAATCGCGTGGGCATAGGCCGCGCGCATGTTATCCAATCCCGCCAGCGCGCTGACAAGCATAAAAAGCGTCGATTTTGGCAAATGAAAGTTGGTGAGCATCGCATCCACGGCGCGAAAGCGATAGCCGGGCGTGATAAAGATAGAGGTTTCACCGCAAAAGGGCTGGATCATCCCGCCTGCATCCGCCGCGCTTTCCAAAAGCCTAAGCGAGGTTGTTCCCACGCAGACAATCCGCCGCCCCTCATGCTTGGCCGCGTTGATCGCGGCGGCGACGGCTGGCGTGATCTCTCCCCACTCGGCGTGCATGACGTGATCGGCTACGCGCTCGGTCTTGACGGGCAGGAACGTTCCCGCGCCGACATGGAGCGTCACGTGTTGGCGCTTGATGCCTTTGGCATCGAGCTTGGAAAAAAGCTCTGGCGTGAAGTGAAGGCCAGCGGTGGGGGCGGCCACCGCGCCCTCGCGCTGCGCATACACGGTTTGGTAGCGCTCACGGTCTTCGGGGGCGTCACCTTGCGGGCGCTTGATATAGGGGGGCAGGGGGATATGACCATGTTGGTGGAGCAGGGCGAACAAAGCCTCGCGCGGCACATTAAAGCGGATAAGAATCTCGCCGCCTTCGCGTTTTTCAACGATCTCTCCCGTAAAATCAGGCGCAAAAACGACCGTATCGCCAATTTTCAGCCGTTTGCCCGGACGGGCGAGGGCTGACCAAACAGAGCTCAGAGTATAGAGTTCAGAGTTCAGGGAAGGAGGGGTTTGTTGCTCTCTGAGCTCTGAACTCTGGTCTCTGATCTCTTTATTCAACAGCACCTCAACCTTCACATCGCCGCGCAGACCGAACAGACGGGCGGGGATCACGCGCGTATCGTTGATGACCAAAAGGTCGCCGCTTTGCAAAAGGTCGGGCAGATCATAAATGTGATGGTCGCCGCGTGTTGCCCCCCTGACGTGCAACAGCCTTGCGCAATCGCGTGGGCTGGCGGGCTGCGCGGCGATGCGATCCTCTGGCAGGTCAAAGTCAAAATCGGCCAAAAGCCAGTCAGGGGAAGGGGCTGTTTGGATCATCAGGCACGCAATCTTTTACTGTACGACTTGCCACGAGCCATCAGGCCGCAGGCAAGCGGTTCCATAGCTTTCGTGAACGCGGCCTTCAATGCGTGTGGTTTGCGTGAACTCGCGGCAGTGGCGATGGCGGTGCTGTTGCTGAAGCGGGGGCGCAACGCCGACATAGCCGCCTTCAACCAAAACGGTTTGACGCGGCGAGTAATACTCGACCGAGCCGGGGCGTACATAAACATAATCACGCACATCGGCGCGGGTGGTAAGGGGATAGTCATAAGGCGCAACATAGTTGGGCGCATAAGAAGAATAGGGTTCGTCATTGACATTATACGAGGTGTTATAGGATGGATAGCTGCGCGCATAACTGCCGCCAGCGCGATCCATTGAGTGGCCAATGCTGTTGCCCATCATACCGCCCAGAAAAACGCCCGCGCCTGTGGCGGCCAACTGGCCATCGCCTTTGCCAATCTGGCTGCCCACAAAGCCGCCCAAGGCCGCGCCAACGCCCGTGCTTAAAAGGGTGTCGTCGCTGGCGCAGGCGGGGAAGGAAAATCCCACCAGCCAAGCGGTTACAGCGAAGATGAGGAAAGGCGTTTTCATGGGCAGCATTATGCCAGAAAGCTATGGCGAAACTAGGGCAAATTCGTTGGTTAAAGGTGTTGTTAAGGGTGCTGTTAAGCCTATCATGCGGCGAAGTGGATAAAAGGCCGTGAAAAAAGGGTTTCCTTTGCCAGCCAAACCCGTTAAACAAGGCGCCTGCGCAGCGGAATAGTAAGGTTAAAGTGCGGAGGGGTGGTCGAGTGCCCCGCGAGCGTAGGCGAGCAAAAAGATAAGGTCGCGTAGGCGAACAAAAAAACAGCTTCAACCACGAGGCTGTGATCGAAAAGAAGACGTTAAAGTGCGGAGGGGTGGTCGAGTGGTTGAAGGCGCTCGCCTGGAAAGCGGGTATGCGGGTCAAACTGCATCGTGAGTTCGAATCTCATCCCCTCCGCCATTAAAACAGCCCCCATAGGGAAAGCGGAAGTAGAAGACGTTGTGCCGCGATAGCGTTAAATAGTGCGGATTATACATGCGGATGTCCCACTTTGATGGCACACCAGCAAAAGAGCATCTAACATATTGATTTAAAAGAGTTGGCGTCCCCTACGGGAGTGATCAAAAACGCTCGTTCCTCGTGTTTTTGCCCGTCAAGCGGCGCCTCGTCGCTGCGCGCCTGCGGCGTCCAAAACCGCCTTCGCGGTTTTGTCGAACCCTGCGGCCTCGAACGCGCTACGCGCATGCCATAAAAAAACCGCCTAAAGGCGGTTGTTTTTAATGGCGTCCCCTACGGGAGTCGAACCCGTGTTATTGCCGTGAGAGGGCAGCGTCCTAGGCCTCTAGACGAAGGGGACAGTCGGTAGGGGCGTGTTCTAGCGCAGTTGCAGCCTTGGCTGCAAGGATTATCTTGGCTTTGCATGGTCTAGGCTTGCTTTTTGATCCTGTTGGCGTTTTTCCGTTTTTATCCCAAGAGGCCTTCACGTAGGGACATGACAGTCTGCCATAGCAGCTCTAGGTCTTGCTCCCTCGACAGGCGGTGATCGCCGTCCTTGATCAGGGTCACGCGCACGTCCGGCTGCTCGATATGCTCGGCAAGCCTAAGGGCCGTTTGCCACGGCACATCGGCATCCCTTTGGCCTTGCAGCAGGCGCACAGGCGCATCGATCCTTAATTCATTGCGTAAGACAAGTTGGTTAATCCCATCTTCCATAAGGTGTTTTGTGATGGGCTGTCGTTCGTCCGGTTGACCTTCTGGCGGCGCGGATTGTTCATAAAACAGCCCGTCCCGCTCCATAGCTTCCGTTTGCTCTGGCGACATCGTGGGGCGGATAAGGTCTTCGGTAAAGTCGGGGGCAGCCGCCACGCCGACGAAGGCCGCTACGCGCTCTGGCCTTGCCTTGGCTAGCAAAAGGCCGATCCAGCCCCCCATAGAGGATCCAATAAGCACCTGTTTGCCGCTGGTCAGAGCATCGAAGACCTTAAGCGTGTCGTCCAGCCAGTCCCCTATGCAGCCTTCGTCAAACCGGCCTGATGAGGCTCCATGCCCGCGATAGTCAAAGCGGGTGTAGGCAAGGCCCGCCGCGCTGCAGCGCTCGTCCAGAAAGGCGGCTTTTGTGCCCGTCATATCGGACGCGAACCCTCCCATAAAGAAAAGGCCAGCCCTGTGGCGGTTTTCGGAGGTCGCAATGCGTTGTTGATAGGCAAGCTGTCGATCCGGTAAGGTGAGCCTCTGGGGGGCGTGATTCATATGATTCCCTAATCGTCTTTCTTTGACCTGTAGAAGTCTGTTATCACTATAGCCATGTATAAACAAAGCCTCAAGCCTGCCGCGATTCCGCGCACATCCGTTCTCCACCTGACCCGTGATTTAGAGGTCGGCGCGCAGGCGCGTGAAGTCGTCGATCTGGCCATTCAAACGCATCGCGCGGGGTGGCGGCCCTTGGTTGCTTCGTCGGGTGGTTCCTTGGTGCTGGAGGCCGAGCGTGCCGCCGTGCGTCATACCGCGCTGCCTCTTGAAACGTGCAGTGTGTGTCGTGGTTTTTTGAACCGCAGACGGCTTGAAAAACTGATTGACCGCGAGCGTCCCGTCTTGATCCATGCTCACGGCTTTGAGGTTGCCGCGCTGGCCAGCAAGCTGGCTGTGAAAAAGCATTTGCCCTTTTTGATTGATCTGACGGAAACCGCGCCTGTCACGAAGGGTCTTAAAAAGGCGCTTCAACTGGCGGCTAATCGGGGTGCGCGTTTTCGTGTGCCCTCCGCCTTTATGGCGCAGCATTTGCGTGATGATTTTAAGCTTGATACGGCTTTTATGTATCATATCGCTCCGGGGGTTGACCTGCAGTGGTTTGATGCGGTGCGCGTGACGCCAGAGCGCATTAACAACCTCTACAAGCTTTGGCGGTTGCCAGAGCAGGCGACAGTGATCGTCATGGCCACGCCTTTCGCCGCAGGCTATGGACATAAGACTCTTTTGGAAGCGCTCACCGCGCTTAAAGGTTCTGATCTTTACGTCGTGCTGATTGGCGAGGATAAGACAGCGGGCACGCGGGCGGCCTTGGAAAAGGAAGTGATCGCCAGTGGCCTTGAGGGCAAAGTCATTATGCCCGAAGCGTGTACGGATTGGCCTGCCGCCTGTTGGCTGGCCAGCTTGATTGTCGCGCCTAACGCCGTAGCGCGAGGGCAGGGGCCAGAGCTTTTGGCCGCGCAGGCGATTGGCCGCCCTGTCATTGTGACCGATTGCGGTGCGAATACCGAGTTTGTGAAAAAGGGCGAAACGGCATGGGTTATTCCGCCCGATGATAAGGAGGCTCTTGTGGCCGCCTTGCATGAGGCGCTGGCGATGAGCGCGGCGCGGCGCATTGATCTGGCGCTTCGCACGCGTGATTTTGTGGAAACCTTTTTCCCGATGGAAACGTGGCGCGATTCCCTTTTTGAACTTTATGACGCCATGCTCGCGCAGCCCATGATTGTTGCGTCCGCCTCTTCGCATCCTTCCGAGGCCGCATGACGCGCCGCCCTTTGGCCAATCCCGAAGCGACATGGTTTGGGTATAAGCCTACATCGCCTGATGAGAAAACGGCTAAGGTTGAGGCTGTGTTTTCCTCGGTGGCTGAAAATTACGATTTGATGAATGATTTGATGTCAGGCGGCCTTCATCGCTTGTGGAAGGATCATTTGGTAACCCTGATGCGACCCATGGCGGATGAAGTCATCGTGGACGTGGCGGGCGGCACTGGCGATATTGCGATCCGGTGCGCCAAAGCGACGGCAGGGAAGGCGCACATTACGGTTTGCGATATTAACCCCGCTATGCTGCGCGTAGGCCGCAATAAAGCCATCGATCACGGTTGGCTTGATGAGATTCAGTGGATAGAGGGCAATGCCGAGGCGCTGCCTTTTCAAACCAACAGCGCCGATCTGGTGAGCATCGCCTTTGGCCTTCGCAACGTCACGCGCATCGATGATGCGCTGGCCGAATTTTTCCGTATTTTAAAACCAGGTGGGCGTTTTTTCTGCATGGAGTTTTCTCCCACGCCAATCAAACCCCTGAAAAAACTTTATGAGCTTTACAGTTTCTCTGTTTTGCCATGGCTGGGGGAAAAGGTCGCGGATGACCGCGCTTCCTATCAGTATTTGGCGGAAAGCATTCGCCAGTTTCCCGCGCCAGAGGCTTTGGCAGCGCGGATGCAGCAAGCGGGTTTTGAACAAGTGCGTTGGCACGCCCTGTTGGGCGGCATCGCCGTGATCCATTCAGGCTGGAAGCTGTAAGGCCAACGAGCTTATGAACTGACGCGTAAAGAAACAAGAAAACTGGATCCCCGCTTTCGCGGGGATGACGATGAAGGGGTTAACTTAAACACAAAACCTGTCATTCCCGCGAAAGCGGGAATCCCGTTTGTTTTCTTGCACGACGAGCCGTTTCTTGCGCCGTTTGGTATAAGGCCTCTTAGGTATCCAAGAAGCTGCGGAGCTTGCGCGAGCGGGAAGGGTGCTTCAGCTTGCGCAAGGCCTTGGCCTCAATCTGGCGGATACGTTCGCGCGTGACGCTGAACTGCTGCCCCACTTCTTCCAGTGTGTGATCGGTGTTCATGCCGATACCAAAGCGCATGCGAAGGACGCGTTCCTCGCGGGCGGTAAGCGTGGCCAGAACGCGCGTGGTTGTCTCGCGCAAATTGCCAAGGATCGCGGCATCCAAAGGCTGAATGGCGTTCTTGTCCTCGATGAAATCGCCAAGATGCGAATCTTCCTCATCTCCGATGGGGGTTTCAAGGCTGATTGGCTCTTTGGCAATCTTCAGAACCTTGCGCACTTTTTCAAGCGGCATATGCAGTTTCTCGGACAGCTCTTCGGGTGTTGGCTCACGGCCAATTTCGTGAAGCATCTGGCGGCTGGTGCGAACCAGCTTGTTGATTGTCTCGATCATATGAACAGGAATGCGGATCGTGCGCGCCTGATCGGCGATCGAGCGCGTGATAGCCTGACGAATCCACCATGTCGCATAGGTCGAGAATTTATAGCCGCGACGGTATTCAAACTTTTCGACAGCCTTCATCAGGCCGATATTGCCTTCTTGAATCAGGTCAAGGAACTGAAGGCCGCGGTTGGTGTATTTCTTGGCAATTGAAATCACGAGGCGAAGGTTCGCTTCGACCATTTCTTTTTTCGCGCGGTTGGATTCGCGCTCGCCTTTTTGCACCGTCATTACGATGCGTTTGAAGTCTTCCAAAGGCAGGCCTGCCTCATCACAGATTGAAGAGATTTCGGCGCGCAGGCGCTCGACTTCATTTTCATGAAGCTCGACAAACTTGGTCCATGCTTTGACATTGGCGGGAACGGGCTTGGGGGCGGGTTCCGTGGCCTTGATTTCTTTGACGTCTTTTTTGCCTTTGGTCGCCACCTTGGCTTCGGCCTTTTTGGGCGCGGCCTTGGGCGGGTTGAAAACGGCATCCAACCAATGACGGTCTAGCTCGTGATGGGCGTAGCGCGCCAGAAAATCTTCGCGTTTGACGCCGCTGTCGGCGGCAAGGCGCAGAATGCGCCCCTCAATGCCCAAAAGGCGGCGGTTGAGCGTATAGAGCTGTTGCACCAGCTGCTCAAGGCGGTGGTTGTTCAAACGAACGGTGCGAACCAGATCAACGATTTCTTCCTTGGCGGCGTCCAGCTTTTTCGTTTGCGCGGGGGAAAGAGTTTCGCCTTTTTGCACGGCGGCATGACGCTGCGTTTGCAGACGGAAAAGCTTGCTGTAGGTGCTGGAAATCTTGTCAAAGGTTTCCATGACCTGTGGCTTAAGCTTTTCTTCAAGCATGGAAAGCGAAAGGTTTTCTTCATCGCCTTCGTTCTCAAAGTCGCCTTCGCCTTCCGGCTTCTCTTCTTCGTCGCTTTCTGCTTCCGCTTCAGCGCTGGCGCCTTCTTCTAAAAGGTCGGCCTCGTTATTGGGGCCACCGCCATAGGTCGCTTCCAGATCGATAATGTCGCGCAGCAGCATCTTGCTTTCGTTCAGCGCGTCCAGCCATCCTAAGATAGCCTGAATGGTCAGTGGCGATTCACAAACGCCGCCGATCATCATCTCGCGGCCCGCCTCGATGCGCTTGGCAATCGCGATTTCGCCTTCGCGGCTTAAAAGCTCGACCGTGCCCATTTCGCGCAAGTACAGGCGAACGGGATCGTCGGTGCGGCCCGCTTCCGAAGAAACATTGCCCTTGGTCTCGCCTTCGCCATCTTCGCCTTCGCTTTTTGTAGCGGGCTCATCATCTTCGTTTTCGACGACGTTGATGCCCATTTCTGAAAGCATCGCCATCGTGTCTTCGATAAAGTCCGAATTGATTTTATCTTGCGGCAACACGGCGTTGATTTCGTCCACGGTGACATAACCGCGTTCCTTGCCGCGCTTGATCATCCGCTTGACGGCATCGGGGCCCGTTTCGATAAGGGGGGCTTCGCTGTGATCGTCGTCAGGGGGCGAATCTTCTGTCGGTATGGACAGCAAAGCGGCCTTGTTCGTGTTGGCTTTGGTGGGCGGCATAGTCGCTTCCATGGAAACGGCTGCGGCGGGCACAGGCTGCGCTTTTTCCTTGATGACTGTTGTTTTGGGTTTAGGGGCTTCCTTGATTTTTGTCTTGGGCGCGGCCTTGGGGGCAGCAGTATTTACGGTTTTTTTTGCAGCGGCTTTTGGCGCTGCTTTAACCGCGCTCTTGCTTACCGTCTTGGGGGCTGTTTTAGCCACGACCTTGGCCTTGGTTTTAGGGGCCGGTTTCGCCGCAGGCTTAGCGGCGGGCTTGGTCACCTTTTTCGGCGCAGCCGTTTTCTTGACCTGCTTGGGCGCTGCCGTCTTGGTCGTTTTGGTTTTGGGGCTTGACTTGCTTGCGGGTTTCAAAGGTTTTTTGACGGCCATGTTTTTCTCTCTCATTACGCTTGTCTTACGACTCTAAATTATAGAAGGGAGTCTTGGTTGCTGTCATAGGTCATTTGTTCATCTGATTCGCGAGCCAAGGTTTCCATCTGTTCGCGAAGAGACATAAGACGCGCAAGATTGGCGTCCGAAGGCTCCTCGTGCCAAAGGCGACCCGCTGCTTGAAGATCGGTTTGAAGTTGTTCTTGCAAATATTTATTCCAGATAGATTTCCACCCCTGTCGCGCTTGTTCTATCGGGCGATCCGGTCTGGCAAAACCGGCATGCATAAAGGTGGCCTCTGAAAGAACCTCAGCCAGACCTTTAGGCGCGCCTTCTGCGGCATCCCCCAAGGACAAATGGCGATAAAGTGCCGCCGCGTCAAGAGGTTCCTGCGAATCCTGTGAGAAAAGGGTAACGATTTGTTGCCGAAGAGCCTCCATCGGCGGACTGGTAAAGCCGATATGGGCTAATTCATCGCCAAATTCATGAAAAAGGGCAGGATGATTAACCATGATGGCCAAAAGCACTTTTTCCCGTAGTTTTAGCGATCCTGTAGGCTGCATGCGGTGCGGCAGGGGCGCAGAGGGCGCAAAACGTGTCGGAAAGGCGCCTGTTTTGCGCGTTTTTTCGCCCCTTTTTTGCATGTTTTGAGAGCCTTTTGGCTCCCATTGGAACAACGTTGCGAGCCTTTTTCCAATATCGTCCTGATAAAGTTGCCTAAGACCCTCGTCGCGAATCACTGCAATCTTTTGACGCAGCGCCCGCGCGGCGACGGCGCGATCTTCAGGCGTTTGCAAACGACGACCCGTGAGCGCCATATCCCAAAGCACATCGACCATCGGCTTGGCTTGATCCAACACGGCCTGCATCGCGCTGCGGCCTGCGCTTCGCAAAAGGCTGTCTGGATCTTCACCGGCGGGGAGATAGGCGACGCGGGCCGTCTGCGCGGCGGTGAGAAGGGGCAGGGCGCGGTCAGCGCCGCGTGTGGCGGCGCGAAGGCCCGCGTTATCGCCATCGAAACAGAGGATGGGGCTGTAATCGCGTGTTGGCTCCCGCGCCTCAAGGGAAGGCAGCATCTTCCATAACAAAGCCAGTTGGTCTTCGGTGAGCGCTGTGCCAAGGGGGGCGACCGCGCCGATATAGCCCGCCTCCACCAACGCGATCACATCCATATAGCCTTCGACGACGATTAGCGGTTGGCCTTGCGCGATGGCGGCGCGGGCGCGGGACAGACCGTAGAGAAGCTGGCCTTTGTGAAAGAGGGTATGATCGGGAGAGTTCAGGTATTTGGGTTCGCCTTCGCCCATGATGCGCGCCCCGAACGCGACGGTTCGCCCGCGCCTGTCGGCGACGGGGAACATCACACGATTACGGAAGAAGCTGTAATGATCGGGGCGATCCTCGGCTTTTTTGATGAGGCCCACGGCCAGCATGTCGGGCAGGCCAAAGCCTTCGCCTTGAAGTTGGCGGATAAGCGCCCCCGCATCCGAAGGCGCATAGCCAAGGCGGAAGCGGCGCTGCGCTTCGTCTTGCAGGCCGCGTCCCAAAAGATAGGCGCGGGCTTCGCGACCTGTAGGCTGCCGCAGCTGTTCTTCAAAGAAAACGGTGGCGCGCTCCAGAAGATGATGAAGGCTTTTTTCCTTGTCAAAGCGTTCGCGTTCCATGGGGGTGTCTTGGGGAACGGACAGGCCCGCTTGCGCCGCGAGAGTCTCGACGGCTTCGGGAAAGCTTTGCCCGTCATGGCGCATGGTAAAGCCGATGACATCGCCATGCGCGCCGCAACCAAAGCAGTGGAAAAACTTTTTGTCGTCGTTGACGTAAAAGCTGGGCGTCTTTTCTTTGTGAAAGGGACAGCAGCCCTTGAACTCTCGCCCCGAGCGGATCAGGCGCATCCGTTTGCCGATAATGTCCGACAGCGTCAGGCGCTCACGCAGCTCGTCCAAAAAAGTGGGAAGAAAAGTCGCCATTAACCATGAGTCTTTCTTGCTTTGAATTGAAGAAAGGTTCTACCCTGTTTATAGGCGGCAGCCAATTGTTTCATGTAAAATTCTTAACGGGAGCTTGAAAATGGGGAATGCAGACGAAAGAAGACTGGAAGAGAGGGAACTTGATGATCAAATCAAAGCCCTTTTTGGTGAGTGTGTCGGTGCGCATCTTGCTCTTCCCCCACGTTTTTTTCCTAAGGATAAAAGCGCTCGTGATTTTGTGACAAGCGTGCTTTATGAGGATATCAACTTTTTAGGTTTTACTGTAAATAGCTATAGGAAAGATCCGCTTGGTGAGGAGGATCACAATACCCTTTGTGTTGCCTTCAGCGAATTGTGGGAGTCCCTTTTGCGTACGGGTTTTTTCATGCTAACAGCCTTTTTGAAGAGTGGGCAATCCTCTGTGACCATGGAGTTGCTTCAAGGTGGCAACTTTGTGAACAAGGAAGGGCATTATCCATGCATTAATCTTCGTGTCGATGTCTCCTCTGATTCTATCAAGCGTCTTGCCGAAGCCACGCGCCTTGGTGAAATCAAAAGGCTTGCTCATAGTCTTCTGATGACAAAAGATGACACACAAAGAAGTTATGAAGAGCTAAAGACTAATTGCAGCGCATTGAAGAACTTGCCCGAGTCTAAGGAACATTCTGTTTTGATTGAAGCGTTGCGGATGTGTAGCCGGCCTTTGCGAGTGAAGATGAGAAATCCCTCCCTTTCGTAAGCCTAGAAATACCCCCTTGGGCGGGTCGCTTGGCTTTGTTCGGCTTTAGGCCTAGACTGCCCCTGCGCTCAGGGTCTTTTTTCAAAGACCTTGGGTTACCCGCAGGAAAGGAAGACAGCCATGGGCACACGCGGACGCGAGATCGTTGGGCAAAACGTCGATCATATCCTCACCCTTCTTAATAAGGCTTATGCCAGCGAGTGGCTGGCCTATTACCAGTATTGGCTGGGCGCGAAGCTTATCAAAGGACCCATGAAGGGCGAAGTCGCGGCTGAGCTGACCCTTCATGCCACCGAAGAGCTCACCCACGCGACGCTTTTGGCGGGTCGTATCATTCAGCTTGGCGGCACGCCTGTGCTGACTCCCGAAGGCTGGGCGAAGGAAAGTCCCTGCGCCTATGACGCGCCCGCCGATCCCTATGTCGCCGTGTTGCTGGATCAAAACATCGCGGGCGAGCAGTGCGCCATTTCCGCCTATAAGGGGCTGATGGAGGCGACAAAAGACGTCGATATGGTCACGTACAATCTGGCCCTCACGATCCTTGAGCAAGAGATTGAGCATGAGGAAGACCTGCAAAGCCTTCGCGAGGATCTGGATTTGATGGTTCAGCGCGGCGCGAAGTAGGGCGTTGGAGCCATTTCTGGCTAGAGTGACCTCTTTTACCGTTATCCTGCATGTCTCCCTCCCGTCATCCCAGAAAACTTTCTCTTCGTGCCCCTTGCACGAAAGAAAGTTGATCTGGGATCCAGTGTAACTATCAGAAAGCGATGAACAAACGGTAGTGAGGGCGGACAGAGCGACTGGATCCCACGCCCATTTTCTTTCGCGCAAAGAAGCGCGAAGAGAAAATGTCTTGGGATGACGTTGTGGTTGTGTGGGGTTGTCGGAGAAAATGCCGACCTTTGTGAAAGTGGCGTTAGCCCCCCAGTAAACCCTTCACAACGACGCCCGCTGCGGCGAAGTCCATCTGGCCGGTATAGGTTTTCTTCAGCTCGCCCATCACTTTGCCCATATCCTTGATGGACGTTGCGCCGACGGCGGCGATGGCCTTAGCCACAGCGTCCTTAGTGGCTGCTTCGTCCATTTGCTGCGGCAAGAATTTCTCGATGACGGTGATTTCAGCCGATTCTTGATCAACAAGGTCTTGGCGACCCCCTTTTTGGTAAAGGGTGATCGATTCGCGGCGTTGCTTGATCATGCCTTGCATCATGGACAGGATCTGGTCATCGGTGATTCCCGTGGTATTGCCCGAAGGCCGCGCCGCAATATCGAGGTCTTTCAGTTTGGCCAGCACCATGCGAATGGTCCCCAGCGCCTTGTCATCCTTGGCCCGCATGGCGGTTTTCATGGCTTCTGTCAGTTCTTCGCGCAGCATGGTCTTTCCTTTCGAAATTCTTTCACTTCACCCTTGCAAAAGGGCGGGGGGTGGCTTACGGTCTGATCGTTTGACCTAAACCCCATAAAAAGTTGGAGTCTTATGACCACGCCGTTGCCCTTGCAGCACCAAAATAGCACGCCCCCGCGTGATTCAAAAGAAGTTTTCCCGTCCGCCGTCCTCGTTCTTTCCGATGGGACGGTTTTTTTTGGCTCTGGCTTTGGCGCGAGTGGCAAAGCGGTGGGCGAGGTGTGCTTTAACACCTCCATGACAGGGTATCAGGAAATCCTGACCGATCCCAGCTATGCGGGGCAGATTATCACCTTTACCTTTCCCCATATCGGCAACGTTGGCACGAATAATGAGGACGTTGAGGCGGGCCGCGTGGCGGCGCGGGGTCTTATCGTGCGCACGGATGTGACCGAGCCTTCGAATTGGCGCTCGCATGAGCCTTTTGACGCATGGCTGAAGAAAAACAATCTCATTGGCATTTCTGGCATCGATACCCGCGCTCTGACCGTCCGCATCCGTGATGGCGGCGCGCCCAATGGCGTTATTTGCCATGCGCCGGACGGCGTGTTTGATCTGGATGCGTTGAAGAAAGAAGCTGCCTCGTGGGCGGGGTTAGACGGGATGGATCTGGCGTTAGAGGTGACGTGTTCGCAGAGCCATGAATGGGAAAGTGGAATATGGGGTCAGGAAGAAACGGCCCCCTCTCTTCACGTTGTCGCCATCGACTATGGTGCGAAGCAGAACATTTTGCGCTGCCTTGTCAGTGCGGGCTGCCGCGTGACGGTGGTTCCAGCGCAAACCTCTTTTGAGGCCATTGCGGCGCTGAATCCCGATGGCGTGTTTCTCTCTAACGGGCCGGGCGATCCAGCGGCGACAGGCGTTTATGCGGTTCCCGTGATCCGCGACGTTTTGGCGGCGGGCATACCGCTTTTTGGCATTTGCCTTGGCCACCAAATGCTGGGGCTGGCTCTTGGCGGACGCACGACCAAGATGCCACGCGGTCATCGCGGCGCGAACCATCCGGTCAAGGATTTGCAGACAGGTAAGGTTGAGATCACCAGCCAAAACCACGGCTTCATGGTGATTCCCGAAACGCTCCCCGCCAATGCCGAAGTCACGCATGTGAGTTTATTTGACGGCAGCAATGAAGGATTGCGTTTGAAAGACAAGCCAGCGTTTTCCGTTCAATACCATCCCGAAGCGTCTCCGGGTCCGCATGATAGTCATTACTTGTTTGAGAGATTTGTGGAGATGATGAAGAATGCCTAAACGTACCGACCTTAAATCCATTTGCATCATTGGCGCTGGCCCGATTGTTATTGGCCAAGCGTGCGAGTTTGATTATTCCGGCGTGCAAGCGTGCAAGGCGCTGCGCAGCGAAGGCTACCGCATCATCCTGATCAACTCGAACCCCGCGACGATCATGACCGATCCCGACGTGGCGGATGCAACGTATATTGAGCCGATTACGCCAGAGATGGTCACCAAGGTTTTGGAAAAAGAGCGTCCCGATGCGATCCTGCCCACCATGGGCGGGCAGACCGCGCTTAACACCGCGATGGCGCTCGCCAAGGATGGCACGTTAGAGCGATTGGGCATTGAGCTGATTGGCGCGAAACGCGAGGCGATTGAGAAGGCCGAAGATCGTTTGCTCTTTCGCAACGCGATGGACAAGATTGGCCTGACCAGTCCCAAAAGCCAGATTGTGCATACGATGGATGAAGGGCTTGCGGCTTTGGCGGAAATCGGGCTGCCCGCGATCATTCGCCCCAGCTTTACGCTCGCCGGAACGGGCGGTGGCATTGCCTATAATCGCACCGAGTTCAACGAGATTGTGGCCAGCGGCCTTGACGCCAGCCCTGTTGGTGAAGTGCTGGTGGAGGAATCCGTCCTTGGTTGGAAAGAATACGAGATGGAGGTTGTCCGCGATACCAAGGACAACTGCATCATCATTTGTTCCATTGAGAACGTCGATCCGATGGGCATTCACACGGGCGACAGCATCACCGTTGCGCCTGCGCTGACGCTCACGGATAAAGAATATCAGGTTATGCGTAACGCTTCGATTGCCGTGCTGCGCGAGATTGGCGTGGATACGGGTGGATCGAACGTGCAGTTCGCGCTTAATCCCGTCGATGGTCGCCTTGTGGTGATTGAGATGAATCCGCGCGTGAGCCGCTCATCGGCGTTGGCCAGTAAGGCGACGGGTTTCCCGATTGCTAAGGTCGCGGCGCGGCTGGCCGTGGGCTATACGCTGGACGAGTTGATGAACGACATCACGGGCGTGACTCCGGCGGCGTTTGAGCCGACGATTGATTATGTTGTCACCAAGATCCCACGCTTCACGTTTGAAAAGTTTCCCGGAACCGAGCCTCTTTTGACCACGGCGATGAAGTCGGTGGGCGAGGTGATGGCGATTGGCCGCACCTTCCAAGAGTCGCTGCAAAAAGCCTTGCGCGGGCTAGAGACGGGCCTGACGGGCCTGAACGAAATCGCGATTGAGGGCGAGAATGACGGCGCGGCGGCGATCCATGCCGCGCTGGCCAAGCCTTCGCCTGACCGCCTCCTTGTGATTGCGCAGGCGCTGCGTCACGGGATGGATGTGGAGGATATTTGCGCGATTTGCAAATACGATCCGTGGTTTGTGCGACAGATTCAAGGGATTATCGAGGCCGAGGCGCAGGTGCGGGGCGGCGGCTTGCCGACCGATCAGCGCGGCTTGATGAAGCTGAAGGCCATGGGCTTTAGCGATACGCGTCTTGCGCAGCTGACGGGCAAAACGGAAGGCGACATGGCCACCGCGCGTCGCGCCCTTGGCGTTACACCGGTGTACAAGCGCATTGATACCTGCGCGGCCGAGTTTGCCTCGGACACGTCATACCTTTATTCGACGTACGAACCTTCCAGCGCGTATAATGAGTCAAGTTGCGAGGCGCGGCCTTCGGACAAAACGAAGGTGATGATCCTTGGCGGGGGGCCTAACCGCATCGGGCAGGGGATCGAGTTTGACTATTGCTGCGTTCACGCTGTGATGGCGCTTCGCGCGGCGGGGCTTGAGGCCATCATGGTCAACTGCAACCCTGAAACCGTTTCGACCGATTATGACACGTCGGATCGTTTGTACTTTGAATCGCTCACGGCGGAAGATGTGATCGAGATTGTGCGCGTAGAGCAATCGCGTGGCACGCTTTTGGGCGTGATGGTGCAATTCGGCGGGCAGACGCCGCTGCGCCTTGCCCATGCGCTGCAAGCGGAGGGGATTCCCATCCTTGGCACGACGCCTGACGCTATTGACCTTGCCGAGGACCGTGAGCGTTTCCAAGTTTTGCTGAAAGACTTGAAGCTCAAGCAGCCCGCCAACGGCCTTTCGCGCAGCGCGGAAGAGGCAGAGATTGTGGCGGAAAAAGTTGGCTATCCTGTGGTGATCCGCCCGTCCTATGTGCTGGGTGGTCGCGCGATGGAAATCGTCTATGGCGTCGAGGGTTTGCGCCGCTATATCGGGCAGGCCGTGCGTGTGTCGGGTAATAATCCTGTTTTGATTGATCACTATCTGCAAAACGCGATTGAGGTGGACGTCGACGTCGTGGCCGATAAGGACACGGTCTTTGTTGCGGGCATTATGGAGCATATTGAGGAAGCGGGCATCCATTCGGGCGATAGCTCCTGCGCGTTGCCGCCTTATTCCCTTTCGCTTGCAACGGTGTCCGAGATCACGCGCCAAGCGGAAGCGCTGGCGCGGGGCATTGGCGTTGTGGGCTTGATGAACGTGCAATTTGCGGTCAGGGACGACGAGGTGTTTATCCTAGAGGTCAATCCTCGTGCTAGCCGCACGGTTCCTTTTGTGGCCAAGGCCATCGGCGTGCCGATTGCCAAGATCGCTGCGCGCGTGATGGCGGGTGAGAGCCTTGCAGCTATTGTCTCTAACGAAAAGATTAAGTTCCGCGCCCCGCACCGTATGGCGGTCAAGACGCCTGTGTTTCCTTTTGCGCGGTTCGCGGGCGTGGACATCGTCTTGGGGCCAGAGATGAAATCGACGGGTGAGGTGATGGGGCTTGATCGTGATTTTGCCCATGCCTATGCCAAGGCGCAGCTGGGCGCGGGTCTTAAGCTTCCGAAAAGCGGCGTGTGCTTTATCTCGGTCAAGGATCAGGACAAGGCGACGACGATAGGCCTTGCGCGGCGGCTTTCCTCGATGGGCTTTTCGCTGATCGCAACAGGTGGCACGGCCAAGACGCTGGCGGCGGCGGATGTTGCCGTGACGCGGATCAATAAGGTCTATGAAGGCCAGCCCCATGTCGTGGACGCCATGATTAACGGCGAGGTTCAGCTGATGATCAATACGACAGCGGAAGGGGCCCAGACGCTGGAGGACAGCTTTAGCCTTAGGCGCACCGCTTTGATGCAGGGAATCCCGCATTATACGACGATGGCGGGGGCGAAAGCGGCGGTGGAGGCCATTGCGGCGCTTCGCGCCGACTCCCTTGAAGTTGAATCGCTTCAGTCGTATCTTCAGGAAGCAAATCGTTAACGATTCGGAAAAACGCGTCTTCTCTGTCGTCGAATAGGCGACAAGAGGGGGTGGCGCGTTTTGCTTTTTTAACCCCCTTGTGAAAGGTGAGGGTCAGCGATGACAGATAAAGTTCCCATGACGGCGCAGGGCTATCAGCGTATTGAAGAAGAATTAAAGCACCTGAAGAATGTTGAGCGTCACGCCATTATCAAAGCGATTGCCGAAGCCCGAGAGCATGGCGATCTTAAGGAAAACGCCGAGTATCACGCCGCGCGTGAGCGCCAAAGCTTTGTTGAGGGGCGCATCCTTGATCTTGATGACAAGATTGGCCGCGCAGAAATCATCGACGTTTCAAAATTATCTGGGACTGCCGTCATGTTCGGGGCGACCATCGTTGTGATCGATGAGGACACGGAAGAGGAAATGACCTACCAGATTGTCGGGGATGAAGAGTCCGATATTAAAAAGGGCTTTCTGTCCATCTCCTCGCCGCTTGCGCGTGCGTTGATCGGCAAGGAAATGGGGGAAAGCGTTGAGGTCAATACCCCCAAGGGTCTTAAAACCTATGAAATCACAAAGGTTTTGTTTAGGTAGGCTGTCCCCCCCCCGAACGAGTCTCTTCCTATCTTCGTGACGGCGGAGTCTTCTTCTGCTAGAGGTAGCACGCGTTTGTCTTTTTCCTTGGGATTCCTTGAATGAACCATATCCTTGATCTTGTGCGCGAACATGGTGATCTGTTTTATCTGATTACCTTTGTTTGGACGGCGCTTGAAGGTGAAACTTTTGTCATTTTTGCTGGCCTTGCGGCCAGTCATGATCTTTTGGATGTACGCGCTTTGTTTGTCGCGGCGGCGCTTGGCAGTTTGTTCGGCGATCAGGTGATGTTCTTTTTGGGGCGCTACTATGGGCGACGCATCGTGCGGCGTTTTCCAAAAATTCAGCCTAAAATGGAAAAGATATTTTCTATTTTAGAGAAATATTCGATTTCTTTTATCCTTTCCTACCGCTTTATGTATGGCGTGCGTAACATCAGCGCCTTGGCCATCGGGATGAGCAATTTGTCGTGGCGGCGTTTCTTTGTGCTGAACGCTTTGGCTTCGACCCTTTGGTCCTTGGTGTTTTGTGGCGGGGGGTATCTGTTCGGCGATATGATGCAGCGCATGGGTCTTGGTGATGAGGCTTCAGTCAATTTTGAGGTGCGCGGTTTTATGATCGCCTTCCTGATTATTTTCGCGCTTGTTATTGGGATGCGCGTTTTTCACGTCCGGCGTCAAATGCAAAAAGAAAAAGAGGCTGGGCGCGACCTCCTTCCCTAATAAAAGGGAGTTTTTATCTATCCGTTTGTTCTTTAACGGGTTTTGTCGAAAAAGGAACCTTGTTTTCGGTCAATTGGGGGAAAACAAAGGTTAATATCCTTGGCGGGGTTAATAAAAAATTTACGCGATTTCGCGTTAATTTTCTGGACAGCCGGATGATCACGGCATAGAGAAAGAGCCTCCTGCGTGAGGGCGAATCCTTTTCGGCATGTCGGGCTAGGCCGTGATGTGTTTTGGGTTCTTGGGCCTTGCCATCGTTTTATCAACAAAAGAAGGTTGAACAGATCATGAGTGATATTGCAGAACGTGTGAAGAAGATTGTCATCGAGCATTTGGGCGTTGATGCGGCCAAAGTTACGGACAATGCCAGCTTCATCGATGATCTGGGTGCTGACAGCTTGGACACGGTTGAGCTTGTTATGGCCTTTGAAGAAGAATTCGGCGTTGAAATCCCCGATGATGCCGCCGAGAAGATCGTGACCGTCAAGGATGCGGTCGAATTCATCAATCAGAAAAAAGCCGATTAAGTCGGCTTTCTGCCCTGCCATTAGGACAGCAAAAACATGAGACGAGTCGTTGTAACAGGTCTTGGGATGCTTTCGCCGCTTGGCGTGGGCGTGGATACCAATTGGTCTCGCTTAATTGCGGGGGAATCGGGTATCGGCAAAATCACAAGTTTTGATGTATCGGATTTGCCTAGCCAAGTGGCGGGACAAATTCCGCGTGGCGATGCGTCTGGCCAGTTTAATCCCGATCGCTTTATCGAGCCGAAAGACCAGAAGAAGATGGATATCTTTATCCATTTTGCGATGGCGGCGGCCGATGAGGCGATGGCGGATTCTGGCTATGTTCCCGAAAACGACGAAGCGCGGGAACGCGCGGGCGTTCTTATCGGGTCTGGTATTGGCGGGCTGAACGAGATTTATGAAACATCGATTGTCTTAAAGGAAAAGGGGGCGCGGCGTGTGTCACCCTTTTTCATTCCCCGCAGCCTGATCAATCTGGCGTCGGGACAAGTTTCCATCAAGCATGGCCTTCGTGGCCCCAACCATTCCGTCGTCACGGCGTGCGCCACAGGCTCACACTCGATTGGAGATGCGGCGCGTTTCATTATGATGGGCGATGCCGATGTGATGGTGGCGGGCGGAACCGAGGCGGCCGTGTGTCGCATTGGTATGGCTGGCTTCTGCGCCATGCGTGCTCTTTCGACATCGTACAATGAAACGCCGGAAAAGGCCTCGCGTCCGTATGACAAGGGTCGCGATGGTTTTGTGATGGGCGAAGGCGCTGGCGTTGTCGTCTTAGAAGAATATGAACACGCCAAAAAGCGCGGCGCAAAAATTTATGGCGAAGTGATCGGCTATGGCCTTTCGGGCGATGCCTATCATATGTCGGCGCCCGCCGAAGACGGTAATGGCGGGTATCGCGCGATGAAGGCCGCCGTGGCCCGCGCAGGCATTACGCCCGATCAAATTGATTATATTAACGCGCATGGAACCTCAACGCCGCTGGGTGATGAGATTGAAGTTCGTGCGGTTAAGCGTCTTCTTGGCGATGCGGTGGGTAAAGCCACCATGTCGTCCACCAAATCCGCGATTGGCCATTTGCTGGGCGCAGCGGGCGCGGTTGAGGCGATCTATTGCCTGAAGGCGATGCAAAGCGGCATCGTTCCCCCTACGCTGAATCTGGAAAATCGTTCCGAGGAGTGCGAGGGCATTGATCTTGTGCCGCTTAAGGCCAAGGAAAAAACGCTGAACATCGTTCTTTCCAATTCCTTTGGTTTCGGTGGAACCAATGCGAGCTTGGTGTTCCGGCGGGTGTAGGCCTTTCGTTCCCTGCCTTTTTTCATGATTGCCGCCTTTCCCTAATCATGCCACAATTCCGGCGTTAAATCCGATTCACGGAATTGTCCGGCTTGTCTTAAAAGGAAGGAAACCTCTATGTCGAAAATGCTTCGTATGGCTGCGTTAGCTTTGGCGCTTGGCGCGGTAGCGCTGCCTGTTGCTGCTGCGGATAAAGCGCCTGTCTCTGGCGGTGATCCTGTTGTTGCGCGCGTGAATGGCGACCCCATCATGCGTTCGGAAATCGTGCGCGAATTGCAGGGCATGGGTTCTCAGGCTTCACAGATGCCTCCTCAAGTTCTTTATCCCCAGCTTCTTGAAAAAGCGATTGTGACCAAGATGATCGCCAAGAAGGGCTATGAGGAAAAGGTGCAGAACGATAAGGAAGTCAAGGATCGCGTGAAGGATGCCGAAGCGCAGATCGTGGCCGACGTTTATGTCCGCAAGGCGGTTCAGCCCAAGATTACCGAAGAAAAGATCAAGGCGCGTTATGACGAGCTTTCGGCCAAGTTCAAGCCGGAAGACGAAGTGCGTGCGCGTCACATCCTTGTGCCGACCGAAGCCGAAGCCAATGATCTTTTGAAGCAGATTAAGGACGGCGCAGACTTCGCCAAGCTGGCCACCGAAAAGTCGAAAGACTCCGGCTCGGCCAAGCAGGGCGGCGATCTTGGCTATTTCCCGCGCAGCGCGATGGTCAAGCCTTTTGCCGAAGCGGCTTTTGCCATGAAGGTTGGTGATTTGAGCGAGAAGCCCGTCAAGACGGATTTCGGTTATCACATCATCAAGCTGGAAGATCGTCGCAAGTCTTCGCCTCCGCCTTTGGCTGAAGTGAAAGATCAAATTACGAACCAGGTCGGTCAGGAAATGGTCAGCCAGCTTGTCAAGGACATGCAGGCCAAGGCAAAGGTTGAACGCTTTAACTTCGACGGCTCGCCGCTTAAGGAAAAAGCGCCTGCCAAAGCAGATGAAAAGAAAACAGAAGAAAAGAAATAAGATTTCCTTTTCTACCCTTCAAGAAAAAGCCCGATGGAAACATCGGGCTTTTTTGTTGTTGTGAGAGAAATAGGGCGAACAAAAAAGGGCTTGGATTTCTCCAAGCCCTTTTGTCTCTAACGAGAACGATAAGCTGTTAAACGCTTATTCGCCCTTCGCTGTGTTCTTCAACTTCGAAAGAGCACGAACCTTGACACGAACGCTCGCGGGCTTGGCATCGGCCTTCATCATCTCGCCTGTGGCGGGGTTGCGGATCAGTGTGCCAGCCTTGCGGGCAGGAACCTTACGCAACGAGATTTTCAAAACGCCAGGAAGCGTGAACTCACCAACACCCTTGGGATGAATGGATCCCATCATGGTGTTGACCAGCGTATCAAACATACCAGTTGCCACTTTACGCGACACTTCATTTTGTTCCGCGATCAAGCCAATCAGGGCTGATTTTGTCAGCGTTTCCTTGACAGGACGAACGGCTGTTACGGTTTTGACGGTTGCTTTTTTGACCATAAGACTCTCCTAAGGTTTGAATGTGTGCTGAAAAGAATAAGGTAGAATCACATCAGCATCCCTATTGTGTTAGCAGCAAATTCACGCGATGCAATCGGGATAATGCAGGAATCGCCTTTAAAAGCGCATTTTTTGTTGGGGCGCGTCTTTTTGTTAACAAATAACGGGGGAAGAGGGGCTATTGCGCGTTGCCTGCCTGTGTTTTGGCAAGGCTAAGGATGGCTTTGGCCATCTTGTCACGGGCTGCCAGAGCCTCGGTTTTCCCTTCGTTTTGGCCTTCATGCGTGAAAACGGTAAAGCCGCCATGAGGGGTCAGGTAGAAAAGAAGAGCCACGGTGACCGTGGGATCCTTATCCTTGTCGTCTTTTTTATCAGCCTTTTTGTCTGTTTTGGGGGCGCAAACGGCGCTGGCAAGGCGCAGGGTCAACCCGCCTTCTTTTTGTTCGCGCTCAATATCAACCTTAAAGGTTCCGGGGCACTGGTCTTTAAGTCCCCCCATATAAATGCCGATCAAATCGGCAAGTGACTTGCCTTCCGGCGCTTTGCGTTCACGGATGCCTGCCAGCACGCTGCCTGTTTTCCAAATATAATCAGCGGGGCGTTCTTCGGCGGGGATGCCTTCCATCGACATGGGAATAATGTCGGTGAAGCCAGCGGTGATCAAAAGGGCTTTCAGCGTTTCAGGCAAGGCGTTTTCGCTTTGAGCCACGGCCTCGTTCTTTTGGCCTTTATTCTGCTTGAGACAAGCTTTCAGCGAGTCGAACAGAGGATTCATCGCGGGCAGGGCAAAGACCAAGGTCTTAGAGGTCGTCCCGACCGAAAGCGTTTGGGCGGCGACTAGTTGTTTGCGGAATTTGGGACTTGCCCCCATTTGCAGCAACAGCGTGCCATCGTCGATGGCTTGGCCGCGGATTTTGCGCCCGTCTTGGCTGCCCAGCGTTAGGGTGATGTCATAACGTGCGCCGACTTCAAAATGTGCGTCAGGGATAGTGAGGCCAAGGTTAAGCTGATTTTCCGGCGATTGGGCGACAGTCATTTTACGCCCATCACTATAGGTATAGCTGCTTAGACAAAATCCAAAGCGGCCATCAGGCTCGAACACGGGGTGCGCCTCGGTAGATGGTGCGGTGGGGGGGGGCGTTGGGGCGGTTTTTGGCGCCTTGCTGGCCGCAAGAGCCGGAGCCGACATCAAACACAGAACAAGGAGGGGGGTAAGGATGCGCATGGGGTATTCTATACAAAAACAGTCCAAACCGCCAATCTTAAGTTTTTGTGTTTTTTACCGTGGGATGGTAGAAGGTTGGTTATGACAAAATCATACACCATGGCAGAAATTGCCGACATTCTGGGGGCCAAGCTGATAGGCGATGGCGCTGTTGTTGTCACGCATGTGGCTCATCCCGCCTCAATTCTTGAGCCGGACGCTCTGGTTCTGGCCATGGACAAGGCCTTTTTGCCGATGCTGGAGCAAAGTGCCGCCAAGGCCGCTATTGTTGCGGACGAAACCGAAATCCCCGCCACGATCCGCGCCTCCATCGCTGTGGGGCGCTCACGCGTGGCGCTGTCCACGTTGACCCGTTTGTTTGAAGAGGTCGTGGCCCTGCCTGTGGGCATCCATCCGACTTCCATCATCGAAGAGGGTGCGATCATTGCGCCAGATGCGCGGATTGGGGCGCAGTGCTTTGTGGCCTCGGGCGCGGAAATTGGCGCAGGCACAACGTTGCACCCACAAGTTTACATTGGGCCTAAGGCCAAGATCGGCGCGGGCGGGTGTCTTTATTCTGGCGTGCGGATTGGGGCGCGGGTTGAGATCGGGGCACGGGTGATTATCCATTTCAACACCTCTATCGGTGCGGATGGCTTTAGCTTTGTTACGCCGCAGATGGGCAGCGTCGAAAGCGCCAAGGCAACGGGCGAGGGTGGTGGCGCATCCAACACATCGCTTATGCGTATCGCGTCGCTGGGCTCCGTGATCATTGGGGACGATGTTGAGATTGGCGCGAACAGCTCAATTGATCGTGGAACGATCATCTCGACGCGGATCGGGAATGGCACAAAAATCGATAATCAGGTTCAAATCGGTCATAACGTGCAGGTTGGTGACAATTGCATGCTTTGCGGACGCACAGGCATTGCGGGGAGTGTTGTGATCGGCAACCGTGTGGTGCTAGGTGGCGCGGTGGGCGTGGCGGATCACGTCAAAATCGGCGACGATAGCGTTGTGATGGCGATGAGCGGCGTTGCGGGTAACCTGCCGCCTCAAAGTCTTGTTATCGGTGTGCCCGCCAAGCCGCGCAAGAAAATGATACAGGACATGCACAATCTGGCTCGCGTCAAAGGGCTTGTCGAAAAAATCGCTGACCTAACGAGTCGTTTGGACGCGTTGGAGAAAAAAGAGGGGTAGACCCCTCTTTTACGCTGTTTCCAGAGGTTCTTCGGCCTCTTTTTCCTTCGGCATCTTTTCTGGCGCAGGGGGAGGAGAGAAAGGCTCTTTAAACAGGAAGGTCAGGGTGTCCGTGGCTTCGTTCACGCCGACCAGAATGGTCCCCCCGTTTTGCAACTTGCCAAAGAGAAGTTCTTCGGCCAGCGGCTTTTTGATTTTTTCCTGAATAAGCCGTGCAAGAGGCCGCGCCCCATAAAGCGGGTCGTATCCTTTTTTGCCAAGCCAGCCTCGCGCCCGTTCCGAAACCGTTAAACTGACCGCGCGATCCGCAATCTGGTTTTCCAGCTGCAGTATAAACTTGTCGACGATGCGAGCCATTGTCTCGGGGGTAAGCGTCTTAAAGCCGATAATGGCATCAAGGCGTCCACGAAACTCTGGTGTGAAAAGACGCTGGATCGCTTCATAATCGTCATCGGTGCGTGTTGTGCGCTCAAAGCCGATGACCGCGCGGGCTAAGTCTGCCGCGCCCGCGTTCGTCGTCATAATCAGAATGACATTCCTGAAGTTGACGCTTTTGCCGTTGTGGTCGGTCAGTTGGCCGTGGTCCATGATTTGAAGCAGGATGTTGAACAGGTCAGGGTGAGCCTTTTCAATCTCGTCCAAAAGGACAACGCAGTGAGGATGCTGATCGACGGCATCGGTCAAAAGTCCCCCTTGCTCAAACCCAATATAGCCCGGGGGCGCACCAATCAACCGCGCGATGCTGTGCTTTTCCATATATTCCGACATATCAAAGCGTTTTAGCTCAATGCCCATGTTTTTGGCCAGTTGCCGTGCGACCTCGGTTTTGCCGACGCCCGTGGGGCCTGAGAATAGATAACTGCCGATAGGCTTTTCCACCTCACGAAGGCCTGCGCGTGCCAGCTTGATGGCGCTGGCCAGCGCTTGGATGGCTTCGTTTTGGCCAAAGACCATCGCCGCCAAATCACGCCCCAGATGTTGAAGGATCGTCTTGTCGTCCTGACTGACAGAATGCGCGGGGATCTGGGCCATCTTGGCGATGACGGCCTCGATATCCTTGGCCTCGATGATTTTCTGGTGTGAGCCCTGAGGAATAAGCTTTTGCGCCGCCCCAACCTCGTCGATAACATCGATGGCTTTGTCGGGCAGTTTACGATCATTGATGTGGCGGGCGGAAAGCTCTACCGCCGCGCGAAGCGCTTCGTCGCTATAGAGCACGTCGTGGTAGGATTCAAACGTGGTCTTAAGACCCATCAGGATAGTTACGGCTTCCTCAATCGAAGGCTCCTCGACATTGATCTTTTGAAAGCGCCTTGCCAACGCATGGTCTTTTTTGAAGATAGCGCTGTACTCTTTATAGGTGGTGGAGCCGATGCAGCGAAAAGCGCCTTCCGTTAAAGCCGGTTTAAGAAGGTTGGACGCGTCCATAGAGCCGCTAGAGGTCGCGCCAGCCCCGATTACACTGTGAATTTCATCAATAAAAAGGATAGCATGGGGGATTTTCTTGATAGCTGCCAAAACATTCTTCAGCCGTTCTTCAAAATCGCCGCGATAGCGCGTGCCCGCGACAAGGGACCCCAGATCAAGGGTCAAGATCGTGGCTTCCTTTAAAACGTCGGGCACTTCGTTTCTTACAATGCGCCGTGCAAGGCCTTCAACAATCGCTGTTTTGCCCACGCCCGCCTCGCCGACGAAAAGGGGATTGTTTTTCTGACGGCGGCAGAGAATCTGGATGGTGCGCTCAATTTCCTTATCGCGGCCAATAAGGGGGTCGATGTTCCCTTGAGCCGCCTTTTGGTTGAGGTTGATGCAATAGGACTCAAGCTCTTCGGAATCGTTTTGTGCTTCGTCGCTGCCTGCGCTCTCTTTGGAAAGGTCTTTGGCTTTTTTGTGGTGTGTGGCCTTTTTCTTAAGGCCGTGCGCGATAAAATTCACGATGTCCAGCCTTGTGACGTTCTGTTGGGTCAAGGAAAAGACGGCGTGGCTTTCCCTCTCTTGGAACAAGGCGGCCAAAAGGTGCGCGCCCGTTGCCTCTGTCTTTCCGGCGGATTGGACCTGGATCACGGCGCGTTGCAAGGCGCGTTGAAAGCCCATGGTGGGCAAAGGCTCGACAATCTGATCGGTGATCAAAACGTCCAGTTCTTCTTCCAAATAGTGATCCAAACTGGCCTGTAACACACCAACATCGACGGCGCAGGCCGTCAAAACGGGCAGCGCATCGGGATCTTCGGTCAGCGCCAGCAGCAAATGTTCCAACGTCGCATATTCGTGGTGATGAACGCTGGCCAAGGTTAAAGCGCGGTGCAACGTGTCTTCAAGATGGGGAGAAAGCATGGGGGCTGTCCTTAAAGTTACGCACGTTCCATTTTGCATTGAAGGGGGTGCTGCGCAACATGCGCGGCTTGAAGTACTTGGGAGACTTTGGTTTCCGCAACGTCAAAAGGATACACGCCGCACAGGCCGCTGTCACTTTGATGCACTTGCATCATGATGCGCATAGCCTCTTCGTGATCCTTGTTGAAGACCGTTTCCAAAACAACGATCACAAAATCCATCGGCGTGTAGTCGTCATTCAAGAGATAAACTTTATACAGCGAAGGCTTTTTTGTTTTGGTTTGAGTGTCGGCGGATGACTGAGTCCATGTGGCGTGACTCTCGCTAGGGTCACTTTCGCGTTCACTCATCATGAGGGGAGAGAGGGTGTGTGTCATGTCTTCCATCTTATATAAAACCGTGCCACAAGACAAATAGATGAAAAGTGTGTATGATTTGCAACACTCCTGTAAAGGGGTAAATTTGAATCATGAAGCTGAAAATGGACGAGAAAAAAATGATCACGAAGCAAAAGCGCATCGGTCTTTTGGGCGGCTCTTTCAACCCTGCGCATGAAGGCCATGTGGCGATGAGTTTGTTCGCGCTCGCGCGGCTGAAACTGGATGAAGTCTGGTGGTTGGTGTCACCGTTGAATCCCTTGAAAACACGGGATGAAATGATGCCTTATGCGGTGCGCCTTACGATGGCGCGTGCCATCGTGGCGCGTCACAAAAACATCATCGTGACGGACATCGAAAAGCGTCTTGGCACGCGCTTCACCATCGACACATTGCACGCGTTGAAAGCGCGTGAGCCGATGAAAAAATTCGTCTGGTTGATGGGCGAAGACAACTTTAAAACGATCTCTTCGTGGAAATCATGGCAACAGATTTTCCTTGCTCTACCCGTTGCTGTTTTCCGCCGATCGGAGTATTCTGATTCGAACGTAGGGGGTGACGCTCATGCAGTCTTTGCAAAAGAGCAGTTGCCTTTAGCGCTGGCCGAGGATCTGGCCGATACCAGTCCGCCCGTCTGGGTGATGCTGGACAATAAAGTGAATCCCTTGTCTGCGACGCAGATAAGACAACGAAGTAAGGTCGCTTCAAAATCTAACCCATCCAATGAAGGAGTACTAGAAATGGTAGTCAAGAAACCAGCCGTTAAGAAACCAGCCGTTAAGAAACCAGCCGCCAAGAAGGCCGTTGCCAAGAAACCCGCAGCCAAGAAGGTTGTGAAGAAGGCCGTTGCCAAGAAGCCAGCCGCTAAGAAGGTTGTGAAGAAGGCCGTTGCCAAGAAGCCAGCCGCTAAGAAGGTTGTGAAGAAGGCCGTTGCCAAGAAACCAGCCGATAAGAAGGTTTTGAAGAAGGCCGTGAAGAAAACAGTCAAGAAGTAAGCTTGATTGACTTTTTATGCCCCATCCGCCTTGCGGGTGGGGCATTTTTATTGCATGATCGGTTTGTAATTATCAGCAATTGGAGAGTTCCCAGATGGTCGTTAAGAAAAAGGTCGCTGCCCCTAAAAAAGTCGCCGTCAAAAAGGCTGTGACCAAGAAGGTTCCGGCAAAGAAGGTTGTCGCCAAGAAAGCGGCCCCTAAAAAGGTTGCCCCCAAGAAGGCTGCTGTCAAGAAAGCGCCTGTGGCAAAAAAGGCTCCTGCGAAAAAAGTTGCGGTGAAGAAGGTTGTAGCCAAAAAGGCCGCTCCCAAGAAGGCCGCTCCCAAGAAGGCCGCTCCCAAGAAGGTAGCTCCCAAGAAGGTAGCTCCCAAGAAGGTAGCTCCCAAGAAGGTAGCTCCCAAGAAGGTAGCTCCCAAGAAGGTAGCTCCCAAGAAGGTAGCTCCCAAGAAAGCCGCTCCCAAGAAGGTAGCTCCCAAGAAGGCCGCTCCCAAGAAGGCCGCTCCCAAGAAGGTAGCCGTGAAGAAAGTACCTGCGGCGAAAAAGGCCCCTGCGAAAAAGGTTGCGGTGAAAAAGGCTGTTGTCAAAAAAGCTGTGACGAAGAAGGTTCCGGCGAAGAGGGCAGCCCCCAAGAAGGTGGCGCCCAAGAAGGCTGCCGTAAAGAAAGCGCCTGTAGCGAAAAAGGCTCCGGTCAAGAAAGTCGTAGCCAAGAAGGTCGCGCCTCCTAAGAAGGTCGCTGCCCCAACGACTGTGGTGACGCCTCCCTTAAGCCTAGAGCCTCTTGGCTTGCCAGAGCAAATGAGGGACGTTGCGTTGCAGGTTCTTGATGAGCGGCAAGCGGAAGATGTGATGGCGCTTGATGTGCGTGGTCGCAGCGCGATTGCCGACCATGTCATTATCGCCTCAGGCCGTTCAGCGCGTCAGTTGGCCGCGATGGCGGAGTATCTGCGTGAGGCCTTCTCTAAACTAGGCGTTAAGAACATGCGTGTCGAAGGGTTGACCCAAGGCGATTGGGTCTTGATCGATGCGGGGGACGTTATTCTTCATTTATTCCGCCCCGAAGTGCGTGCCTACTATCATATTGAGACCATTTGGTCGGCGACAACGCCTGTTGAAACAGGGGAATGAAAAGCCGGATTCTGGCTGTTGGCAAAGTGCGTGGCGCTCAGGCAGCGCTTTGCGATGAGTATATCAAAAGGTTGACGGGTGGCTTTTCTGTTCGTGAATTGGCCACCCAAAACCAAAAGGCTGAGAATGAGGCTATCTTGGCCGCGTTGCCCGCGCAGTCCTTTGTTGTGATTTTGGATGAGCATGGGCAGGATTTGACCAGTCGTGAACTCGCCCACAAAATGGCGGCATGGCAGGATCAAGGCGTATCAGAGCTTGTCCTTGTGATCGGTGGGGCGGATGGCCTGACGGCAGCCGTTAAGGAACGCGCCGATTTTTGCCTAAGCCTTGGCCATAAGACATGGCCTCATCAGTTGGCGCGTGTGATGCTGATTGAGCAGCTTTACCGCGCCCAGCAAATCAATAACGGACATCCTTATCATAGGGATTAAGAGGGGGGCGGGCATATTCCCCTGCTGGTCTTTATGCTTTATACGGTCTTCGTCAGATAAAATGATTCAAAAAAACTGGATCCCCGCTTTCGCGGGGATGACGGTAAGGGGTTAAATTAAAACATAAATCCTGTCATTCCCGCGCCCTCGTCCCGCCGCGCTTGCGGCGGGCGAAAGGGCAAAGCGGGAATCCCGTTTGTTTTCTTTTTTCATGATCACTTTATCGGAGATAGGTTATAGTTTTATAAAACGTCATCCTAAGGAATCACCATGCCTCATTCACTCCCGCATTCCCGCCCCGTTATGTTGTGTATTCTGGATGGTTTTGGCTACCGCGAGCCTGCGGCGGATAACGCCATCAGTGTCGCCAAGGCCCCCACATGGCAAAAAATATGGAACGATCATCCCCATGCGTTGTTAGAAGCATCGGGGGAGGACGTTGGGTTGCCCGTAGGGCAAATGGGGAATTCCGAGGTTGGGCATATGAATCTGGGTGCGGGGCGCGTCGTGTATCAGGATTTGCCTTTGATCGACCGCGCCATCGCCTCCGGCTCCATTGAATCGAACGAGCCATTGACGGCGTTTATCACCAAGCTTCGCGCCAGTGGCGGCGTGTGTCACCTAATGGGGTTGGCTTCTACGGGCGGCGTGCATTCTCATCAAGATCATATGGTGGCGTTGGCCAAGCTTCTGACGGCGGCGGGGCTAACGGTTCAGGTTCACGCTTTTCTGGATGGGCGCGATGTGCCGCCGCAAAGCGCGGTGGAGCAAATCGGCCAGCTTGAAGATTCTTTGATCGACTGCGTGGGCGCGTCCTTGGCGACGGTGTGTGGTCGCTATTACGCGATGGATCGTGACAAAAGGTGGGAGCGCGTCCAAAAGGCCTATAATCTACTGGTGTCTGGTGAAGGCGCACGCGTGCCAGCGGCGGTGGACGCGATTGAATCCAGCTATGTAGATGGGATTTATGACGAGTTTGTGTTGCCTATCGCGATGACCTCTTATCAGGGCATGAAGGATGGCGACGGAATCCTGTTTGCGAACTTCCGGACGGATCGTGCGCGTGAGATTCTTGAGGCCTTACTGTTGCCGTCTTTTAAAGGGTTTAACCGCAAGAAGGTTGTTCTTTTCGGCGCCGCGATGGGCATGGTGGAGTATTCAGAAGCGCTCAATCAGGTGATGACGCCGCTCTTTCCGCCCAAGAAAATTGACATGGGGCTGGGCGAGTATGTAGCTCACCTTGGCTTGACTCAGCTGCGGCTTGCCGAGACGGAAAAGTATCCTCACGTCACGTTCTTTTTTAATGGCGGGCGCGAGGACCCTTACGCGGGTGAAGACCGGATCATGGTTCCCTCGCCTAGGGTGGCAACGTATGACCTTCAACCTGAAATGTCCGCGAAAACGGTGACGGACAAGGCAATTGCGGCGATGGAAGGCAACGCTTATGACCTGATCGTTGTGAACTATGCCAACCCCGATATGGTGGGGCATACGGGATCATTGCCTGCTGCCGTCAGGGCGGTGGAGACGATTGATGCCTGTCTGGCGCGGCTTGTGGCGGCCCTTGAAAAAGCGGGCGGCGTGGCCTTGATCACAGCGGATCACGGCAATTGTGAGGTTATGGCGAATGCGGAAACGGGTGGCTCCCATACGGCGCACACCCTATCCAAAGTCCCCGTTGTGATCGTGGGACGGACATCGTGCCATCGTTTGCGTGATGGTCGTCTGGCCGATGTCGCGCCGACGCTTTTGTCGCTTATGGGAGTCGAGAAACCTTCCCCCATGGAAGGCTCGAGCTTGATTATAGGATAAGGCTTTGCCCCAAAAGACGATCTTTCTTATCGCGTTAGTCGCCGTTTTTCTCTTGTCGCTTAAGGCGCCCAGTCTTGCGCAGACGCCTGCCGATCTCGCGCGGGTCGAAAAGCAACTGGAAGAGCAAAAGGCCGCCGCCCAAGGGCTGGAGAAGAAAGAAACCGCGACGGCTCAGGAGCTGGAGACCTTGCGCGATAAGTTGATTACGGCTGGCCAAGAGCTTCAGACCAAAAGCAATGAACAGGAAGAGCTTGAGGATCGTTTGACGGCTTTAGAAAAGGAAACGGAGCGGCGCACCCTTTCTTTAAATGAATCCCGCCGCCGCCTTGCGTTGCTGACGCGCCTCCTTTTGCAATTTTCCCGTCAGCCGTCCGAGGTTGTCTTGATGCAAGAGGCTTCGCCTGACGATCCCATTCATCGCACGATCTTGCTTCGCTCCATGCTCCCACACCTTAAGGATGAAACGAACCAACTAGCGCAAGAGGTTGAACAATACACGCAATTACAAAATCAGACTGAGAAGCAGCGGAACCTTGTCAAGGCCGCGGGGCAAAATCTTTCATGGCAAAAGAACAAGCTGGATCAACTCATTCAAACGCGCCAAGGGTATTTGGAAAAAACGACTGAAGAAAAAGAAGCCTTAACGCGGCAGCTTGAAAGCCTCACCAATGAAGCGAAAGACCTTCGGCAACTTATGGAAAAGGTTACCGATTCCTCGTGGAGCAAGGCTATCGGCAAGAGCCGCCTATCCCCATCCTCTCGTGCCAAGGCCGGCCTTATCAAGATGCCCGTTTCGGGCAAGGTTGTGCATGGTTATGGCGACAAGGACGATTTTGGCGTGACGAGTGAGGGGATCACCTTTGCGGCGGCGGCGGGTAGTCCCGTGATTGCGCCGCGTGCGGGACGCGTGATGTTCGCGGGCGCTTTTCGTGGGTACGGTAAGGTGATTATCCTTCAGCATGAGGGGGGATATCACTCCTTTCTATCGGGTTTTGCGCGCCTTGATGTCGATGTCGGGCAGCAGGTTGAAAGCGGCGAGCCTTTGGGCATTTTGCCCACCAAGGGGCAGGGCAAGGCTGAGCTTTACTTTGAATGGCGTCATGATTCTAAGCCCTTGGCTCCTGTATAAGAAAAAGGCCGTGCGGCTTCCGATAAGCCTTCTTTTTTTCCGTTTTCTCCTTGGCCACTTATACTCTAAAGTGGCTTAACCTTACCTTCTTCCCCGATTCGATCTGGAGCTTCCCCTTATGACTCGTTTGCTTTCACGAATTTCTCTTGTTGTTTTGTTGGCCGGCTGTCTTGGCGCAGGGGGTGGCGTTTATGCCCGAACGGTGGATCAAAGCACGAGCGCGATGTCAAGCAAGGGGATGGCCGCCGATACGGACACCTATAAACAACTGACCCTTTTTGCCGATGTGCTAGAGCGCACGCGCGCCGATTATGTGGACGAAGTCACGGACGAGAAGCTGATTGAAAACGCGATCAACGGGATGCTTTCTGCGCTGGATCCTCATTCGGGCTATTTGAATAAAAAGAGCTATGAGGACATGCAGACGCAAACGCGTGGCGAGTTTGGTGGTCTTGGCATCGAAGTTACGATGGAAAACAGCCTGATCAAGGTTATCTCGCCTATCGATGATACGCCTGCCGCCCATGCGGGGCTTCAGTCGGGTGATCTTGTAACACATCTGGATTCCAAGCCCGTGACAGAGCTAACGCTTAGCGAGGCCGTTGATAAAATGCGCGGTGTTCCGGGAACCAAGATTACGCTGACCATTCGGCGCGGCGGGCTGACGGGGCAGCCATTTGACGTGACGCTGACGCGTGCGGTTATTCATGTGCAGGCCGTTCGGTGGGAAGTTAAGGACGACGTGGCCTATATCCGCATCAAGACGTTTAATGAACAGACGCAGCCGGGGCTTGATAAGGCTTTGGCCGAGGCGAGCAAGCAAATCGGCGCAAAACTGGTCGGTTATGTGATCGATTTGCGCAACAATCCGGGCGGTTTGTTGGATCAAGCGATTTCGGTCAGTGGCAGCTTTATCGACGGCGGGAAAGAAGTCGTCTCGACGCGCAGCCGTCACAAAGACGAAAACCAAACCTATCTGTCCAAGGGCGGCGATAAAACGGGAGGCAAGCCGCTGGTTGTTCTGATCAATGGTGGCTCGGCGTCGGCTTCGGAAATTGTCGCGGGTGCTTTGCAAGACTATCACCGCGCCATCATCCTTGGCACAAAGAGCTTTGGCAAAGGCTCTGTCCAGACGATTATTCCTCTCGCGGGATCGGGGGCAATGCGCCTGACCACCGCGCGGTATTACACGCCGTCGGGTCGTTCTATCCAGCAAAAGGGGATCGAGCCTGACATTGCCGTTCAGCCCGCCAAGCTTGAAGAAATCGCGACGGGTAAGGGCTTGAGCGAGGCGGATCTGCGCGGCGCTTTGGTCAACGATACGGTCAAAGACGGCAAGGATTCCAAGAAGGACAAGGAAAAGAAAGCCAAGCCTTCTGAGGATGAGGGGGCTTCAGGCGATGGCGTTGATGATAGCAAGAGCGCGGATGGCGATAAGAAGGACAAGACAGGCAAAAAAGCCGAGGCCTATGATTATCAGCTTGAACGCGCCTTGGATCTGATCAGGGGCATTCATTTGTTCAGCCTTAAAACGGCAACAGTGGCGGAGGATAGGGCGAAGTGAGCGACGACGCGCAAGCCCCCGATGTCGGTTCCGTCAATGTCGCCATTGCCCTTCAAGCGGCGCTGGCGGCGCGACGTGAGACATTTCTAGCGCGCTACCCGCGCAAGGTGAAGCTGGCGGCGACGGGCCTGTTGTTGGTTCTTTTGGTGCTTCCTCTTTTTATGGGGGGTGGGGCGCATGTTCGTCCTTCTTACCGTGCGGCGCATGATGTCGCGCCAGAGGAAGAGATGGATTTGGCCTCGATCCCCACGACCCTTGATAAAACACCGACAAAGGAACGTCATGAGCCCAAGACAGAGGCCGAGCAACAAGCGGCCACGGCCAATGACGCGAATACCGAGCCTTTAAGCATTGCGCCCGATATGGCGTTGGTGGAGGAAACGCCGACGGGCTTTCTTCCCAAAATAGCGGAAGATGGACGCCGTCCTTGGCAGGTTTATGCCAGAACCTTTGATTTTCGCGACCCGCGCCCCCGCATTGCGCTGGTGATTGGCGATATGGGCTTTTCGCGGGTGGCGACGGATGCCGCCTTGCATCGCCTGCCGCCCGCTGTGACGCTTGCGTTTGATGCGCAGGGCACGTCGATTGACGAATGGGTAACGCGGGCGCGGCAAGACGGGCATGAAACGCTGCTCTCCTTGCCGATGGAGCCGTTTGACTACCCGCGCAATGATTCAGGGCCGAAGTCCCTTTTGACGACCTTGCCGAACAGCGACAATATGGTGCGTCTGCGTGATGTGTTGCGCCTTGCCCAAGGCTATGTCGGGCTGACGACCCTTTCCGGATCGCGTTTTGTGACGGACTCGGTGAAGATGGAGCCCGTTTTGGAAGAGGCGCGCAAACGGGGGCTTTTGTTTTTAGATTCCAAAATCTCGTCGCACAGCATCATCAGCGATTTGGCGGTCAAGATGAAAGTGCCGACAGCGCAAAGCGTGCGCTTTATTGACTCGACCCCGACGCCGCAAGCCATCGACGCGGCGCTCGCGCAGCTAGAACAAATCGCGCGGGTTGAAGGCGCTGTTGTCGCGATGGCGGAGCCTTTGCCCGTCACGCTTGACCGGATTGAGATTTGGGCGCGTCACCTTCGCGAGCGCGGCGTTGCGCTGGTTCCGCTCTCCTCGGTGGTGCGATAGGCGGCTTAAAAGCGAAGGAACGTGGCGGCCAGAAACAGCGCGACGTACAGCGCGAAAACAAGGCCGAGCGTTGTATAGCCCGTGCGCCCGATGCTTTGCGTGGCGGCCAAGGGAAGGGTGGGGAATTTCTTTTTTAAAGCCCACCGTGCGGCCTGACTCAAAACAAACCAATCTGCGCCTACAACAAAAACCGGTAACGCGGCCTTGATAAGGGTGGCCGTTTTTATTGATAACGACGCCAGAAGCGGCGAGAAAAAGAACAGAGCAAAAATCGCGCCGCTGGCCACAAGGCAACAGGCCGCGATAATAAGGCGCAGCTGCCTTGTTTGGGCACGAAGGGCAAGCTCCATGTGACCCATGATTTCCTTGGCCGTGTCGCCCGACAGGCCGACGGGATAAAGGCGGCGCAGATCGTTGGGACTTATTTTTCCCGCGAGCGCCAGTTTAAGCGCATCTTGAAGGGCACGCGCCGTCAGCGCGGCTTTAAGGGGGATTGCGCCATGCGCGGCCCGCGCCAGTTCGCGGCGCGGTTCTTTGAGCGAAGCATCCAAAAAGGCCGGCACGCCTAAAAGCCGCCCCATCTTGCCCGCGCAGGCGATGAGGGAGCCTTTGCCGTTGATAACAATCTTGATGTCGGCATAGGGAATCTTGGCCTCAAGAAGCAGCGTTGTTTTCTTCTGCGGCTTTTCGGGATCCTCTGGCACAAGGGTGATGTCCGCGTGGCCTTTGGGCAGGTTGGCTTCGCCAAAGCGCGAGACAGCGCGAAGAAGCCCGCTGGGAAGACCCGATGTGGCACTTAGGGAAAAGGACAGCTTTGCGCCCTTGGTGATGTGCGCCTCGCGGCTCATCACGCCCGTGCCTTCGCAGGAGCTGCAGGGCGTCGAGCCCTTCCCCTGACAGGTGATGCAGAGGAGACGGCCTGCTTGGTTGCAGTGGCGGCAGGGGGCATAGTGCGTGCCTTGGCAAATCGGACAGGGGTTGGACGGGTTGGCGGGATCTTGGCCATTGCCGCCGCAGTTATAGCAAAGCTCTCGCCCACGCCCTTCGCAGTGCAGGCATGTGGTAAAGCCAAGCCCCTGACAGTCAAGGCAAGGATGCTGCGCCGTGCCATTACAAGAAGGGCAGTTTTCTGTGGCGACAAGCGTGGTTGTCGGATCGCTCCATGTCAAAAGCGAGTCGTGTTGTCCCCAGCCAAAGCCTTTTGTTTTCTTTATTTCGGCCACGGCGTCCTTGACCCAAGCGTCCTCTTTTTCAAAGGCCTGCTGGCTTTGGGTGATTTCCTCGTCAAGCGCGGCAAAGGAGGGAAGAACCCGCACGCCTTTAAGCTTGCTGCGCCCGTTATAGGCATTGGTGCGAACATCGATATGGGGCGTCATATTTAAAACGCCCGTCAGCGTGTAGGTTTCCTCTTTGAATTCAACAAGCCGAATGGCTTCGGGCGCAAGGCCGTTGCCCTTGGCCAAGGCCTGAAGGCGGGAGAGGGCGGTCTTGGTGAGCGTCTTTTGTTCGGTCACGATGGTTTTTCTTTTCAGACAAAAAGCCGAGGTTTTCCATTGTGCATCAAAAAGCGGGGATTTGCAAAAGGGGAATAGGGGAGGCTTTTAATGAGAACGAAAGTAAAATAACATAAACGACACAAAAAACCACCGTCATCCCGACGAAAGTCGGGATCCAGTTGCGCCGCGTCTGCGGCGCGTATGACTCAAAAGTATAAACAAAAGGGCTGCTTTGATTGATTTGACTCTTATGCCTCGCAGATGCGAGGCCGCTGGATACCGGCTTTCGCCGGTATGACGCTAAAGGGAAATGCGGCCACAAAAACCACCGTCACTCCCGCGAAAGCGGGAGTCCCGTTTGTTTTCTTTACCACTTGCCATCTCTTTAATTGTTTTGGCTATACCCCCTTTTTTTCTTAAAATTAACCCAAGCTCTTATCTTTGATAATTTGCCGAATTGTTTTTCCAAGCCTCTCTCTACGGTCAAGGGCGCGGCGGATCTCAGTTTTTTCGAGCGTAATCGTAATGTTGCGATCATTTTCACACGTTTGAACATGACCAATGGCAAAACGGGTTCTCACCCCGCTGATTTCTTTTCCAGCCATGCGGAAGCAAGTGCGTTCCAAGGCATCGCAAAGCCCTTTGATCCCTACCAAAGGGGCGCTGCTACCTTTCATCATTTTAAGGCAAAATTGTTGATTGTTAAGGGGTTTGCTTTCCCAAAATCTGTTGGTTGCGCGGTTAAAAAACGAAATAAGGCTTTCAATGTTTTTTTCTGTTTTTTTAGTCTCTGCTTCAGCGTTGACTGTTTCCGCCTTTTCGTAGGCTAGAGCGACCATCTGGGCGTTTTGGGTAAGAAGCTCTTCGCGCTCGACGAGTTCTTTAATATCTTCTGGAGGAAGGCGGAGGATCCACCCGCTTTCTGACTTGTAGAAGCCGCCGATCTTGCGCGATCCGGGGCGCAGGATTTTGAGCTTGCCATCGACAACAATGTCGGAGCGCTCTAAAGCAAGGCTAAGTTTGGCGACTTGAAGCGGAGTCAAAGCCGTGCGCGCTGCACTTTGTACAGGCCTAAAATAATTTGCCAGTGTCGTTCTCTCAAAACAAAGGCCCAGAACGCGCATGGAATCGTTGAGCGTTCTTAGCGCGTCGAGTGTTTCGAATTCTTTTTCGCCAGCGTTTGTGGGGATGGTTTCAGTAATTTCGGTTTTCATAAAAGCTTCCTTTTTTAATCATTGAACGCGCGGAGAGCCTATCAATTCGCGGCTTCCTTCGTCAACGCAAGAAGATGGTTAATGCTCCCCTTATCGCCTGAAGGGTCCCAAACACGCTTTCAAATACGCGCCGGTGACGCTGGCTTTGTTCGCCGCGATTTCTTCGGGCGTGCCCGTGGCGATAATCTTGCCGCCGCCATCGCCGCCTTCGGGGCCGAGGTCGATGATATGATCGGCGGTCTTGATGACTTCCAAATTATGTTCGATCACGATGATGGAATTGCCTTGATCGACCAGCGCGTGCAGAACCTCCATCAGCTTGCGCACATCGTCAAAGTGCAGGCCCGTGGTGGGTTCGTCCAGAATGTACAGCGTCTTGCCCGTTGCGCGGCGCGAAAGTTCTTTCGAAAGCTTGACGCGTTGCGCCTCGCCGCCCGACAAGGTGGTGGCCGCTTGCCCAATTTTGACATAGCTTAGGCCCACGCGCTCCAGCGTTTGCAGCTTGTCGCGAATGGAAGGGACGGCAGCAAAGAAAATCGCGCCTTCCTCCACCGTCATGTCCAAAACGTTGGCGATTGATTTGTCGCGATAGGTAATCTCTAGCGTCTCGCGGTTATAGCGCTTGCCGTTGCATACGTCGCAGGTGACGTAAACATCGGGCAGAAAGTGCATCTCGATCTTTGTGACGCCGTCGCCCTCGCACGCCTCGCACCGCCCGCCCTTGACGTTAAAGGAAAAGCGCCCCGCCGCGTAGCCTCGCGCCTTGGATTCCGGCAGGGCGGCGAACCAATCGCGGATGGGCGTAAACGCGCCGGTATAGGTCGCGGGGTTGGATCGCGGCGTGCGGCCAATCGGCGATTGGTCGATGTCCACGATCTTGTCGATAAACTCAATGCCTTTCAGGGAGTCATGCTTGCCCGCCGGATCGCGGGCATTGTTCAGCGCTTTGGCCAGAGCCTTATACAGCGTTTCGTTGACCAACGTGGATTTGCCACTGCCCGATACGCCCGTGACGCAGGTCAAAACGCCCAAAGGAAAACGCGCATGCAGGTTCTTCAGGTTGTTTTCGCGTGCGCCAAAAAGCTCTAGCCATTCTCCCTTGCGTCCCTTGCGGCGTTGCGCCGGAACGGGGATGCTTTTCTTGCCCGTCAGGTATTGCGCGGTCAGGCTGTCCTTACACTTTAGGACTTGCGCGGGTGTTCCCGCCGCCACGACGCTGCCGCCATGCACGCCAGCCCCCACGCCCATATCGATCAGGTAGTCGGCGCTGCGGATCGCGTCCTCATCATGCTCGACAACCAGAACGGTGTTGCCCAGATCGCGCAGGCGTTTCAGTGTTTCCAGCAGGCGATCATTATCGCGTTGATGCAGACCGATGGACGGCTCATCCAGAACATACAAAACGCCCGTAAGGCCAGAGCCGATTTGCGAGGCAAGGCGGATGCGCTGGCTCTCGCCGCCCGATAGCGTACCACTGGCGCGGGACATAGACAGATAGGAAAGGCCGACGTTGTTAAGAAAGCCTAAGCGTTCATTGATTTCCTTAAGGATGCGTGAGGCAATGTCGCGCTGCTTTTTCGTCAGCTTTTTGTCCAGTTTGGAAAACCACGTCGCGGCATCGGCAATCGAGAACGCCGCCACCTCGCTGATATTCAGGCCACCGATTTTTACGGCCAAGGCTTCGGGCTTCAGGCGTTGCCCACCGCAAGCGTCGCAAGGTGTAGAGGCCTGATACTTGCCGATTTCCTCACGGATCCAGCTGCTATCCGTTTCGCGCCAGCGCCGCGCCAGATTGGGGATTACACCTTCAAACGGCTTGGTGGTTTTAAAGCTGCGCGTTCCGTCCTCATAGGCGATTTTGATGGAAACATCGCCGCTGCCATGCAGGATTGCCTCACGAAATGCGGGTGACAGCTTGCGCCACGGCGTTTCCATGCTCTCTTTGTAATGCTTGGCCATAGAGCGCAGCGTTTGTTGATAAAACGCGGCAAAGGTTGTCTTCCACGGGGCAAGCGCACCTTCGTTCAGCGATAGGCTTTCGTCGGGTACGACAAGCGCGGGATCGAACGAGAGTTTTTGCCCCAGCCCGTCGCAGGCAGGGCACGCGCCATGCGGGTTGTTAAAGGAAAACAGGCGGGGTTCAATTTCATCAATTGTAAAGCCGCTGACGGGGCACGCGAACTTAGCGGAGAAAAGGGTGATTTCTTTCGTTGTCGCGTTCTCGGCAAACATCAATCCATCCGCCAGCTTCAGGCAGGTTTCGATGGAGTCGGCAAGGCGGTGATCCATGGCCGTGCGCACGACAAGGCGATCCACCACCACGGCGATATCGTGCTTGATTTTTTTATTCAGCGCGGGCGCGTCCTCAATATCATAAACCGTGCCGTCGATCTTGACGCGCTGGAAGCCCTGTTTTTGCAGGTCGGCAAGCTCCTTGCGGTATTCGCCTTTGCGGCTCCTTACGATGGGGGCAAGAAGCAGAAGTTTCGTGCCTTCCTCCATCGCCGCTATGCGATCCACCATCTGCGAGACGGTCTGGCTTTCGATGGGCAGTCCCGTCGCGGGGGAATAGGGCACGCCAATCCGCGCAAAGAGAAGGCGCATATAGTCATAGATTTCCGTGACCGTCCCGACGGTCGAGCGCGGGTTGCGCGAGGTCGTCTTTTGCTCGATAGAAATGGCGGGGGATAGGCCGTCGATGCCATCCACGTCCGGCTTTTGCATCACTTCCAAAAACTGCCGCGCATAGGCCGACAGGCTTTCGACATAGCGCCGCTGCCCTTCGGCATAGATGGTGTCAAACGCCAGCGAGGACTTGCCCGAGCCGCTCAGGCCCGTGATGACCACCAGCTTATCGCGCGGAATCACCACGTCGATATTCTTTAAATTATGCTCACGCGCCCCGCGCACATGGATGGATTGGTTCATAGCGCGATATATGACCCAACTTTGATCAAAAAACAAGAACAAAAAAAGAACAAAAGCCCTTGCGGTTTGGGGCGACTCTGGGTAGGGTGGTGGCTTAACATCAAGCCTTTGAACGGAGAAAAAGATGGCCGGAAGCGTCAACAAAGTTATCCTCGTCGGCAATTTGGGCAAAGACCCCGAAGTCCGCGCTTTTCAAAACGGGGGGCGCAAGGCGAGTTTCTCCATCGCGACATCCGAAAGCTGGAAGGATAAGGCGACGGGCGAGCGCAAGGAAAAAACCGAATGGCACAATATCTCGGTGATGAACGATAATTTGATTACCGTGTGCGAACGCTATTTGAAAAAGGGCGCGAAGGTCTATATCGAAGGCCAACTGGAAACCCGCAAGTGGCAGGACAAAGAAGGCCATGATCGCTATACGACGGAAGTCGTCTTGCGCCCCTATCGCGGTGAGCTGACGATGCTGGATTCTAAGGGCTCCGGCGGCGGCTCTTCCTATGGCGGCGGCGAGCCTTCGTTCGAGGGTGGCTCCTCCAGTGGTTCCATTAGCGGCGGCTCCAGCGCCCCCGATTTGGATGACGATATCCCGTTCTAAGGGGAAGGCGTTGTCCCCTGACCTTATCATCTGGGACTGTGATGGCTGCCTTGTGGATAGCGAGGTTTTGGCGTGCGCCGTTGCGGCGGAATGCCTGACCGCTATCGGTTATCCGTTGACGGGGCAGGACTATGTCACGCGTTTTGCAGGGCAGACGATGGCCGCGACGCTCGCAGCGCTTGAGGCCGAGACGGGGCGCTCTTTTGCCGAGCGTTTTTCTTTGGACTCTTTTCGGCAAAAAGTGTTGGACCTCTTCGAAACAGCGTTAAAGCCCACGCCCTATGTGGCTGAAGTTTTGCCGCTTTTGGATGTGCCGATGTGCATTGCGTCAGGGAGCAGCCTTAAGCGCAATGCGCGGGCGCTGACGTTGACGGGGCTGGACGCGCACTTTGACGAGGGAACCCTTTTCAGCGCGGAGCAAGTGGCGCGCAGCAAGCCCGCGCCGGACGTGTTTTTATTCGCGGCGGAACGGATGAAGGCGTCTCCTGAAAAATGTCTGGTGATTGAAGATTCCGTGACGGGCATCACGGCGGCCAAGGCGGCTGGCATGCCTGTGTTTGCCTATCTGGGTGGCTCCCATGTGAACGCGGCGTGGCGGCAGCGCGTTGAGGCGGTGCAACCCACTTCGATGTTTGACGATATGCGGCAGTTGCCAGAGATGGCCCTTCATTACAAAAGAGGAGCGTGAGATGACAAAAAAAGTCCTAACAGGTTTTTTGTTTGCTGTCGTTCTTTTGACGGCGTCATATGTGTTTGCTTGTGGTGAGGAGGGCAATACGCCAGAAAAATTAGCCAAGCGGCAAAGCGAAGATTTTGCGCGTAAGGATGTTGATCATGACAATCTCTTATCCTTTTCCGAGTTTTCTACCTTTCAAGACTGGGAAATGGGAGGGCAAAAGGATCACGCCGTCTTTTTCCGTGCGTTGGATAAGGATGCGTCCGGTTCTTTGACTTTCGATGAGTGGCAAGTCGGCTTTCCCTTGAAGGGTTATATGACAAAAGGGGGCTGTTAATAAGAGGAGCGAAAAGTGAGACATTGACCCAAAACACCTCAAGCGTTGGTAAAGGTATTATCGCCCTTTCCCCCTTTGCCTCCCCCCTTGCGGGGGAGGAACGTTTTTCTTGGGTTTATGCCAGTAAGCCCTAGAAAAACGAGGTGGGGGGTTATGATGGGTAGCGTGGTTTTTGTAACCCCCTTCCTGAAAAAACTAAGGTGCTATACCAAAAAGCGAATGAAGTGACTCGTAGAGAAAAAACAAACGGGATTCCCGCTTTCGCGGGAATGACGGTGTTTTTATAGCGATATTCCCCTTTAGCGTCATCCCCGCGAAAGCGGGGATCCCGTTTTCTTTTCTTACAAAGGACAATAAACAACAATGGTGCTAATGGATAGAAAACAAAAAATATACTGGATCCCCGCTTTCGCGGGGATGACGGTAGGAAGGCGGAGCGCTAACCCTTAAATTGTCTGAACCCTAAACCCCTAACCCCTGATCCCTTTTATGACCCTTGCCGACTTCATCCATCTTCGCGTGCATTCCGCCTATTCGTTGGCGGAGGGCGCTATTTGCGTGGTGGAAGCCAAAAGCAAGGATGGCCGCCCCACCGCTCGCAAAGACCTGATTAAACTATGCACGCAACAGGCCATGCCCGCCGTTGCGCTGACGGACAAAGGCAATTTGTTTGGCGCGTTGGAATTCGCGATGGCCGCCAGTGGCGCTGGCGTGCAGCCCATCATCGGCTGCCAGTTGGCGGTGGTGAGGCCGGATCAAAAGGATAAGCTTCCGGCGCGGCGCGATCTGTATGACCAGATTGTCTTGCTGGTTCAAAACGAGCTGGGCTATCGCAATCTGTGCGCCCTTGTCACGCAGTCGTTTTTGGTGACGGATCGCCCCGATCCTTATGTGACCGAAGAAGAGCTGGCGCGGCATGCGGGCGGCCTGATCGCGCTGACGGGCGGCATCGATGGCGTGGTGGGGCGGCTTCTTGCGGAAGGGCAGGCCGAGGCCGCGCAGGAAAAGCTGCTGGCGCTGCGCGATTTGTTCTTTGATCGCCTTTATGTTGAAATCACGCGCCATCATGGCGGCGAGGTCGGCGCACGCGAACAGAAAATTGAAAAAGCCTTGATCGATCTGGCCTATCGTCACGACCTACCGCTTGTCGCGACGAACGATGTTTATTTTGGCGACGAGTCGATGATGGACGCGCATGACGCGCTGCTTTGCATTTCGGACAAAAGGCTGGTGGAGGAAGGCAACCGCCGCCGCCTGACCCCCGATCATCGTTTTAAATCTGCTGCCGAAATGCGGGCGCTGTTCGCGGATGTTCCCGAAGCGTGCGACAACACGCTGGTGATCGCAAGGCGCTGCGCTTTTATGCCAGAGCCTCGCCGCCCGATCCTGCCGCCCTTTCCGATGGAGGAAGGCCGGACGGAGGTTGAGGAGCTGACCGCGCAGGCGCAGGAGGGCTTGGCCAAAAGGCTGGATGCGGCGGGCATTACGGATCGCAAGGTTTATGAGGATCGCTTGGCGTTTGAGCTGGACGTGATCATCAACATGGGCTTTCCCGGTTATTTTTTGATCGTGTCCGATTTTATCAAATGGTCGAAGGCAAACGGGATTCCCGTCGGCCCCGGACGCGGCTCTGGCGCGGGGTCGGTGGTCGCGTGGTCGCTGCTTATTACCGATCTTGACCCCATTCGCTTTGGTCTGCTGTTTGAGCGGTTTTTGAATCCTGAACGCGTTTCCATGCCTGACTTCGATATCGATTTTTGCCAAGAACGGCGGGACGAGGTCATCCGCTATGTGCAAGGCAAATACGGCGCGGATCGCGTCGCGCAGATTATCACCTATGGTAAGTTGCAGGCCCGCGCGGTTTTGCGCGATGTCGGACGTGTTTTGGCGATGCCTTATGGCTATGTCGATAAAATCTGCAAGCTTGTGCCGTCCAATCCCGCCAATCCCGTGACGCTTGCGCAGGCGCTGGAGATGGAGCCTCAGTTGGAGGCGATGCGCCAAGAGGATCCCGTTGTGGCGCAGATGATGGATCGTGCCTTGAAGCTGGAAGGGCTTTACCGCAATGCCTCAACCCATGCGGCGGGCGTTGTGATCGGTGATAGGCCTCTGGTTGAGCTTGTGCCACTTTACCGCGATCCTGATGCGACGCTGCCCGCCACGCAATTCAACATGAAGATGGTGGAGACGGCGGGGCTGGTGAAGTTCGATTTTCTCGGCCTGAAGACGCTGGACGTGATCCAAAACGCTGTTGATCTGATTAAGGCCAGCGGCGTTGATTTTGATCTGGCGACCCTTCCTTTGGATGATCCGAAAACCTACGCCCTGATGGCCAAAGGCGACACGATGGGCGTGTTCCAGCTGGAAAGCTCGGGCATGCGCGATGTCCTGCGCCGCATGAAGCCGAACAGGTTTGAGGATATTATCGCGCTTGTTGCTTTGTATCGTCCGGGGCCGATGGATAATATCCCGCGCTATATTAAATGCAAAAACGGTGAGGAAAAGCCCGACTATCTGCATCCGCTGCTTGAGCCGATTTTGAAAGACACCTTCGGCATCATGATTTATCAGGAACAGGTCATGCAGTCCGCGCAGTTTTTGGCGGGCTATAGCCTTGGCGGCGCGGATTTGCTGCGCCGCGCGATGGGTAAGAAAAAGGTCGAGGAGATGGCGGCGCAACGTGCTACCTTTATCGCGGGCGCGGCCAAGAATGGCGTGGATGACAATCAGGCGGGTCGGATCTTTGATCAAATCGACAAATTCGCGGGTTATGGCTTCAATAAGTCGCACGCGGCGGCCTATGCGCTTATCGCGTATCAAACCGCATGGCTCAAGGCTAACCACCCTGTCGCGTTTTACGCGGCGGCGATGAACTTTGAAATGAACGATACCGACAAGCTGGGCGTGTATCGCCAAGAGCTGGCGCGTCACGGCATTGCTTTGTTGCCGCCCGATGTCAATCGCTCGCGTCCTTCGTTTATGCCAGAGGAAACAGCGGGTGGGCGCGGCGCGATCCGTTATGCCTTGGCGGCGATTAAGGGCGTGGGCGCGGCGGCGATGGAAAGCCTGATCGCGGCGCGGGCAGGGGGCAAGCCGTTTGCCGATCTGTTCGATTTTGCCGAGAGGATCGATCCGCGAGTCATCAATCGCAAGCAGATGGAAGGTCTTGCGATGGCGGGCGCGTTCGACTCTCTTCTTAAAAATCGTGCTCAGGTGATTGCGGCCATCGATATTCTGCTCAAGCATTCGCATGTTATGGCCGATGAGAAAAACAGCGGGCAGGCCAACATTTTCGGCTTTATGGAGGCCGCGCCAAGGCCTCCTTTGCCGCCCGCCAAGGCGTGGGATGAATTGCTGCGCCTTCAAAAAGAGTTTCAGGCGCTGGGCTTTTATCTGTCCGCGCATCCGTTGGACAATTATGGCGCTTTGCTGGATCGCCTTGGCGCGGTGGCGTCGGTGTCAGTGGCCTCGCGCAAGCAAACCTCGGCCTCCAGCCGCTTTAAGCTGGCGGGCATCGTGATGGGCAAGCAGGAACGCACCGCGAAGTCGGGCAATCGCTTTGCCTTTGTGCAGGCCTCGGACTCCAGTGGTTCTTATGAGGTGATGGTGTTTGCCGATCTGCTGGCCTCTAGCCGTGAGATGCTGGAAGCGGGGCAGGCGTTGCTGATCGAGGTGGATGCCCAAGGCGGCGGGCAGGGGAGCGCGGAGGGCGGCGGCGAACTGCGCTATCTTGCGCGGCGCTTTGATCGGTTGTCGGAAGTCGCGGCGCGGCTGGCCAAGGGTATTCGCATCAAGCTTTATGAGGGCAGCGCGTTGCCCGAAATCCAAAAGCTTCTGGCCAACGCTCCGGCAGGGCGCGGCAAGGTGGTGCTGTCGCTGGACCTTGAGGACGACGTGGCGGAGATGGAGCTTTCCGGCGCATGGCTCCTCACCGATGCGCTGAAGACCAGCCTGCGGCAGGTCGGCAATGGCCTTGAAGTGCAGGAATGGTAAGGGGCAGTTAGCATTTAGGATTCAGGCTTCAGGATTCAGCATTTAGCTGCCGTAAAGAGATTGTTAACAGATTTTTGCGCCTCACCAAAGTCGGGAAATTCGGTTTTTCCGTTAAATTAGCCAACCGTTAATGGTTTCTGGGATATCCTAGACTAGAGCTAATATCAAATGCTTGATGAAGTGACACACAAAGAAAAAAAGAAAACGGGATCCCCGCTTTCGCGGGGATGACAATAACGGGTTAAATTAAAACATTAATCCCGTCATGCCCGTGAAAACGGGCATCCCGTTTGGTTTCTGTTTCTATAAGTCACTTCTTTGAGATGTCGGTAATAAGTGTCCTTCAGTTAACTTAAGGAGATCGACCATGTTTCGTAAAATTGTTTTTATTGCTTTGCTGTCTTTCCTCGCGCTGTACGTCATGCCTGCCATGGCGAAGACCGTTCCGCCGAAACCTACGGCAGCGCCGGATACCAGCAATCGGCTTTTCCCGCCATCGAATGTGCAGGGTAATGGTGACGCTTGTCCTACAGGAGAGGTTCTCACGTGGACAGGCAAGGGAGTTGCTTGCACGAAAGGTTATTCGACATCGCAAGGGTGTCCTCTTGGAACGTATGCAACAGGTGTTAGTAACGGCAAGACGGTTTGTATGACCTCCATTCAGGGTTGCACCAATCCGACGGTCGGTAGGGGGGTTTGGACATTATATCCCCAAGTCATCATCGACAGTAGCTCTTCGCTAGGTTTGGCGGCGACGCCGTTGGGCTTTGGGCTGGGTGGTTCAAAGAAGACCACAACAACGGTCATTTTGAGGAAAAAGGATTTTCTGGGCTGGGCAGTGAACTGCACCAATAAGCCGCCTGATGGCGCTTATGGGGATGAAGTAAGTCGTGGCACGAGTAACGAAGACACAACATCCATCCCCGGCACGATAAAAACGTTCTAGTCGGGGAGAAGGCTAAAGTTAATAAGGCCTCCTGTCGAAAAGGCAGGGGGCCTTCTTTATGGGCGTTATTTTCCCCTTAAAATATGCAGTCCATTGAAAGATAACAAAAATAAAAATGAAGTGTAGTGCGCATTTTCCCTTGACATAGGGGATATCTCTGTGGTATTGACATCGCTACGCGCAGCTGTGTCCAAAGTCGCCCCCCCGCTTTTACTGCCTTTGGACAGGCTTTGCTCTTTCCCTTGTCTTTTTCGCCCACGTTGTGTAAAACCGCCCCAGCTTGAAGCCAAGGTGGCTTTAGGCATATCGCACATGCGCTGGGTTATCGGGGGGAGACATCCTTCGAAACCATCCGGTGTTCCCGTTGGGAACGCAATCGGCGCATGGAGGCTTAACCGGAAAATGAAAGGCAGATCATGACAGTTCCCGTCGTGTCACTAAAAGAATTGTTCGAAGCTGGCGTCCATTTTGGACACAAAACGCGCAGCTGGAACCCCAAGATGCAATCTTATATTTTTGGCGTGCGTAACGGCATCCATATCATGGATTTGGAGCAATCCGTTCCCATGATGCAGGCCGCTTTGCAGCAGCTTCGCGACACCACGGCCAAGGGTGGCCGCGTGCTGTTCGTCGGCACAAAGCGTCAGGCGCAGGAAAAGGTCGCCGAGACCGCTAAGCGTTGCGGGCAATACTACGTCAATCATCGTTGGCTGGGCGGTATGCTCACCAACTGGAAGACCATTTCGCTGTCGATCAAGCGCCTTCGTGAATTGGATGAAAAGCTGGCCTCGCAGTCGGCCAAGTTCACCAAGAAGGAAACGCTGGAGATGACCCGCCATCGCGACAAGCTAGAGCGCGCTTTGGGTGGCATCAAGGATATGGGCGGCACGCCTGATATCCTATTCGTGATCGATACCTGCAAGGAAGCTTTGGCCATTCAGGAAGCCGTCAAGTTGGGCCTTCCCGTGATCGCGATTGCGGACAGCAACTCTGACCCCACAAACATCACGTTCCCCGTTCCCGGTAACGATGATGCGGCGCGCGCGATTGAGCTTTATTGCGACATGGCGGCGATGGCCGTTTTGGATGGCATTGAGGCCGAAGTTGTTGCCAGCGGTGTGGATGTCGGCGCAGCCGTCGACGTTCCGGCCAGCGAAACGAAGGTCTAAGCGAGAGATCAGGGGGCAGAGTTTAGAGTTCAGGGAAAGGCTTTCCCTGAACCGACTCTTTGACCCTCTGAACTCTGAACTCTGAACTCTGACCCCCATAGGAGAACCCCAATGGCTGACATTACAGCAACGATGGTTAAGGATCTGCGCGAGAGCACGGGCGCGGGCATGATGGATTGTAAAAAGGCTCTGGTCGAAGCGAACGGCGATATGGAAGCCGCGATTGACTGGCTGCGCAAGAAGGGCCTGTCAGCAGCGGCAAAGAAGTCGGGCCGCGTCGCGGCGGAAGGCTTGGTCGCCGTGACCTCGCAAGGCAAAAAAGCTGTTGTTTTGGAAGTTAATGCGGAAACCGATTTTGTCGCGCGTAACGATGCCTTTCAGGCGTTCGCGTCAAACGCGGTGGCCGTGGCGTTGGATGCCGCCGATATTGAGGCGCTTAAGGTCATGCCTTATCCGAACGCTGGCCGTACGGTTCAAGAAGAGCTGACGCAGATTATCGCGACGGTCGGTGAGAACATGAACCTGCGCCGCATGGCGACGCTGTCTGTTTCACAAGGCGTGATCGCTTCCTATGTTCATGGCGCGATTGCCCCGAGCCTTGGCAAGATTGGTGTGCTGGTTGCTTTGGAATCATCTGCGGATGAAGCCGCTTTGGCCGCTTTGGGCAAGCAATTGGCGATGCACGTCGCTGCCGCTCGGCCTGAGGCTTTGAACACGGCAGACGTGGACACCAAGGCTTTGGATCGTGAGCGCAACGTGCTGGCCGATCAGGCGCGTGCTTCGGGCAAGCCCGAAGACATTATCGCCAAGATGGTTGAGGGTCGCCTTCGCAAATACTACGAAGAAGTCGTGTTCATGGAGCAGGTCTACGTCGTCGATGGCGAAACGCGCATCAAGGACGTGATCGCTAAGGCCTCTAAGGATCTGGGGACTGAGGTCAAACTGACGGGTTTTGTCCGTTACCAGCTGGGCGAAGGCATCGAAAAAGCGGCGGACGATTTCGCCGCCGAAGTCGCCAAGATGGCGGGATAAAGATAGAGTTCAGGGATCAGAGTTCATCCGCCTATGCTCTATGAGCTTCGGCGGACAAGGGGTTCAGGGAAAGGGATTGGGGGTTTTAGGCAAGATTATTCTTCCTAACCCTTGTTTCCCCGCCTCTGAACCCTTTTTCTTGCGCCGTCGTTGCCGAAATCGTAGGGTATAATACCAACGGCTATAAATACTGACTCTTATGGAAAGCTTTTTCCTTTAGCGTCATACCGGCGAAGGCCGGTATCCAGTCGCGCCGTGTCCACGGCGCACAAGAGTCTTATGCCGCGCAGACGCGCGGCGCTGGATCCCGCTTTTCAGCGGGATGACGAAAGGGGATTTGTCCGTCCATGTGTCATTAATTATATCCGTTGGTATAAAAAAGTAGAGAAAGGCCAAATCATGTCGTCATGCGAGTGCGAAGAGAAAACAAAAAGCCCAGCCGCTTATAAGCGCGTGCTTTTGAAATTATCGGGCGAGGCCCTGATGGGGGATCGCGAATACGGCCTTGACCCGCAGACGGTCGAGCGTGTCGCCGAGGAAATCAAGGAAGTCGTTGCCGAGGGCGTTGAGGTTTGCGTCGTGATTGGCGGCGGAAACATCTTTCGCGGCGTGTCCGGCGCGGCCAAAGGGATGGATCGCGCCACCGCCGACTATATGGGCATGCTGGCCACGGTCATCAATGCGCTGGCTATGCAAAACGCTTTGGAAAAGATTTCGGTCAGGACCCGCGTCCAGTCCGCTATCCCGATGGCAGCGGTCAGCGAGCCTTACATTCGCCGCCGCGCCATTCGTCATATGCAAAAGGGGCGTGTCGTTATTTTTGCCGCTGGCACGGGTAATCCTTTCTTTACGACGGACTCCGCCGCCGCGCTTCGCGCCTCGGAAATGCAGTGCGATGCGATCCTTAAAGGAACCAAGGTGGATGGCGTCTATAGCGCCGATCCCGTCAAGGTTACGGACGCCACGCGCTATGAGCGTTTGACGTATATGGACGTTTTAGCGCAGGATTTGCAGGTCATGGATACCTCGGCCATTTCGCTGGCGCGGCAAAGCAACATTCCTATCCTTGTCTTTTCGATTTTCGCGCATGGAGCCTTTGCCGACGTCGTGATGGGCAAGGGCCGGTTCACGATCATCACCGATTAAACCAAAAGGAAACCTGTCATGGATTTAGAAAATGTCAAACAACGGATGGACGGCGCAGTAGACGCGCTGCATCGCGAGTTCTCCGGCCTTCGGACGGGTCGGGCGGCTTCCTCAATGCTGGAGCCTATTCACGTTGATGCGTATGGCAGCTTGATGCCCCTTAATCAGGTAGCGACCATCGGTGTGCCAGAGCCGCGCATGCTGTCGGTTCAGGTATGGGACAAGGGTTTGGCCAAGGTTGTTGAGAAAGCCATTCGTGAGTCGGGTCTTGGCCTCAATCCTCAGGCCGAGGGCGCGGTCATTCGCGTTCCTATTCCCGAACTAAGCCAAGAGAGGCGTTTGGAGCTGGTCAAGGTGGCTAATCGCTATACCGAGCAAGCGCGCGTGGCCGTTCGCAATGTTCGCCGCGATGCGATGGATGCGATCAAGAAGCAGGAAAAGGCCAGCGAGATTTCCGAGGACGAGCTGAAAACTCTTGAAGGCAAGGTGCAGCAAGCCACGGATGCCGCGATCAAGAAAATCGATGAGGCTTTTGTTCACAAGGAAAAAGAAATCACGACGATATGATAAAAAAGCTCAAATGCAAAATCCATCGCGCTCGTTTGACCAAGGTGGATATCGAGTATGAAGGCAGCTGCTCGATTGATCGCGCTTTGATGGAGGCGGCGGGGTTGGAGCCTTTTGAGGCGATTAACGTCTGGAACGCCAGCACAGGCGCACGGCTTGAGACGTATGTGATCGAAGCGCCCGCCGGTAGTGGCGAGGTTGGATTGAACGGCGCGGCGGCGCGTGGTGCGGCGGTCGGCGATATCGTTATTTTGGCGGCATGGCGCTGGCAGGAGGAGGGGGCGACCCTTGCGCCTGCCATCGTTTTTGTGGACGATCATAACCGCATCAAGCAGGGATCCTAATCGTGCAAACGGAGGCGAAAAGTGATCGTCCGCTCCACGTCGCCATTATTATGGATGGCAACGGACGCTGGGCTTCTGCGCGCGGCTTGCCGCGTACGATGGGGCATAAGGCTGGGATCGAGGCCTTGCGCCGCACGTTAGAGGCGGCGCGGGGGATGTCGATCAGTTATCTGACCCTGTATAGTTTTTCAGCTGAGAACTGGCAGCGTCCCGTTCCCGAAGTGCGTGATCTGATGGGGCTGCTTCGCTATTATTTGAAAAGCGAGCTGGAGACTTTGCACAAGAACAACATAAGGCTGCGCATTATTGGCGATCGTGGCTATCTGGCGGACGATATCGCTGCGATGATCGTGCAGGCCGAAAACAAGACGGCGGCCAATACGGGCATGACGCTTGTTCTAGCGCTTAGCTATGGCGGGCGGCAGGAAATCGCGGCAGCGGTCAGGGCTTTGGCGCGTAAGGTTGAATCGGGGCTGTTGACGGCTGAAGCCGTAGATGAAAAGCAAATCGCCGCGCATTTGTACACGCATGATATGCCCGATCCCGACGTGGTGATCCGCACCAGTGGTGAAAAGCGCACGTCCAACTTTTTGCTGTGGCAATCGGCTTATGCCGAATATGTGTTTCAAGATGTTTTGTGGCCCGACTATGGCGAGGCGCATTTGGCCGCCGCCCTTGAAGAGTTCGCCATGCGAGAGAGACGGTTCGGGAAGTAGAGGCAGGATTCAGGATTCAGGATTCAGGATTCAGGATTCAGGATTCAGGATTCAGGGAAGGATGACGCAGAGAGGTTTTTTAAACGTTTTTTCCTGTTCTTTTCCTTTAGCGTCATCCCCGCGAAAGCGGGGATCCAGTTTCCTTTTTTTTTTGCAAAGAGTAACAAGCAACCATGGCGCTAACGGATAGACATTTAAAACAAACGGGATTCCCGCTTTCGCGGGAATGACGGAAGGGTGAGAAAAGCGCGGGAATGGCGGAAGTAAGAAAAGCACGAGAAAGCCAAGTCGTTGAGGAAGGTGTAGGGGCGGTTATGTGCTGCCTTAGAAATATAAAGCAGGAAACAAAGGAAGATAAAGCATGACCCCCGCCGCTCGCCTTGCCGCCGTTTGTGAGATTTTGATAACTATCGATGAAACGCCGCGCCCCGCCGACTCGTTGGTGAGCGGCTATTTTCGTGCGCGGCGCTATATTGGCTCTAGCGATCGCGGCGAAATAGCAAAGCTGACTTATGACATTTTGCGCCATCAGGCGCGGCTTAATTGGTGGCTAGATTATCTGGGCCATCCGCAAACCGCCCGCGCCCGCTTTTTGGTTTATCTCAAGCTGCATGAGAAAAAAACCGCAAGCGAGATTGATCGTTTGTGCGATGGATCGAAATACGCGCCCTCGACGCTTTTACAGAATGAAAAGAAACTGATCGCCGACCTTAAGGGGCATACGCTGCTGCATCCTTCCATGCCGCAGACTGTTGTGGGCGAGTGTCCCGCTTGGGCGGCAGAGGGGCTGACGACCCGCTTTGGTAAAACGTTGATGACGGAGCTAGAGGTTTTGCTGCGTCCTGCGCCTTTGGATCTGCGCGTCAATCCGCTGAAGACGACGCGTGAGAAAGCCATCGCGCATTTGCGCCATCTTGATTTGGATGTGGAGGCGACGCCTTATTCGCCCGTGGGCCTGCGCGTGCATAATCGCCCTGCGCTGGGGCAAATTACGATGCTTAAGGACGGCTCGCTTGAAATTCAAGACGAAGGCTCGCAGCTTGTCGCGCTTTTGGTTGATGCTAAGGCGGGCGAGCGCGTTGTGGATTTCTGTGCGGGCGCGGGCGGCAAGACTCTCGCGATTTCGGTAGGGATGCAAAACAAGGGGCGGATTATCGCGTGCGATGTGCTGGCCAATCGCCTGAAACGTAGCGGGGAGCGATTCCGTCGCGCAGGCCTTCATAATATCGAAACGCACCCTTTGACCAGTGAGCGCGATCCGTGGGTTAAGCGTCATAAGGCCGCGTTTGATCGCGTGCTGGTCGATGCGCCGTGCAGCGGGTGCGGAACATGGCGGCGCAACCCTGATGCGCGGTGGAAATCGCTGGGCCCTGGGCTGGAGGCGTTGGTTCCGTTGCAGGCCAGCATTCTTGAAAGCGCCTCGCGCCTTGTCAAAGGCGGCGGGCGGCTGGTCTATGCGACGTGTTCGTTGTTGCCAGAGGAAAACGAAAAGCAGATCGAAAAGTTTTTGGACAATCATCCCGACTTTACGCTTGTGCCTGTGCGGGAATGCGGCGCGGAATTGCCCAACCTGCCCGACACGGGTGATTGCCTATCCTTGACGCCCGCTCAGCATAAAACGGACGGTTTCTTCGCCGCCGTGATGCAGCGGAAGGTTGAGGAAAAGAAGGAAGAGGGGGAATGACCCTTGCCACCGCCCTTGGTCAAATTACCTTAGGCCAAGACTTGCCTGCTGAGGAAGCGCGGGCGGTTTTTGACCAGATTTTTTCTGGCGAGGTGGCGGAAAGCGATATCGCCGCCTTGCTGGTCGCTTTGCGCAGCAAGGGCGAGGCCGTTTCGGAACTTCACGGCGCGGTGGCTTCTATGTGCGCGCATATGAAGGCGCTGGATGCGCCAGAAGGCGCAATCGACATTGTGGGGACGGGGGGCGATGGGCATGGGACGCTGAACGTCTCAACCGCTGCAGCGCTCGTTGTCGCGGGGGCGGGCGTGGTGGTGGCCAAGCATGGCAACCGCGCCGCCAGCAGCCAGTCCGGCTCATCCGATGTCCTTGGCGAGCTGGGCGTTACGCTTGATCCGCCGTGGGAGGTTTTGGAGAGGGCCGTTCATGATATCGGCCTCGTCTTTCTTTATGCGCCGCGCCATCATCCGGCGATGAGTTACGTCGCGCCGGTTCGGCGCAAGCTGGGCGTGCGTACGATTTTCAACCTGCTGGGGCCTTTGACCAATCCAGCGCAGGTGCGACGCCATTTGATCGGCGTGTTTAATCAGGCATGGAGCCAGCCGATGGCGCAGACTTTGGCGGCGATGGGCAGTGAGACGGCATGGATCACGCATGGCGCGGATGGGCTGGATGAAATATCAATCACGGGACTGACCCATGTGACGGCTTTGGAAGGGGGCACTCTTCGCGATTTTGATCTTTCGCCGCGTGAGGCGGGCGTGCCGCTGGCTAGCCTTAGCGAGATTCAAGGCGGCGACGCGAAGGCCAATGCCGCCGCGATCCATCGTTTGCTGGCGGGCGAGACGGGGGCGTACCGCGACATTGTCCTGATGAACGCTGGTGCAGCTTTGGTGATTGCGGAAAAGGCCAAGGACATTCAAACGGGCGTGGTGCTTGCCGCTGCGTCTATTGATTCTGGCTCGGCGAAGGATAAGCTCGCGCAGCTGGTGCGGATGACAAGCGGGGGGTAGGGGGCAGAGTTCAGAGTTCAGAGTAGGATGTTGCTTAACATTTTTCCCTTCGCGTCATCCCGCACAGCGGATGGCGCGAAGGCGCCAGACGCGAAGATGCGGGATCCAGTTTGTTTTCTTCTTTTTAAAAAGAAAACGGGATCCCCGCTTTTGCGGGGATGACAGAAGAAAGAAAAGAAGAAAAAAGCGTGGCGATGACGGAAGAGGTGAGCGCTATAACATTTCGGAAGTGAAAGGGAGCGAACGATGACAGTGAATTTTTCTGACAATCATTCTGGTTTTTTAAACGCCAATTTGCGGACGCGCGTTTTGTCCGCGCTGGTGATGGCGCCACTTGCGCTGGGCGCTGTTTGGCTTGGCGGATGGGTTTTTGCCCTTGTGGTTTTGGCGGCCATGGCCATCAGCTTTTGGGAGTGGCTGGGGCTGACCGCGCCGCGCTTTACCTTACGGGGTAGGGTGGTGGCCTTTGCCGCGCTGGCGTTCGTGTTCCTTGTGGCGGGTCTTGTCGATGCAGGGTTGGCTGCCGCTTTGTCGATTGGCGTGGCTGTTGTTCTGGCCTTCTATGATGGGGAGCAGGGGGCGCTTACGCCGCGCCTGACAGGGAATGCCCTTTGGGTTGCCTTGGGCATTCCTTATCTGGCGCTTAGCGGATTGTCTCTCATCCTCTTGCGGAACGATGACTCCTATGGCCTTGCTTCCGTTGTCTATTTGCTGGTTGTTGTGTGGGGGACGGATATTGGCGGCTATCTTGCCGGAAGGCTTATCGGCGGCCCCAAACTTTTGCCGCAAATCAGTCCCAAGAAGACATGGGCGGGCCTTATCGGTGGCATGGCTTTGGCCACCGTTTTGGGCTACGCTTGCGAAAGGGGATTCGGGTTCCATCCGACCCTTAGCGGGATCTTGCTTGCCCCTGCTTTGGCGGTTATCGCGCAGGCGGGGGATTTCTTTGAGTCATGGGCTAAAAGGCGCGCTGGCGCGAAGGATAGCGGTACGCTGATCCCCGGCCATGGCGGCCTGTTGGATCGTATCGATGGTTTGTTGTTCGCGGCGATGGCTTTGGCGGCGTTCAGTTTTGGTGATTAAGGGAGAGAGTTTGTTATGGTTGAGAAAAGACGCGTCGCGATTTTAGGATCAACGGGATCGGTGGGCACGCAGACGATTGATTTGATTGCCCGTGAGCCAGAGAAGTATCAGGTCGTCGCGCTGACGGCGCACCGCAACGTCAAAAGGCTGGCCGAGCAAGCGCATGCGCTAAAGCCGGAGCTGATCGTCATCGCGGATGAGTCCCAGTACGGCGAGATGAAAGAGGCCGTGGCCGATTTAAAGGTTGAGGTTGCGGCGGGCGCGGATGCCGTGACGGCGGCGGCCCAGATGGATAGCGATTGGGTTATGGCGGCGATTGTCGGCGCGGCGGGTTTGCCGTCTACCATCGCGGCGGCCAAGCGCGGCGCGAAGCTGGCCTTTGCGAATAAGGAAACGCTGGTTTGCGCGGGCCCCCTTATGATGGATTTGGTGGCCAAGCACAACTGCACGCTTTTGCCCGTAGATAGCGAACATAACGCGATTTATCAGGTTTTTGATGAACAGCACCGTGAGGGAATCTCTCACCTGATTATCACGGCGTCGGGCGGGCCTTTTCGCACGTTCACGCGTGAGCAAATGGCGGTTGTTACGCCCGAACAAGCGGGCAAGCATCCCGTGTGGAACATGGGCGCGAAGATTTCCATCGACAGCGCCTCGCTGATGAACAAGGCGCTGGAAGTGATTGAGGCGGCCTTTCTGTTTCAGATGCCATCCGAGAAGATTGAGGTGCTGGTGCATCCGCAGTCCGTCATTCATTCGATGGTCGCATATAAGGACGGCTCGACCCTCGCGCAGCTGGGCACGCCCGATATGCGGATTCCTATCGGCTATTGCCTTGCATGGCCCGACCGGATGGAGACGCCTGCCGCCAAGCTGGATTTGGAGAAGATTGGCCAGCTGACGTTCGAAGCACCTGACCCTGTCAAGTTCCCGACGCTCCGGCTTGGGCGTGAGGCGATGGCGATGGGTGGAACCGCCCCAGCCGTGTTGAACGCGGCGAATGAGGTTGCGGTGCAGGCGTTCCTTGATGGGAAGATCGGCTTTTTGGATATTGCCGTGATTATCGAAGAAACGCTGGCCCATGTCGGCGCGGCGGCCCTGACGGATTTGGACGTTTTGGCGCAAGCCGATGACGCCGCGCGCAGGTTTGCGGGGGAATGCGTGGATGCTGGAGGGAAGTAAGGGGGGGGGAGGGACGGTGATGTTGTTTGGAGAGCGCCACTCTCTCCTTTAGCGTCATCCCGCTGAAAAGCGGGATCCAGCGGCGAGCGTCCGCGAGCCGTGTGAGTCTTGACTCTTGTGCCGCGTGGACACGCGGCGCTGGATACCGGCTTTCGCCGGTATGACGGTTGGATGGATCGTCTTATTGTGATACTACTTATGTTCTGATTAATAGACGTTAATGAAAATACGGAAATCAACTTGAACAAAGGATGTTCACTTATGAAGCTTTCACAAATTGTTTTGATCGTTGCGCTTTCTGCCGTAACGGCCTTTGCCGTTGGGAAGTACACCACGCACGCCGAGCGGACCGCAACTGCTGGGGAAACGGCTTTTGATCGAGTCACGCGGACGAATACATTGCGGTGCGGATATGCCACCGCTACGCCGTGGTTTATGACGGATCCCACCACGAAAAAACATTACGGGGTTGGGTACGAGATCACGAATGCCGTGGCTGACAAAATTGGTCTTAAAGTTGATTGGGTGGAAGAAACAGATTGGGGCCTTGCTGAACAGGGTCTAATTACTAATCGATATGATATGCTGTGCGGCAGTGTTTGCATTGACCCTAAGCGAGCACGCGTTGCAACCTTTTCGACACCTTTTCTACATATCCCTGTTTTGGCCACGGTTCGTGAGGGGGATCATCGTTTTGATGCAAGTTTAAAAAGCATGAATGACCCGAGCGTAAGAATTGGGGTTAAGAATGGTCATATTTTCGAGTTTATTGCTAATGAGCAGTTCCCTCTTGCCCAAAAAGTTTATGCCAATAATCTTTCTGATGATGGCGAGTTTCTTCAAATGCTCAAGTTTAATAAAATTGACGTTGCCTTTTCTGGACAGACGACGATAGATGCTTTCAATGAAAAAAATCCTGAAGGCAAGACCCGTTCCCTTGACGAGCCTGTTCGTTTTTGTAATGGCGCGTTTATGCTTCCCTTGGGAGACGAGCGTTTAAAGAATGTTGTCGACAATGCAATTGGTGAAATTAACAGCAGCGGTTTGATCAAAACTATTCTTAACAAGTTTGTTAAGGATGACCCGCGTTATGTTCGCACCCCAGCCTTGTTGTTTCGTAATAAGTGATCAAGACAAAACCTAAGGCTTTAAAGGAAAGAAAACGATGGATACTATGTTAGCGGCGGCTCTTTCGGCAGCGCACACGATCATTCCTTTTTTGATCGTTCTTAGCGTTGTTGTGTTCGTGCATGAGTTCGGCCACTTTTGGGTGGCGCGGCGGTGCGGCGTGAAGATCGAAACATTCTCGATTGGCTTTGGCCCTGAGATTTTCGGATGGAACGATAAGCGCGGCACGCACTGGCGTGTGGCGTGGTTGCCTTTGGGCGGCTATGTGAAAATGTTTGGTGACGCTGATCCTTCCAGCTTTGGCACTTCGGAGGGAGCTGCGCAGATGACGGATGTTGACAAGAAGATCGCGTTTTTCTCGCAGCCTGTGCGCAAGCGCTTTGCGATTGTAGCGGCGGGGCCGGCTTCGAATTATCTTTTTGCCGTGGTGGTTTTGGCGGGGCTGTTCTTGGTGAACGGTCAGCCCTATACCGCGACAACGGTGGCCAGTGTGGTCGAAGGTAGCGTGGCGGCAACGGCGGGGCTTTTGCCCAAAGACAAGGTCTTGTCCATCGATGGCAGCGCCATGAACAGCTTTGAAGATATTCGCCGTACGGTTTCTTTGAATGCTGGTACGCCGATGCGCATCGTTTTTGAGCGTGATGGCAAGACGATGGACGTGACCGCCACGCCAGAGGTTTTGACCACCATTGACCGGTTGGGCATGGAACATAAACAAGGTCGCCTTGGTATTGTTTCAACGGAAAATGCGTTTCGCAAGCTGGGGCCTATCGCCGCGATTCGGGAATCAGGCGTTGAAATCTGGAACATTACCGCCGGAACCCTTCAAGGTGTTGGCCAAATGATCATCGGCGTGCGTGGTGCCGAGGAGCTGGGAGGGCCCTTACGCATCGCTGAAATGTCGGGAAAAGTCGCCAAAGACGGCATTTTCGCGCTTTTTTGGTTTATCGTTGTGATCTCGGTCAATTTGGGGCTTATTAACCTCTTCCCGATCCCCTTGCTTGATGGGGGGCATCTGATGTTCTATGGTATCGAGGCGCTAAGGGGCCGTCCGCTTAGCGATCGGGTGCAAGAGTACGGTGCGCGCCTTGGCGCGGGTCTTGTGCTTAGTCTGATGCTTTTTGCGACGTGGAATGATCTGGTTCATTTGCGCGTCGTGTCCTATCTTCGCGATTTGATTTCTTGAGTGGTCATGCAAAACAAACCTCGCCTTCTTAGCACAACAGTTCTTTCAGCTCTTTCGGTTGTAGGGCTGCTGGCCTTTCCGACTGTGACGCGGGCGCAAAGCGTTGCCGCTGCGCCGATCATGGCGGTCGAGCAGACGGCCGAGGATATGTCCGCGCCGATCATTAGTGAAATTCGGATCGAAGGTGCGCAGCGCCTTGAAAAGGAAACGGTGTCATCTTATTTGACGCTGGCCGTAGGCGACCGCGCCGATGAAGAAAAGATGGATGCCTCGTTAAAGGCTTTATACGCCACAGGCCTTTTTGCCGATGTGGCGCTGACGATGGATGGCGAGGCGTTGGTTCTTCACCTTGTCGAAAACCCCATCGTAAACAGGATCTCGTTTGAGGGCAGTGATGCGATCTCGAAAGAGGATTTGGAAAAGGAAGTCCAGCTTCAGCCGCGTTTAGTCTATACCTTGCCGAAAGTGCAAAAGGACGTCGCGCGTTTGCTGGAGCTGTATCGTCGCCAAGGCCGCTTTGCCGCGACGGTTGACCCCAAAATTGTCAAGCTGGATCAAAACCGCGTCGATGTGATCTTTGAAATTGCCGAGGGCAAGCATACGGGCGTTCGCCGCATCAAGTTTGTCGGCAACGATCATTATGACGAAAGCAAGTTGCGTGGCGCGATCAACACGCAGGAAAGCGCGTGGTGGAAGTTCTTTTCGTCCTCCGATTTTTATGATCCCGACCGCACTAATTATGATCGCGAGCTTTTGCGCCGGTTTTATTTGAATGAAGGCTATGTTGATTTCCGCGTCGTGTCGGCGGTGGCCGAGATGACCCCCGACCGCGCTGACTTCTTCCTGACCTTTACGGTGGATGAAGGCCCTCGCTACAAGTTTGGCAAGATTTTGATCAAAAGCGATATTAAGGGGCTGGACGGCGAAACCTTGCGTGAGGATGTGCTGACGAAAGAAGGCGATTGGTACAACGCTGATCTGGCGGAAAAGACCATTGCTAAGCTGACGGCGGTGCTGGGCGACAAACAATACGCCTTTGTCGATATTGCGCCTGAGCCGGATAAGAAGACCGATGAGAAGGTCGTCAACCTGACCTATCATATCAAGCCGGGTGAGCGCGTTTACATTGGCCGCATCAATATAGAAGGCAACACGCGCACGCTGGATAAAGTTGTACGCCGTGAAATGCAGGTGGCCGAAGGCGATCCGTTCAGCACGTCGAAGATTAAGCGATCCGAGCAAAAGATTAAAGATCTGGGCTTTTTTGAGGATGTTAAGGTCACGCCGGCGGCAGGCGCTCAACCCGATCGTTCGGATATCAAGGTCGAGGTTAAGGAAAAATCGACGGGCGAGATTTCGATGGGCGCGGGCTTTTCCTCGACCGATGGGCCTTTGGGCGATTTCAGCATCCGCGAGCGCAACTTCCTTGGCAAGGGACAGGACGCTCGTTTGGGCGCGACCATTTCAGGTGTGACCAAACAGTTTGATTTCAGTTTTACAGAGCCATACTTCCTTGATCGCGATCTATCAGCGGGCATCGATATTTTCCATGTGCGCAGCGATCAACAGAAGCAAAGCGCCTATAACGAAGTCAATACGGGCTTTAGTTTGCGCATGGGCTATCCCCTGTCCGAACGGCTGCGCCAAATGTTGAGCTATACCTTGCGCACTGACGAGATTAGCGATGTGTCTTCGACGGCATCGCGTTTCATACGCGATCAGGTTGGGGAAAGCATGACCTCAATGGTGTCACAAGAGCTGACCTATGACGCGCGTGACAGCAAGCTGGAGCCTACGGAAGGCTTTATGACCAAGCTGAAAACCGATTTGGCGGGTGCTGGCGGCGACCGGAAATATTTCCGCGCTCGTTTGACTAGCGCGCAGTATTATTCGCCGTTTGAGAAAATTGTTTTTGGCGCAACGGCGGAAGTCGGTGTGATCGAGGGCTTTGGGCAGGATGTGCATATCAATGATCGCTTCTTCCTTGGCGGCGATACGCTGCGCGGGTTTGCTTATGCGGGCATTGGCTCTCGCGATTTGACGTCAGGCGCGAACGACGCTTTGGGCGGCAACAGCTTTGCCAGCGGCTCGCTAGAGATGACGTTCCCGACCTTTATGCCAGAGGATCTTGGCTTTAAGGGGCATCTGTTCGTGGATGGCGGCTTGTTGGGCAAGAATGACGAAACGCCACTTCCCACCGAATTGTTTATGTCGGATCAGAGTCTTCGTGGCAGTGTCGGCGTTGGCGTTTCATGGCAGTCGCCCTTTGGCCTCGTTCGGCTTGACTATGCCCAGCCTGTCTTGAAAGAATCGTACGACAAGGTTGAGCATATCCACTTTAGCTTCGGTACGAGGTTCTGATGAACCCACTGCGCCTTTTCCTGTTGGCGTTTATGCTGCTGGGGGTTTTGCCTATAGCCCCTTCGCAGGCCGCAGGCGGCATCGCGATTGTCGATGTGCAGCGGTTGCTTCAGGCGGCCAGCTCGGCCAAAAGCGTGCAGCAGCAACTGGAAACTCAGCGTTCCAAGTTCCAGACCGAGATTGCGGCGGAAGAAGCGGATTTGCGCGAGGCCGAGCAAAAGTTGGCCAAAACGGGTGAGGCAGGCAAGACCGAAGCCTATGACGAGCAAGAGCAAAAGCTGCAGCAGCGCTTTTTGACCGTTGAGCGTCAGGTGCAGGCGCGGCGCAAGGCGCTGGATCAAGCGCTTACGGACTCCATGAACGTGGTGCGGAAAAACTTGATCGATATTGTCTCGCAGGTGTCGAAAGAAAAGGGCATCACGCTGGCGATTGTCAAGCAGCAGGTGATTTGGAACGATTCCGCTATCGACATCACGGACGAGGTTCTGACGCGGCTGGATAAGGTCTTACCGCATGTGGCCGTCACCATTGCGCCGGATGAGGCGGGGATGGAAAACGAGAAACCTGTTGCGCTTAAGCGCCCACCCGTGCCGAAGGCAACCAAGAAGAAGTAGGAGCTACCCCTATGAAACTTTCACACGTTGTTTTGATTGTCGCGCTTTCTGTGGTGACGACGCTTGCAGTCGGTAAATACACGGGGCTAAGCGGTGGCGCGGGGCATATCGCGGCTGCCAAGGAGTCCGCGTATGATCGCGTGATGCGTACGGGAACACTTCGGTGCGGGTATTTTTTCTATCCAAAGTTCTTTGAAAAAGACGTTAACACGGGAAAGCTCTCAGGTTTTTATTATGATCTTGTTGAAGAAATTGGCCGCCGATTAAGCCTTAAGATCGACTGGACGGAAGAAGTTGGTATGGCCAATGCGTTTGAGGGTCTCAAAAGCAATCGATATGATGCTGTATGTGTGCCGTTTACTATGACGCCTAATCGTGCGCGAGAAACGGAGTTTACGCAACCTGTGATGATGGCTCCTTATTTTGCCTATGTCCGCGCTGATGACACGCGCTTTGATCATAATTTAAAGGCTATCAACGATCCTTTGATTAAAGTTGCCTTTTTAGAGGGAGAGTTGTCGCAGACAGTCAGGAACGAAGATTTTCCGAAATCCCAAGCTGTATCCTTGCCAAATATGACGGATGTCTCTCAAGTCTTGCTTCAGGTTGAAATGGGCAAGGCGGATGTGGCTTTTACCGAACCTTCGACGGCTGAGCCTTTTTTGACGATGAATCCGGGGAAACTAAAGCGCGTGGATGCTCCCTCTATACGGATGCAGGCAGTTGGCCTTGATGTTGGAGTGGGCGAGGAAAAGCTAAAGGCTTTGTTGAATACCACGATCCAGTCGTTGCACAGCACGGGCTTTATCGAACGCTTGTTTATCAAGAGCGAAAAGGATAAGGATTTCTATTATCTTCCAACGCAACCTTGGCGGCGCGTGGAGTAGGGGGCAAAATGATTCCGTCATCCCCGCGAAGGCGGGGATCCAGCGGCGAGCGATAGCGAGCGTATGAGTAAAAAAAGAAAAACAAGCGCTGTTGTAACGTTTTTTTGAGTCTTATGCCGCGCCGCAGACGCGGCGCAGCTGGATCCCCGCCTTCGCGGGGATGACAAGAGAAAAGACACAGATGACGGAACAAAAAAACGATCAGAGACCCTTTATAATCTAAACGGAGAATAAGATGGCCGAGCCTAAAACCAATTCAATCGATGTCAACGGGATCATGAAAAGGATTCCGCATCGGTATCCCTTTTTGATGATTGAGAAGGTCATTGATATCGTGCATGGCGAAAGCTGCACGGGGGTTAAGAACGTCTCGGTGAACGAGCCGTTTTTTCAGGGGCACTTTCCGGGCCATCCCATTATGCCCGGTGTGTTGATCATTGAGGCGATGGCGCAGACCGCCGCGACGCTGGTGGTGGATTCCATCGAAGGCGTGGATGCCGGCACGCATGTCGTGTATTTCATGAGCGTTGAGGACGCCCGTTTCCGCAAGCCTGTTTTACCCGGTGACCAATTGCATATCAAGGTGAAGAAAGAACGTAACCGTGGCACGGTCTGGAAATTCCGTGGCGAGGCGTTTGTGGACGGTGGCCTTGTGGCCGAGGCCACGTTTACCGCGATGCTTGTCCCCGATGAGGGCAGGACGGCAACAGTATGACCCAAATCATTCATCCTACGGCACTGATCGATCCTGCGGCTCAGCTGGGCGAAGGCGTGGACATTGGGCCCTATTGCGTTATCGGCGCAGATGTTGTTTTGGGCGATAAGGTCAAGCTTGTCGCGCATGTTGTGGTGGACGGTCGCACGACGATTGGAGCGGGGACGGTTATCTATCCTTTTGCCTCCATCGGGCAGCGTCCACAGGATTTGAAATATCATGGTGAGCTTTCGACGCTAGAGATTGGCGCGAATAACCAGATCCGCGAATATGTGACGATGAATCCCGGCACCGAAGGCGGTGGCATGCTCACCAAGGTTGGTGACAATGGACTCTTTATGGTTGGCGTTCATGTCGCGCATGATTGCGATGTGGGTAACAACGTTGTGATGGCCAACAATGCGACGTTGGCGGGCCATGTGCATGTCGGTGATTTTGCCGTGATCGGCGGCCTTTCCGCCGTGCATCAGTTCGTGCGGATTGGCACTCATGCCATGATCGGCGGGATGTCGGGCGTGGAAAGCGACGTGATCCCTTACGGCATGGTGAAGGGCGACCGCGCCTATCTGGCGGGGCTGAACATCGTGGGCCTTGAGCGTCGCGGCTTTTCGCGTGAGGATATTCATGCGCTGCGTAGTGCGTATCGCATGCTCTTTTCCAAGGAAGGCACGATGGCCGAAAGGCTTGAGGATGTGGCCGAGCATTACGGCAGCCGTTCGCTTGTGGACGGTATGGTTGACTTTATCCGTGCGCGTACCTCGCGGGCGCTGTGCCAGCCGGAACACGAAGAGTAGGGGAGGGTATGGCCGTGACCAACGCCCCAAAACTTGGCATTTTAGCGGGCGGCGGGGCCGCGCCGCGCCAGCTGATTGCCGCGTGTCAGGCGTTGGATCGGCCCTTCTTTGTCGTATGCCTTGAAGGTCATGCGGAGCCTGATCTGGCGGGCGCGGGCGTGCCTCATGAAGTCTTGCCTTTGGGTGCGTTTGCGCGGCTGAAAGAGCTGTGCGAGCGAGAGAAGATTGAGGATATCATTATGCTAGGGCGCGTGCGTCGCCCCTCGGTGGCTGAGCTGAAGCCCGATTGGCTGACGCTGAAAATCCTGACAAAAATTGGCATGAACGCTTTGGGTGACGACGGGCTTTTGCGCGGCGTGGGCAAGGCTCTTGAGGACGAATGCGGCGTTCGCCTTGTTGGCGTGGCGGATGTGTTCGCCGATTTGCTCGCGCCCGAAGGGACGCTTACCACCGTTGTGCCTGATGAGCTGGCGCAAGAGGATATCCGTCGTGCGGTTGAGATTGCCAGCACATTGGGTCGTCTTGACGTGGGGCAGGCCGTGATCGTGCAACAGGGGATCATTCTGGGCGTCGAGGCTGTCGAGGGCACGGATGCGCTGATCGAACGCTCGCTTGGCGTTCGGCGCGATGGCGGCGGCGGCGTCTTGGTCAAGATTGCCAAGCCGCAGCAGGACAATCGCTTTGATCTGCCGACCATCGGCATCGATACGGTGCGCCATGTTCACGCGGCAGGCCTTGCCGGAATCGCGGTGGAGGCAGGTCGCAGCCTGATCCTTGAGCGCGAAAAAACGATTGAGGCCGCCGACATGCTGGGCGTCTTTATCGTAGGATTGCCGTTAAACGGTGCGGAGAATGGCTGAGGCTGGAACAAATGAGGCCCCGCTTTTCTTCCTTGTCGCGGGGGAAGCGTCGGGCGATTATCTGGGCGCGGATTTGATGCGCGGTCTTAAAAAGAAAACGGGCGGTCGCGTGCGTTTTGCGGGCGTCGGCGGGCCTCGTATGGAGGCTGAGGGGATCGATCTGTTGTTCCCTCAAGCGGATTTGGCGCACATGGGCTTGTTCGAGCTGGTCCGTCATCTGCCGCTGTTGTTGCGGCGTTTACGTGAAACGAAAGAGGCCGTGAAGGCGGCGCGTCCCGCCGCGCTGATCACCATTGACTCGCCCGATTTTTCCTTTCGCGTCGCCAAGGCGCTGAAGGGACAGGGTATCCCGTTGATCCACTATGTTGCGCCGACGGTGTGGGCATGGCGGGCAGGGCGGGCGAAGAAAATCGCACAATTTTTGGATCATCTGCTCGCGCTTTTGCCGTTTGAGCCTCCGTATTTTACCAAAGAAGGGCTGCCTTGCACGTTCGTCGGTCATCCTTTGGTGGAAAGCGGTGCGGGGCGCGGCGACGGGGCGCGGTTTCGCGAGGCCTTTGCCATCGCGCCGGATACGCCGCTTTTATGCGTGCTGCCCGGAAGTCGCATGGGTGAGGTGAGCCGTTTGCTCCCCACGTTCCGCGAGACGGTGCGCCAGCTGCGCGAGCGTTTTCCCAAGCTGGAAATTGCTTTGCCGGTGGTGGAGGCCGTTGCGCCCTTGATCGAAAAGGAAACGAAGGCGTGGTCTGTGCCCGTTCATCTGGTGCGCGGTGATGAGGCTAAATACGATGCCTATGCGGCCTGCCGCGCTGCGCTGGCGTGTTCCGGTACGGTGTCGGTTGAGCTGGCCTTAGCGGCGTTGCCGACCGTGATCGCGTATAAGATTGGGCGGCTGACGGCGGCTCTTTATCGCCCCTTTATCAAGGCGCGGTTTGCGACGCTTGTGAACATTATGCAAGATCGCGCCGTGATGCCGGAGTTCTTGCAGGAGCAATGCACGCCCGAAAATCTTGCTGCCGCGCTTGTGGAAGTGATGGGGGATTCTAAGCGTCATGCGGCGGCAAAGGCGGATTTGACATCTATTGGCGCGTGGCTGGGGCGCGGGGCGTTCACGCCTTCCAATAAAGCGGCTGAGACGGTCTGGCGCGTCGCCTTTCCGGAAAAGGAGCCATCATGCCCCTAACCGTTTTGCAAATTATTCCGGCGCTTGGCTCTGGCGGGGCGGAGCAAGCCTGCGTCGATATGGCCGCCGCGCTAGTCAAACGCGGTGATCGTGCCATCATCGTGTCCACAGGCGGCTGGCGCGAAAAAACGGCGGAGGAGGCTGGCGCGGTTTTTATCAAGCGCGACGTGGCGACCAAGAATCCGGCGCGGATTATTCGCAACGCGTTTTGGCTGGCCGAGCTGATCCGCCGCGAGGGCGTGGACATTGTTCATGCGCGGTCCCGTGCCCCCGCGTGGAGCGCCAAGATCGCCTGCCGCCTGACGGGGTGTCCTTTTGTGACGACGTTTCATGCGGCGTACAAGTTTTCTAGTGCCGTTAAACGCGCGTACAACAGCGTGATGGCGGCGGCGGATCGCGTGATCGCGATTTCGCCTTTTATCGCGGCGCATGTCAGCGAGCATTACGGCGTGGGCAAGGATCGCCTACGTCTGGTTGATCGCGGCGTGGATGTGAAGGCTTTTGATCCTTTGGCGATAGAGCAGGGGCGTGTCGAGGCCTTGCGAGAGGCATGGGGGATGAAGCCAGAGGAAAAAGCCATCCTTTTGCCTGCGCGGCTTTCATCTATCAAGGGGCATGAAACGGTCATTCGCGCTGTTGCCCTTTTAAGGAAGCAGGGACAGGTTTCGCCACCTGTTTTGTTGGTAGGCGACGATCAGGGGAGGGAGGGCTATACGCAGCGCCTTCGCTCCTTGATCCAAGAGGAAGAGTTGGATGACGTTGTGAGGCTTGTCGGCGCGTGCAAGGATATGGCGGCGGCTTATGCCCTTGCGCGGCTTGCCCTACAACCGTCCAAGGTTCCCGAAGGCTTTGGCCGCGTGCCGGTGGAGGCGATGGCCGCTGGCGTGCCCGTGATTGCCAGCGACCTTGGCGGGATGAAGAACACGATTGTGGTGGGGAAGACAGGCTGGCTGGTCGCACCGGACGATGCCCCTGCGTGGGCAAGCGCGATGGCCAAGGCGTTGGCGATGACGCCAGAGGCCACTGCCGCGATGGGCAAGACTGGCCGCGCCCACGTTGCTGCACACTTCACGGATGCGTTGATGATCGCCAAAACGCTGGCGGTGTATGATGAGGTGGCGGCGGAAAAGGCACGGCCATGAAAGAACGAATTCTAGTCATCAAGCTTGGGGCTTTGGGCGATCTGGTTTTGTGCATGGGCGCGTTTGCCGCTATCCGTGCCGCGCATCCTGAGGCTGAGATTGCGCTTTTGACCGCGCCGCCTTTTGCGGCTTTTGGCCTTTCGATGCCGTGGTTTGATCTCGTGCTGCTTGATCCTAGGCCCAAGGTTTGGCAGCCTCTGAAATGGATCAAGTTGTTGAGGCTGGTTCGTGCCTTTGCGCCGACACGCGTTTACGATTTTCAGGGCAAGCCGAGGCAATCAATTTTGTTTCATGCTTTGGGAAAGCCCGAATGGTCTGGCGCGGTCAAGGGCTGCCGCTTCCCGCGCCCGTGGCCACCCGCGCCCAAGACGCACTATACGGATTTTCTGGCCGCGCAGCTGGAGGCGGCGGGGATTAAAGAGGTTCAGCCTCCCGATCTGTCATGGCTGGCTGCCCCGATGAAGGGCGTTGCGATTCCAGAAAAATACGTGCTGTTGATTGCGGGGTGCGCCCCCGATCGTTTGTATAAGCGCTGGCCGCCGGAATCGTTCGCTGCGTTGGCACAAAAGCTGGCGGAAAAAGGGATTGTGTCGATTGCTGTTGGCACAAAAGCTGACGCGCAAAGTATCGCTGCCATTCGTGCCCTTGCGCCAGAGGTTATGGATTTAAGCGGACAGACGACGTTGGCGCAGTTGGCAACGCTGGCGCGGGGCGCAGAGTGCGTTGTGGGCAACGATACGGGGCCAACGCATCTGGCGGCGGTGGTGGGGGCACGGACGGTGGCTCTGATGTCGGATCAGGTCGATCCTTACTGGTCATCGCCTCGCGGCGCGCATACGACATGGCTGCAAGGCAAGCCGCTCGCGGCCTTGAGCGTTGAGGCGGTGATAGAGAGCCTAGGCCTGACGCGGCGTTAATACGCTTAACGCGGGACGCTGGGTGATCACCATGGGGGCGTTTGGTGCGCGGATTTGCTCGATGGTGTTTTGAAGCAGCCTTGATGATTCTAAATTGGATATTTTATGCGCCGCCAGTTGGTCATCGGGTTTCAAATAAGCGCGGAAGCTCCAGCCGATAAAGGCAGAAACCCTGTCGCCCACCATGCCCTGATAACCCGTTTGGACATCGTCCGGCTCACTGGTGTAGGTGGTTTGAGAAAGTTGCTTTCCGTTTGAGGCATAGTGCGAGAAGACAAGGCGATCCGTTGTGCGCGCTACGTCGAATTGAAGGTCAGCGATGCAAGTTTCTCCTGCGGCACTTTTGTAGTAGGCGATAACTTCGCGCTGTTGCTTGGGGTAAGCATAGCTTGTTTGCAAGGTTACGGGGATTTTCTTGTCCGTCATCCAACGCGTGTCGATTTCGTACACGACATCTTTGGCCCCATCGCTCAAATAGCCCTGATAGCCTGTGCCAGCCATCAGCGTTATGGCGCCTTGTTTAAACATTTCCGACACGATGCCAAGGGGGTGGATAATATCAGAGACAATACCGGTCGAAGGGCGCGTGTCCTTTGTGCGGTCTTTGCGCCAGAAACAATCAAAGTGTGTGAGCGCCATATCGTTGGGAAGATATTGACGTAAGGCGTCAAAGACGGGACTGAAGTTAATAATGGTATCAAGGGTTACAAATTTATCATGCATAAATGGATAAAGGCACTCCGCCTGTTCTTGTGTTGCGGCCAAAGGTTTTTCCGAAAAAACAGCTTTGATCGAGGGGGTTGTTTCAAGAAGGTTTTTGAACGCGGGAAAATGCTCCACATCGTTAAAGGCCATGACGATGATTTCTGGCGAGGTGTTGGTGGCTGTCATGGAATCGAGCGCCTGTGTGTAGGATGGGAATCCAGACTGCACAAAACGCTTGGCGTCTTCCAGCCTGTCGTTCATGCGCTCGACAACGACAAGGTTGAGCTCCCGATTCTCTTTTTCCATTTCTTGGCGCAAGGAGAGGATGGCTTTGCCCTCAACGCTGCCCATCTTGCCCCAACCAAGAAGAAGGACGTTTAGTTTTTTCATTTTATGCGTCGTTTAAATAAAGCGTTAGAATAAGAAAGCGCATTTCAAGCGTGTCGGAACATAGCGCAAAAGCGCCCCGTTTGGTAGTGGGGTTGGCTGAAGGTTAATACTTTCGTTGGGTAAAAAGCCTTATTCCGCCCTGTAATTGGGGGCTTCGGCGGTGATGGTCACGTCATGGACGTGGCTTTCACGCAAGCCCGCACCCGTGATGCGGACGAACTCGGCCTTGGTCTGCATATCGGCAATCGTGCCGCAGCCCGTATAGCCCATCGCGGCACGAAGGCCGCCGATCAGCTGGTGGATCACGCCCGACACAGGGCCTTTATAGGGGACGCGGCCTTCGATGCCTTCGGGAACCAGCTTGTTGAGGTTGCCGGTGTCGGCTTTTTGGAAATAGCGGTCGGCTGAGCCTTCCACCATCGCGCCAAGGCTGCCCATGCCGCGATAGCCTTTATACGAGCGCCCTTGATAGAGGATCACCTCGCCCGGCACTTCATCGGTTCCGGCAAACAGGGAGCCAAGCATGACGCAATCGGCTCCCGCCGCGATGGCCTTGGCAATCTCGCCCGAGAATTTGATGCCCCCATCCGCGATGACGGGAATGCCTTGTTTGCGGCAGACCGAGGCCGCGTTCATCACGGCGGTGAGTTGCGGCACGCCTACGCCCGCGACGATGCGCGTGGTGCAGATAGAGCCGGGGCCGATGCCCACTTTGACTCCGTCCGCGCCAGCATCAATAAGCGCCTGCGCGGCGGATGCCGTGGCGATGTTGCCCGCAACGATATCCACGCCAGAGGTATGGGCGCGAATTCTTTTTACGACGGCCAGAACGCCTGCCGAATGGCCATGTGCGGTATCGACGACGATCACATCGACGCCTGCGTCCACTAAGGCCTCAACGCGCTGGATGGAATCCGCGCCCGTTCCGATGGCGGCGGCGGCGCGTAGGCGGCCTTGACCGTCTTTGCAGGAATGGGGGTGAAGTTGCGCCTTTTCGATGTCCTTGACGGTTAACAGGCCGACGCAGCGATAGGCCTCGTCCACGACAATCAGCTTTTCAATGCGGTTTTGGTGGAGAAGACGTTTGCTCTCTTCCTTGTTCACGCCCATTCCGATGGTGATCAGATTATCCTTGGTCATTAGCTCGGCCACGGGCTGCTGCAGGTTGGTGGCAAAGCGCACGTCGCGATTGGTCAGGATGCCGACCAGCTTGCCAGAGGGTTGCTCCACCACCGGAATGCCGGAAATGCGATAATCGGCCATGAGCTTGAGCGCGGCGGCCAGCGGCGCATCGGGCGCGATGGTAATGGGGTTCATGACCATGCCCGATTCAAAGCGCTTGACCTTGCGGACTTCCTCGGCTTGCTGCGCGGGGGACATGTTGCGATGGATGACGCCGATACCGCCCGCCTGTGCCAGCGCGATAGCAAGGCTGCTTTCAGTCACGGTGTCCATGGCGGCGGAAACAAGGGGGATTCCAAGGCTGACATTGCGGGAAAAGCGGGTGGCGACGGAAACGTCCGAGGGCAAGACGTTAGAGGCCGCCGGAATGAGCAGAACGTCGTCAAATGTCAAAGCTTCTTGGAAATTGGCCATCTTTGCCCCTTAAGGTTAGCATTTAGAATGATGGCGAAGACGTTTAACATGAGGGCAGAGAAGGGGCAAGGGAAAAGGCTTCGGGGATCAGGGCTTAGAGATCAGGGGTCAGGGAAAATGGTGTTCAGTGGCCAATAGGCTTGATAAAAGCCGCAATATCTTCCAAATTGTGCCATAGTTTGAAAGGTAATATGATGTGACGGGTAGAGGGGCTATCCCCCTGATCCCTGAATCCTGAACCCTGACCCCTATGGAGAAGCCCTTGTCCCAGACCATTGTTCTTGTCGATGACGACCGCAACATCCTGACGTCCGTGAGCATGGCCCTTGAGGCTGAGGGTTATCAGGTGCGTACCTATTCGGATGCCGAGGAAGCCTTGCGCGGTCTTAGCCAACGGCCCGCCGACATGGCCGTGTTGGATATCAAGATGCCTCGCCTGACGGGGATGGAGCTTCTCTCGCGTTTGCGCCAGCAGCCGTTGACGCAAGCGATGCCTGTTATCTTCCTGACCTCAAAAGACGAAGAGGTGGATGAGATTATGGGGCTGTCCATGGGTGCGGACGATTATATCACCAAGCCTTTTTCTCAGCGCCTTTTGTTAGAGCGCGTTCGCGCGATCCTGCGGCGTGAGCAGTTGCGCCTTAACCCGCCGGCTGACGATGCAGCGCAGATGATTACGCGCGGCGAGCTTGTCTTGGATGGCTCGCGCCATCAATGCACATGGAAAGGCAAGCCCGTCGATTTGACGGTAACAGAGTTCTTGCTGGTCAAGGCTTTGGCGCAGCGCGTCGGGCATGTCAAAAGCCGCGATCAGCTGATGGATGCCGCGTACGGCGAGTCCATCTATGTTGATGACCGCACGATTGATAGCCACATTAAACGCCTTCGCAAAAAGTTTCGCGTGGTCGATGAAACTTTTGAGCAGATCGAGACGCTTTATGGCGTCGGTTACCGCTACAAGGAAGATTGAGCTTTCTGATGCCTTTTTGCGCGTTCCATTCCTTTTTTCATCGTTCGCTTGACGCGCAGGCTTGTCCTTGGCCACCGCGCTTTTGGAGCAAGCGGACGCCGCCGTGTCTTTCGCCGCTCATGCTGCGGATTCTGGCCGTTAATGTGATGGCGCTGGCCATTCTGGTCGGCAGCTTGTTGTATCTGGGGCGCTATCAGGATCGTTTGATCGCGACGGAGTTGGACGGCCTTAGGATGCAGGCGCGGATGTCCGCCAGCGCGATTGCCGAAGGTGCGGTCGTTCTGGACCGCGACGAGCGCAATATCCTCTCGCCCCTTTTGGCGCGGCTGATGATCCGGCGTTTGGTGGAGGCCAGCGCAACGCATACGCGGCTTTACGACGTGGATGACACGCTTTTGGCCGATAGCCAGATCCTTCTTGATCCGGCGGGCAAGGTGATGGCGCGGCGCTTGCCTCCTTCCACGGGGCATTGGCTTGGTGACCGAGTGATGGGCTTTTTTGACCTGATGGATCGTTTGGCGACCAAGGCCGATTATCCCCTTTATCCTGAAGAAGAGCTGCAACAAGGCGACCAATACGATATCGTCAAAAGGGCGCGTGACGGGGTTGTCTCGACGGAGGTCTGGCGTCTGCCAGAAGGGGGGCTGTTGCTTTCGGCAGCGTCACCCGTTCAGCGTTATAAGCAAGTACTCGGCATGGTCATCCTGACGCGTTCCGATACGAAAATCAGCGCGGCGATTCATGAAGTCCGCATCGATATACTCAAGATATTCGGCGTCACGCTGCTCATTACGGTACTTTTGTCGATCTACCTTGCGCGGGCGATCGCAAGGCCGCTTAAGCTGCTCGCCAAAGCAGCAGAAAGCGTGCGCCATGGGCAGACGGAGATGGTGGGCCTTTCCGGCACGGCGCGGCTTCTTGATCACAATGCGATCCCTGATTTCAGTGCGCGGCGGGATGAAATAGGCGACTTGTCCGTGGCGTTGCGCGACATGACCTCAGCTTTGGCCAAGCGTATTAGCGCGATTGAAAATTTTGCCGCCGATGTCGCGCACGAGATCAAAAACCCGCTGACGTCTTTGCGAAGCGCGGTCGAAACGGCAGGCAAGGTAAGCGATCCCGACCGGCAGAAAAAACTGATGCAGGTGATCCACGACGATGTGGATCGGTTAGATCGGTTGATTTCGGATATTTCGCGCGCCTCGCGTTTGGATGCTGAGCTAACACGCGATGAGGTCGCCACCGTTGATCTTGCGCGATTGGTTCGTGCGTTGGTGGCCCTTTATGCCGATGATGAAAAGGCAGGCCACACGGTCGCTTTTGTGGTGGCGGATGTGCCTCAAAATGCATCCCTTAAAGTCGAGGGTATTGAGCCAAGGCTTGTTCAGGTGATGCAAAACCTGATTGTCAATGCGCTGTCTTTTTCGCCGCCAGAAAGTAAGGTCGTTGTGAGGCTCGCGCCTGTCAAAGGCGGCTTTATCGATCTGATCGTTGAGGACGAGGGCGGTGGCATTCCTGAAAACAAGCGAGAGGCCATCTTTGACCGCTTTTACAGTGAGCGCCCGAAGGCCGAGAAATTTGGCACGCATTCTGGCCTAGGTCTGAGTATCTCCAAGCAGATTGTCGAGGCGCATCATGGCCGTATTTGGGCTGAAAACCGCCTTGATGCGCAGGGCCATGTGATCGGGGCTCGTTTCATCGTAAGGCTGGCGAGTTCTTAAAGACCGCTTGCTGCGCCGCAACATACAATCGTGACATAAGCATGTGGTTTGATTGATATTTTCTTGCCTTGCTTAACGTTTAGCCCTATGGTTACCGCGATTTCTTAGAACAAGTTCATCCCCCGACCTCTTCAAAGGAGCCTTCTATCCATGACAAACATTGTGATTGTTAGCGCCACGCGCACCGCCATTGGTTCTTTCAACGGCGCTTTGGCGTCTCGTCCAGCCGTTCAGTTGGGCGGTGAGGTGATTAAGGAAGCCCTTATCCGCGCCAAGGTACAGGCGACGGATGTTGATGAAGTCGTTATGGGCAATGTTTTGTCGGCGGGTCTGGGCATGGGCCCTGCGCGTCAGGCGGCGATGGCTGGTGGCATTCCTGCCGAAAAGACAGCCTATGGTGTCAACCAGATTTGCGGCTCGGGCCTACGCGCCGTGGCCAATGGCGCGATGGCGATTAAGGCGGGCGATGCTTCGGTTATCGTGGCGGGTGGCATGGAAAATATGAGCCTGTCGCAACACGCGATCTATCTGCGCAATGGCATCCGCATGGGTGATGGCGCGATGATTGATACGATGATCAAGGATGGCCTTTCGGACATCTTCAATAACTGCCATATGGGCATCACCGCCGAAAACGTGGCCGAGAAATTTGGCATCACGCGTGAGATGCAAGACATCTTCGCCGTGGAATCGCAATTGAAGGCTGAAGCCGCGATTAACGCGGGCAAGTTTAAGGACGAAATCGTTCCCGTGATCATCCCCAATAAAAAGGGCGACATTACGGTTGTTCAGGATGAATACCCCCGCTTTGGCGCAAGCGTCGAAGGCATGGCGAAGTTAAAGCCTGCGTTTAAAAAGGACGGCACGGTGACGGCGGGTAATTCATCGGGGATCAATGATGGCGCAGCCGCGTTTGTTTTGATGACCGAGGAAGAAGCCGCTAAGCGTGGCCTGACCCCTCTCGCACGCATTGCCTCATGGGCGACCGCTGGCGTTGATCCGGCGCTTATGGGCACGGGGCCGATCCCGTCGAGCCAGCTGGCGTTGAAAAAGGCGGGCTGGAGCGTAGGCGATCTCGATCTGGTTGAAGCCAACGAAGCTTTTGCCGCGCAGGCGATTGCCGTGAACAAGGAAATGGGCTGGGATGTGGCGAAGGTCAACGTCAATGGCGGCGCAATTGCTTTGGGTCATCCTATCGGTGCTTCGGGCGCGCGCGTTCTGGTCACGTTGATCCACGAAATGCAAAAGCGCGAGGCTAAAAAAGGTCTGGTCACGCTGTGCATCGGCGGCGGTATGGGTATTGCCATGTGCATCGAGCGGTAACCTGCCCACGCTCTTTCTACTGCGGCGTTGGCTTCCGTGCCGTTTTCTGCGATCCGCTGCGCACGTACTCACTGTACGTTTGCGCTGCGGTTCTCGAAAAAAACACCTAATCCTTAGCCGCAGCGAGAGCGTTTGTCAGGTTACTTAAAAGGAAGAGGGAGGGTCACAGAATATGCCCATCGTTCATATTGATATTATCAAGCGTCCCGTCGCTGCTAAACGCCGTATGGTGTATGCGGTGACGGAGGCGATTGCCACAGCGCTGGATGTTTCTCCCGACAGCGTGTGCGTTGTCGTTAACGAGATGAAGGACGATCAATACGCTGTGGCAGGCGTTTTGTGGGGTGACAAGGCCAAGGCTAAGAAAAAAATCAAAAAACCTACTCAATCATCGAGGAAAAGAACATGACAAGAAAAGTTGAAAAAGCACGGGTTGTTGTTGTAACAGGTGGCACGCGCGGCATCGGTGCGGCGATTAGCGCAACCATGCATTCTTTTGGCTATAAGGTCGCAGCGACCTATATGGGCAATGATAAGGCCGCTGAAGCGTTTAAGGAAAATTCGGGCATTGATGCCGTTTATAAGTTTGATGTCGGTGACTATGACGCTTGCGCCGCCGGTCTTGCTTTGATCGAAAAGAAGCTTGGCCCCGTCGATATTTTGGTCAACAACGCGGGTATCACGCGCGATTCCTTCTTACATAAGATGACGCAGCAGCAATGGCGCGAAGTCCTCTCTACCAATCTTGATTCCGTTTTCAACATGTCCCGCCTTGTGGTGGAAGGCATGCGTGAACGCGGCTTTGGTCGCATTATTTCGATCAGCTCGATCAACGGCCTTGCGGGCGCGATGGGGCAGACGAATTATTCTGCAGCGAAGGCGGGCATCATCGGTTTTTCAAAGTCGCTGGCTTTGGAAGTCGCGGCTAAGGGCGTGACCGTCAACGTGATCGCACCGGGCTATATCGAAACCGACATGGTGAAAGCAATTGCGCCAGAGATTTTGGAAAAGATCGTGGCAAAAATTCCGGTCAAGAAATTGGGCAACGTGCAGGGCATCGCACGGCTTGTCGCCTTCTTGGCGGATGAGCAAAACGGCTTCACGACAGGCGCTACGTTCAATATCAACGGCGGCCAGTATCTGGCTTAAGAAACGTCTGTTTTTCTTTTGTTAAGGAGCGGTGTCAAAACCCGCTCCTTAACTTTGTCTGGCTCGGCAAAAACAAGGTCAACAGACAAAACGGCGACATGGGGCCGGAAGGCCATTGGCACACGCACGAAATCTTTGGTTGTGGTAATAAGGCGAAGGTCTTTTTCTTGCGCCCGTTGCGTTAATCGCGCCAAATCCTCTTCACTGAAACGGTAATGATCGGGAAAATCCTGTGTCAGGACGACGTTAAGGCCTGCCTTGCGGCACGATTCATAAAACTTGGAAGGCCGTCCAATACCCGCAAAGGCCAGCACGTTCGGTTTGGCCAGAAAATCGGGTCTAAGGGCGGGTTTAAGCGAGGCCTGTAGGACTGGCTTGCCAAGGTTTTGGGCGCAGCCGTGGCAATCCTCGCCAATCATCACGATGGCATCGATGCGCGGGAGAGCGTCGTTCATTGTCTCGCGCAAGGGGCCTGCTGGGATCAGGCACTGGTTGCCAAGACCAGCCTCGCCATCGATGACAAGCAGAGCCATCTCCGCCGCAACCTTGGGGTTTTGTAGGCCATCGTCAAGGATGATGACGGTCGCTTCCTTTTCTGCCTCGCGGATGGCGGTAGGCCTTTCGCGGGCGATCCAACAGGGCGCTTTGCTGGCCAGCAGCAGCGCTTCATCGCCGACTTCGGTTGCGGTGTGTTTGTTTAAATCGACGCGCAAGGGGCCTTTTTCGTTGCCGCCGTATCCGCGCGAGACGAAGACGGGTTTCTGTCCGTCCTTGATCAACATTGTGGCTAGAGCCAGCGCTGTAGGTGTTTTGCCCGCGCCGCCCGCTACGATATTGCCGATGCACAGGATGGGAACGGATGCGGCATAAGGCGTGATGATGCCGCGTCGGATCAGCGTTGCTGCCCTATAAAGTTGTCCCAACGGCGCAAGCATCCGCGCACAAAACCCTTTTTGACGATACCAAAAAGCAGGGGTTTTCATGGGGCGGCTCGTGACGTGAAGAAAGGATCCAACACGGCCAGCGTCTCATTCAGGATAGTTTGCTTGTCTTGGGCCCATGTGTGTCCGGCGGAAGCCAGCGTTTCGATAGATACGGGGTTTTTGAATAGGTGGGAAAGCGCATCGCCCAGCTCGTTTTCGTCCAAGACTTGCTGCGCCGCGCCTGCCGCGAGCATATCGTCGGCCATGATCGCAAAGTTGTCCATGCGCGGCCCCAGCAGCGTAGCGCAGCCAAGCAGGGCAGGCTCCACCGGATTATGTCCCCCCCATGTGAAGGAGCCAGCAAGGCAGCATACGGGGCAAAGGCGATAGAAGAGACCAAGCTCGCCCATCGTGTCAGCAAGGTAGAGGGCGACCTCTGGCGTGATCGGCTCGCCCTTGGCGCGGTGGGCAAAGGTGAGGCTCTTTTTCTCGATCAAGCTGGCAATTTCATTCCCCCGTTGGGGGTGGCGTGGCACGATAATTGTCAGAATGTCGGGAAAGGCTTTATGAAGATGGGCGTGAACGCGAAGCGCAATTTCTTCTTCGCCCGCGTGGGTTGAGGCCATAAGCCAAACGGGTCGCCCGCCTATGGCGGCGCGAAGCTGTTCCAGTTCTTTTTCATCGCAGGGCAAAGGTTCGGCGGCGAATTTCAGGTTGCCTATCACGCGCGTGTCTTGAAGACCCAGCGCCGCAAAGCGGCTGCGCTCAGCCCCCGTTTGGGCAAGGCCGAGAGAAAAAACGCTCAGCATTTCCTTGGTTCCGCCAATCATGCGCCAGCGGCGATAGGACTTTTCGGACATGCGACCATTCAGAAGAATAGCAGGGACGTGCCGTTCTTTCAGCGCGGCCAGCATGTTGGGCCACAGCTCGGACTCGACCCACAGCGCCAGATCAGGCTTCCAATGGCCCAAAAAACGCTTCACATAAGGCCAACGATCAACAGGCACAAATTGATGGAAAACACCATCAGGCAAGCGCGCTGCGACAAGGCTGGCCGATGTTGTTGTCCCTGTCGTTAAAAGGATAGACCAATTGGGGTGGCGCTGACGCAAGGCTTTGATAAGAGCCAACACTGACATGGCTTCGCCTACGCTGGCAGCATGACACCAGATAAGTTTGCCGTGGGGACGGGGGATGGAGGCGTGGCCAAGACGTTCTTGAAACCGTGAGGCATCCTCACGCCCCTTGGCCTTGCGAAAGCGAAGGTAGAGGGTAATCAGCGGCGCAAAAAGGTTGGTGAGGAAGCGGTAAAAGGGCATTCAGAGTTCAGGGGTCAGAGTTCAGAGAGCAGGGATCAAGAGCGTGGAGTATAAAGTAATACCAAAAAGCGAATGAAGTGACTCGTAGAGAAAAAACAAACGGGATTCCCGCTTTCGCGGGAATGACGGTGTTTTTATAGCGATATTCCCCTTTAGCGTCATCCCCGCGAAAGCGGGGATCCCGT